>JBEEOG010000384.1:0-22729 GCA_041191745.1 Pseudomonadota bacterium | reverse complement strand
CGGCGATGGGCCTGTCCTCGCCATAGCCCCGCGCGGTCATGGCCGAGGTGTCGACCCCCTGCGCCTGCAGCGCGGCCAGAACCGCATCGGCGCGGCTCTGGCTGAGCCTGCGATTGTTGCGTTCGGTCCCCTGCGCGTCGGTATGGCCGCCGATTTCGACCGCAAGTCCGGGGCATTGCTTCAGAAGCGTGGCAAGCGCGGTCATCACGCCCGACGCCTCGTCGCTGATCTTGGCCGAGCCGGGATCGAAGGTGATCTTCTTCTTGGCCAGCAGTCCCTGCGCGTCGCGCACGCAGGCCTGTGCATCGGCGGTCAGGGGACGGGCGGGGATGGTGGTGCCCGCGCCCTGCGCCGCCCCTTCCCCCGCGGTCCCTGCCGGTGCCTCGGACGCGGCCTGCGCGGGCGCGCCGATCAGGCTGAATTCGATCCGGCGGTTGGCCTCACGCCCTTCGTCGCTGTCGTTTCCGGCGATGGGGCGGCTTTCGCCATAGCCCACGGCCTTCATCGCGGTGACATCCACGCGGCGGCCCTGAAGGGCGACCAGAACCGCCTCGGCCCGCGCCTGGCTGAGGGCGCGGTTGCCCTCCTCGCTGCCCTGCGCGTCGGTATGGCCCGAGATTTCGAGCGGAAGCGCCACGCAGGGGGTCAGCGCCTCGGCCAGCGCATCCATCAGGCCGCGGGCGGAGCTGTCGATTTCGGCCGAACCGGGGGTGAAGGTGATCTTGCGGTCGGCCATCACCGCCTTGACCTTGGCCACGCATTCCTCGGGCGTGGGCAGCGCGGCGAGGGGATCGAGCGCCTCGTCATAGCGCACCGCGACCTTGAACGTTTTGCCCTGTCCCAGCTTGCCCGACAGGATCTGGCTGATCCGGCCCCGCGCCTCTTGCGAGCCCGTGACCCCCGACACCTCGACCGTATCCGCGCGCACCAGCAGTCTGCCGGTCTCGAGCTGGGCCAGCGCTTCCAGCCCTGCCAGAACGCGGACAGGCCAGCCTGCGGGCAGGTCGGGGTCGATCCGCGTGGCCGTCAGCACATCGTCCACGCCGAACCGCGCGCGGGCGAAACTGTCCACCGCCTCGCGCAGCCGTTCGTCGGTCAGCCGCCCGCGCAGTTCGACGCGCCCGCCTTCGCCCAGTTCGGCGGTGAATTCGGCCGGACCCGCAGGCACCGCATCCACCGCCTTTTCCAGCGTCGCATCGAGCGAGAAGACGGGCGGCAGGGCGGCCTGCAATTCGCCCACGGCGCGGTCGAACCGGTCCTGCGCGACGCTGGGCGGGGCCAGCAGCGTCACATCGGCGTCCGAGAAGGTGATCGTCCCCGCCCCCATCGCGGCGACGGCGCGGATGCCCGCCTCGGCCGCTTCGGACCAGCGCGGGGTCGGCACGCCAAGGCCGATGACGCAGCCCCCCGGCGCGGGCATGCCCGCGGCCACCGCGGCGGCAAGGATGCGGTTGCGCGCGGCTTCGGTATCGGCGGCGCAGGCGTCGAAGCGCGCGCCTTCGGCATCGAGCACGAAGCGCAGGGTAAAGGGTGTCAGCACCGGGCGGGGGGCGGAAATGTCGATCCGCACCGCCAGCGTGGCGGGCCGCGCCTCGCGCAGCTGCGCCTCGAGCGCGCGGCGTTCGGCCTCGGACGTGGCGATGGCGGTGATCCGCACCCCGTCCGCCGCGACCGAGATCTTGGACCGCGGCAGCAGCTTCAGCGCCGCGATGCCGTACTCGACCGCCGCGGCCCAGCCTTCGGGCGCGGGATAGGCGGCGGTTTCCAGCATGGCCGACACGGGAATGGCGGGGGTCAGGGCGGCGGCCTCGGCGGTCAGGGCGGTGACGGTTTCGCTGTCGGGCAACAGGCCGATCAACTGGATGCCGTCGTCGTTTCGCAGCATCTCGACCGAGAAGCGGGGCGCTTCGATCGCGGCATCGGGGGGCACTTCCATCCCGTCGCGGATGCGGGCGGCATCGATGATCCCGCCCGCGATGTTCAGCGCGCGGAAGCGCGCGGCCTCGGTCGGGGCGGTGCCGGTCAGGTCGAGGTGCAGGCCGTCGGCATCCACGCGCACCCAGTCGATCGCCGCCTCGGCCAGTTCGGCGCGCACGGCGCGTTCGGTGCGCCGTTCGATCAGCAGGACGGCGGCCCATGACACCAGAAGCGCGAAGAACCCCGCGATGGCGAAGGCCAGCACCGCCACGACCCATTGCGGCAGCGGTCCGCGCGGCGCGGGGCCTCCCGCCCCCGTCCGGCGGGCGAAGGGCAGGGTCAATCCGGTCAGGCGCAGGTTCGGCAGGCGCATCAGGCGTCTTTCGTCTGGTGGGTGACGGGCTGTCCCGCCCCAGCCTCCTTAAGTGGCTGCGGCCAGCGGATCAATCAGACCAGCGCGGCAGCGGCGAGAAACAGCGCAGCGACCAGCCCCGCGTCGCGGTTCGACCGGAAGAGGCGCAGGCAATTGGCCGGATCGGCCGTGTCCAGACGGCGCAGCTGCCAGACCATGTGCCAGCCGAAGGCCCAGACACCCGCCAGCGCGATCACCATCGACAGCGGGTTGCCCAAGGGCGCCAGCGCCATGATCACCGCGCCGGCCATCAGCACGACCGCCGCGACAAGGAACGCCGCAAGCCACGGCCCGCTGTTTGCCCCGAACAGGCGGGCGGTGGATTTCACCCCGATCAGGGCATCATCCTCGGTGTCCTGATGGGCATAGATCGTGTCGTAGAACAGCGTCCACGCGATGCCCGAGGCGTAAAGCAGCACCGCCGCCACGGGCAGCGTGCCCGAATGCGCGGCCCAGAGCAGCAGCGCCCCCCAGTTGAAGGCCACGCCCAGAAAGACCTGCGGCCACCATGTGAAGCGTTTGGCAAAGGGATAGACCGCGACCGGCAGCAGCGACACGAAGCCGAGGATGATCGCCACGGGGTGATAGCTGAACAGGATCAGCGACGCGACAAGCGCCTGCGCCACCATCCAGACCGCCGCCTGTTTCGGCGTGACCTGCCCCGACGGCAGCGGGCGGCTGCGCGTGCGGGCCACCTGCGCGTCGAAGTCGCGGTCGGTCAGGTCGTTCCATGTGCAGCCCGCCCCCCGCATCAGGAAGGCCCCGATGCCAGAGGAAACGGCAAGCCACAGGTCCAGAGCGGTGAACCCGCCCGTGCTTGCGGCGGCAAGCGCGATGGCCCAGAGGCAGGGGATCCACAGCAACCATGTGCCGATCGGCCGGTCGGCCCGCGACAGGCGCAGATAGGGGCGCGTCGCGGCGGGGGCGAAGCGGTCCACCCAGTTGCCGCGCGGGGCATCGGCGACGGTGCCGGTCGTCGTCCCGCCCTCTGGCATTTGCGGCGCTTGGGTCATAGGGTCGCCTTCATGTCGATTGCGAAAATCCGCCTGTATGTAGACGCGCCCTTGGCCCATGGGCAAGCGGTCGGCCTGAACGAAGGTCAGGCCAATTATCTCTTTGCCGTGATGCGGCTGGGGCAGGGCGACGCCGTGCTTGTGTTCAACGGGCAGGACGGCGAATGGCGCGCGACGGTCGAGGCGGGGAACAAGCGCGGCGGCGTGCTGCGCTGCGAGGTGCAGACCAAGCCCCTTCTGCCCCCGCCAGACCTGTGGCTGCTCTTTGCGCCGATCAAGAAGGCGCGCACCGATTTCATCGTGGAAAAGGCCTGCGAACTGGGGGCTGCGCGCATCCTGCCCGTGCAGACGCGCCACACCAATTCCGAACGCATCCGGCAGGACCGCCTGCAGGCCCATGCGGTGGAGGCTGCCGAACAATGCGGCGCGACCTATGTGCCCGCCGTCGATGACCTGCAGCATCTGGACCGGCTGCTCGCGCACTGGCCCGCGGATCGCCGCATACTCTGGGCGGATGAGTCGCTGACCTCGGCCCGCGCGACGCTGGCGGGGCAGGATCGGGGGCCATGGGCCATCCTGATCGGGCCGGAGGGCGGGTTTTCGGACGCCGAACGCGCGCGGCTGCGCGGGATGGAACAGGTGGTTCCCGTCAGCCTCGGCCCGCGCATCCTGCGGGCGGATACGGCGGCGGTTGCGGCGATCACGCTGTGGCAATCGGTGCTGGGGGACTGGGCGTGATGCTGGTCCGGCCCGAACTGGCGCAGGCGCTCTCGCGCGGGCGCGAGGTTGCGGCCGCGGCCGGTCTGGGGCTGTTCGGGCTGTGGCTTCTGTGGCTGGGCGGCTGGCTTTTGCAGGGCATGGGCGGCGTGGCGCTTCTGGTCGCGGGGGCTTGGGGCTTTCAGGCATGGCGGCGGATGCGCTTTGCCCAAGAGGGCGAGGCCCCGGGAATCGTCGAGGTGGTCGAGGGCCAGATCAGCTATTTCGGCCCCGCGACGGGCGGCGCGGTCAGCCTGCCCGATCTGGTGGAACTGCGCCTTCTGACCCTGCGGGGGCGGCGGGTCTGGCGGCTGAAGCAGTCCGACGGTCAGGCCCTGCTGATCCCCGTCGAGGCGCGCGGGGCCGAGGCGCTGTTCGATGCCTTCGCCGCGCTGCCGGACCTCGATACCGGCGATCTGGTGGCGGCCCTGCAGGGGGGCGCGCCGGCCGGCGAACGCGTCGTGGCGCTGGCGCAGGAAAGCCGCCTTGTCTGGGCGCGGGCGGGGCGGGCGGTGCTGCGGTCCTGACCCGCTGTCACCTTGCCCGCGCGCCGTCATCCTGCCGTCATCCCCGCAGGCGAGGGTTCCCCCTGTGCATGGCCGCGCAGCGACCCCGCAGGCGCGCCCTTGACTTGCCCGCGCCGCCGACGCACCTGTTGCTACCTTGAGACGACGCAGAGGCCTTCCATGTCCATTCCCCAGTCCGGCGGCGGGCCGATCGAGCGGTTCGAGCAATTGGCGGAGCTGGTGGAATCGGGCTGCAAGCCCAAGGACCAGTGGCGCATCGGGACCGAGCACGAGAAATTCGGCTGGCTGACCGACACGCGCCAACCCCTGCCCTATGACGGCGACCGCTCGATCCGCGCGCTCTTCGACGGGCTGATTGCCCGCCACGGCTGGGAGGCGATGCGCGAGGGCGAAAACGTGATCGGCCTGAAGCGCGGCGGGGCGACGGTCAGCCTCGAACCCGGGGGGCAGTTCGAACTGTCGGGCGCGGCGGTGGAAAACCTGAACCAGACCGCCGCCGAATTGCAGACCCATCTGGACGAGGTGCGCGGCATCGCCGACCCCCTCGGCATCCGCTTCATGGGGATCGGGGCGGCACCCCAATGGGGCCATGCCGACATGCCGGTGATGCCCAAGGGCCGCTACCGGCTGATGACCGATTACATGGGCCGTGTCGGCACGCATGGCACGCAGATGATGTACCGAACCTGCACGGTGCAGGTGAACCTCGACTACGCATCCGAAGCCGACATGGTAAAAAAGCTGCGCGTGTCCTTGGCGCTGCAGCCGGTGGCGACGGCGCTCTTCGCCTCGTCCCCCTTCTTCGACGGCAAGGTGAACGGGCACAAGTCGTGGCGCTCGCGCATCTGGCGGGGTCTGGACGACAGCCGCACGGGGATGCTGCCCTTCGCCTTTGACCAAGGCTTCGGCTTTCAGGCCTATGTGGACTGGGTCTTGGACGTGCCGATGTATTTCGTCTACCGCGACGGGAAATACATCAACGCGCTGGGCCAAAGCTTCCGCGATTTCCTGAAGGGCGAGCTTCCCGCGCTGCCGGGGGAAAAGCCCACGCTTTCCGACTGGGCCGACCACATGACCACCGTCTTCCCCGAGGCGCGGGTCAAGAAATACATCGAGATGCGGGGCGCCGACATGGGCGATCAGGCCCATGTCGTGGCGCTGCCGGCCTTCTGGGTGGGGCTGATGTATGACCAGACGGCGCTGGATGCCGCATGGGATCTCGTCAAGGGGCTGGACGGCGAAACCCGCGAAGGGCTGCGGGTCGCGGCATCGGTCCACGGCTTGCAGGGCGAAGCGGGCGGCGTGAAGCTGATCGACCTTGCCCGCGCCGCCGTGGGCCTGTCGCATGCGGGCCTTGCCGCGCGGGGGATGGGCGAGGAACGCCACCTTTCCCCCCTGATGGGGTCGCTCGCCACCGGCAAGGTGCAGGCGGACCGCTGGCTTGACCTTTACCGTGGCGACTGGGGCGGCGACCTGACGCCGCTCTATGCGGCGTCAAGCCTGTAAACGCACCTCAGGCGGCCAAGGCCCCGTTCGCCCCCAAGGGATCGGCCCCGAAGCGGTTCGGGCCGTCGTTGCCGCGCGTGACGAAGAACCAGATCAGCACGATGAAGCCGATCAGCGGGACCAGCATGATCAGCAGCCACCAGCCCGAACGGTCGGTGTCATGCAGACGCCGCGCGCCCACCGCGAGCGACGGCAGAAGGACGATCAGGCTCCAGATGCCCGACAGAAGGCCGGAACCGTCGATCAGGGTCAGGACGGCCGAGACGAGGAAGCTGAACAGCACGAACCACCAGTATTCGGACCGTGCGGCGCGACCGTTGAAATTGGCATAGTTGCGAAAGACCGAAGCGACGGCCTGCTGGAAGTTCATTGCTCTGTTCCCTCTGTTGTTCGTCCCTCTGGCGGGGACGGTGAAAGGGTCGCGCAAAGCGTGTAATCGGTCAATTCCCGAAAATCGGGGCGTGTTGCGGGCGTGTCTGGGGGGATGTCGGGGGGCGGTCAGCCCTTCTTCGCGCCGATCCGCGGTTCCGTTCCGGCGCGCAGGCGGGCGATGTTGGCGCCATGGCGCAGCCAGACCAGCGCCGCCAGCAGGACCGCCAGCATGGCCATGCCCGACTGTCCGAACAGGACCAACCAGATGGGGGCCGAGGCGGTCGCCACCAGCGCGGAAAGCGAGGAGATGCGGCTGATCGCGGCGGTTGCCAGCCATGTCGCGCAGGCGGCCAGCCCCACGGGCCAGGCCAGCGCCAGAAGCGTGCCGAGGAAGGTCGCCACGCCCTTGCCGCCCCTGAACCCCAGCCAGACGGGAAACAGATGGCCAAGAAACGACGCCAGCGCCGCGACCTGTGCCGCATCCGCACCCACCATCGCGCGCGCGACCAGCACCGCGACCCCGCCCTTGGCCGCGTCGAGCAGCAGCGTCGCCGCTGCCGCCGCCTTGTTGCCCGTCCGCAGCACGTTGGTCGCGCCGATATTGCCCGACCCGATCTGGCGCAGATCGCCCAGACCCAGCGCGCGGGTGATGACGACGCCGAAGGGGACGGAGCCCAGCAGATAGGACAGCGCCGCGACGACCAGCAGCGCGAGAGGGGCAGAGGTGAGATCGGGCATCGTCGTCAGACCTTGAACACCTGCGTCCCGCCGACGAAGGTCGCCAGAACCTTACCCTCCATGCGGCTGCCGTCAAAGGGCGTGTTTTTCGACTTCGACCGCAGGGTGAAGCGGTCCAGCACGAAGGGCGCGTCGGGATCGAACAGGACAAGGTCGGCAGGCGCGCCAAGCGCCAGCCGCCCCTGCGGTAGGCCCAGCCGCCGCGCGGGGTTCAGCGCCAGCGCGCGCCAGAGCGCGGGCAGATCGAGATGCCCCGCATGCACCAGCCGCAGCGCGGCGGGCAGCAGCGTTTCCAGCGCGACGGCCCCTGCGGCGGCTTCCTCGAAGGGCAGGCGCTTGCTTTCCTCGTCGGCGGGGGTGTGCATGGAGGAGATCACGTCGATCAGCCCCGATGCCACGGCGTCGACCATCGCCATGCGGTCATCCTCGGACCTGAGGGGCGGGGTCAGCTTGAAGAAGGTGCGATAATCGCCCACGTCGAATTCGTTCAGCGTCAGGTGATGGATCGACACGCCTGCGGTGACATCAAGGCCCTGCGCCTTGGCCCGTTCCAGCGCGGGCAGGCTGCGGGCGGTGGTGATCTGGTCGGCGTGGTAGCGCACGCCCGTCATTTCGACCAGCGCAAGGTCACGCTCCAGCCCCATGCGTTCGGCCATGGGCGACACGCCCGGCAGGCCACGCAGCGAGGCGAACTTGCCGCTCGTCGCTGCCGCGCCCTGCGACAGGACGGGTTCCTGCGGGTGGCCGATCACCAGCGCGCCCAAGGACCGCGCATAGGTGAAGGCGCGCGACAGCACCTTGGCGTCGGTTGCCACATGGAAGGCATCGGTGAAGGCGATGGCGCCTGCGTCCAGCAGGAAGCCGATCTCGGTCATCTCGCGCCCCTCGCGGCCCTTGGTCAGCGCGGCCATGTGGCGGATGCGGACGGGGCTGGCCTCGGCCGCGCGGCGGGTGACGAATTCCAGCGTCTCGGGCGTGTCGATGGCGGGGCTGGTGTCGGGGCGGGCGATGATGGTGGTCACGCCCCCCGCGGCGGCGGCGAGCGCGGCCGAGCGGAAGCTTTCACGATGCCGCTCGCCCGGTTCGCCGATCTTGACGCCCCAGTCCACGATCCCCGGGGCAAGGCATTTGCCGCCGCAATCGGTGATCTGCGCGCCCTTTGGCGCGGCGGCGTCGCGCGCCACGATCAGCCCGTCCCTGACCGTCAGGCTGCCCGTTTCGGCGCTTCCCGCTTCGGGGTCGATCAGGCGGGCGTTTTCCAGATGCAGGATCATGGGGAACCTTTGCGGTCAGGCGGCAAGCCAGATGAAGGCGATGACGAAAAGGGCGATGAAGATCAGCACGGCCATGGCGACCATGCCGCCCTGACGCATCTCGTGCTTGGTGGGTTTGCGGTCGGGGTCGGGCAGGTGGCTCATTCCGCGCCCCCGATCATCCGCGCGACCGCCGCCGGATCGGCGGGGTATTTCAGCAGATGCTTGTCGCCCCCCGTCGTCACCACCAGCACATCCCCGAAGAAGGGCCGGACCGAGGCGATGGCCGCGCGCGGCACCGCCCGCAATCCGGGGCCGAGCAGGCGGCGTTCCGTCAGCCGCCAGCGGTGGGAAAGCGCCTCCGATTGCAGATACCACGCCCGCAGGCCCACGGCGGGCAGCGCGGCGGCAAGGCCGACCCAAGGGTCGGGATTGCCCATGGCGACCAGCACCACCCCCGCGACCACCCCCAGCGCCACGGCCATGATGCCATGCGCGCGCCAATAGGCGCGGGGATCGGCGCGGAATTCGGCCAGCACCGTCTCGCCGTCCGACAGCGGCACCTCGCCGCCCATGACGGGATCGCGGGTGATCGGCTCAGACATAGGTCTCGGCCGCCTTCTTGCCGCGTTCGGCCCGCAGGTTGCGCGCGAGCAGGTCCATGCAGGCCATGCGGACGGCGACGCCCATCTCCACCTGTTCCTGGATGACGGAGCGGTTGATGTCATCGGCGATCTCGCCGTCGATCTCGACCCCGCGGTTCATGGGCCCCGGATGCATCACGATGGCGTCGGGCTTGGCATGGGCCAGCTTTTCGGCATCCAGCCCGTAGCGGTGGTAGTATTCACGTTCGGACGGGATGAAGCCGCCATCCATGCGCTCTTTCTGAAGGCGCAGCATCATCACCACATCCGCGCCATCCAGCCCCGCGCGCATGTCGTCGTAAAGCTCGCAGCCGAAGTCCTGCACGCCCGCGGGCATCAGGGTAGGGGGCGCGATCAGGCGGATGCGGTTTTCCATCTTGCCCAGAAGGATCAGGTTCGATCGTGCCACGCGGCTATGCGCAATGTCGCCGCAGATGGCGATGGTCAGGCGCTGGATTCGGCCCTTGGCGCGGCGGATCGTCAGCGCATCGAGAAGCGCCTGCGTCGGGTGTTCGTGCCGCCCGTCGCCCGCGTTCAGCACCGCGCAGTTGACCTTGGATGCCAAGAGGTTCACCGCGCCCGAGGACGGGTGACGCACCACCAGCAGGTCGGGATGCATGGCGTTCAGCGTCATGGCGGTGTCGATCAGCGTCTCGCCCTTCTTCACGCTCGACTGCGCGACCGACATGTTCATCACATCGGCCCCCAGCCGCTTGCCCGCCAGTTCGAAACTGGCCTGCGTGCGGGTGGAGTTTTCGAAGAACATGTTGATCTGCGTCATGCCCGCCAGCACGTCGGACTGCTTCACCGTGCGGCGGTTGAGGTCGACGTAGCGGTCGGCCAGATCGAGGATGGTGACGATTTCCTGCGGGGAAAGCTGTTCGATGCCGAGGAGGTGGCGGGCGCGGAAGGTCATGGGCGTCTCCTCTGGCGGCGGTTGCGCGCGGTTATAGGTAGGCGGGCGGGACGGGACAAGCGGGTTGAGGTCATCCCGAAGGCGCAACGGTTGGGTTTGGCCCGTGGCCCATGCCACGGGCCGCGCCCGCACCGCCCCCACGGGGCGGGCGCACATATTTGTGCACCCACCCCGCGGTGCGGGCGCGACCCTTTCCTTCGCGGGACTGTCTGCCCTTGCCCCCCCGCCCCCCTGCGCCTACCGTCGCCCGCATGGGAATCGACATCGACACCGCCACACCCGAAGGCTGGCATGCGGCCCTTGCCGCGCTGGCCTGGCAGGTCGATGCCGGCGTGGACGAGGTGATCGGAGAGGTCCCCGTCAACGCCTATGACCTGCCCGACCGCGCGCCGTGGCTGCCCGCCGCGCCTGCGGCCCATCCGGCACAGGCCCGTCTTCAGGCCCATCCTCAGGCCCGCCCGCAAGACCGCCGCCCCGCGCCCGCCCGTCCGGCGGACGAACCCTATGTCCCCTCGCTTTCCCCCGCCGAACGCGAACGGCAAGAGGCCGATGCCGCCGTGGCCGAGGCCGCCGCCGCCGCCGCCCGCGCCACCGACCTCGACGCGCTGCGCGAGGCGATGGCCGCCTATGACCATTGCGAGTTGAAGCGGGGGGCGCGGACCCTCGTCTTCGCCGACGGCCGCCGCGGCGCGCGCGTTCTGGTGCTGGGCGAGGCACCGGGCCGGGACGAGGACATGGCCGGAAAGCCCTTTGTCGGTGCGGCAGGGCAGCTTCTGGACCGGATGTTCGCGGCCATCGGGCTGGCGCGCGACAATCCCGACACGGAACGCGCGCTCTACATCACCAATGTGATGCCCTGGCGCCCGCCTGCGAACCGCGACCCCTCGCCCGAGGAGATCGCGATGATGCGCCCCTTCGTCGAACGCCACATCCGGCTGGCCGATCCCGACATCGTCGTCCTGATGGGCAACACGCCCTGCGCCTGCCTGCTGGGGGCCAAGGGCATCCTGCGCCTGCGCGGGCAATGGACCGAAGCGCTGGGCAAGCCCGTCATGCCCATGACCCACCCCGCCTATCTGCTGCGAAACCCCGCCGCCAAGCGCGAGGCCTGGGCCGACCTTTTGTCGATCAAGGCGAAGCTCGCGCAATGACGCTGCCCGTCGATCCCGTCCTGCTGCTGGCCTTCATCCCCGCCGCGCTGGCGCTGAACCTGACGCCGGGGGCGGACATGATGTTCACGCTGGCGCAGGGCTTGCGGAACGGCCCCCGCGCGGGGCTTGCGGCCAATGCGGGCATCGCGGCGGGGGGGATGGTGCATACGGTGATCGCGGGGCTGGGGCTTGGCGCGCTGGTGGCGGCCCATCCCGTGGCCTTCGACGCGATCCGCTGGGCGGGGGTGGCCTATCTGCTTTACCTTGCGGTGCAGTCCCTGCGCGGCGGGGCACCGGATCAGGGGCGCGACGTGGCCGCGCGCCCGCTGGGGCGCGTGTTCCTCGACGGGATGCTGGTCAACCTGCTGAACCCCAAGGTGATCCTGTTCATCCTCGCCTTCCTGCCGCAATTCGTGGACCCTGCCCGCCCCGTTCTGGCGCAGTTCCTGACGCTCGGCGCGGCCTTCGCGCTGGGCGGGCTGGTGGTCAACGGGGCGGTGGCGATCTTTGCGGGGGGCGTCGGGCAGCGCCTTGCCCGTTCGGCGGCCTTTGCCCGCTGGCTGGGGCGGGTGGGTGCCACGATCTTCGCGGGCCTCGCGCTGCGGCTGGCACTGATGCAGAAAGGCTGACCCCCAGAAAGGCGGAACCCATGTCGCGCATCGACGAGAGCAAAGACTTCATCCCCGTCCGCATCGCGGTGCTGACCGTCAGCGACACCCGCACCGCCGCCGATGACCGGTCGGGCGACACGCTGGTCGGACGGCTCTCCGAAGCGGGCCACACCCTCGCCGCGCGCGGCATCGTGCCCGACGACCGCGCCACCATCGCCGCCCGCCTGCGGGAATGGATCGCCGATCCCGCCATCGACGTGATCCTGACCACGGGCGGCACCGGCCTGACGGGCCGCGACGTGACCGTGGAAGCCCACCGCGACGTCTACGAGAAAGAGATCGAGGCCTTCGGCACCGTCTTCACCATCGTCTCGATGCAGAAGATCGGCACATCCGCCGTGCAGTCGCGCGCCTGCGGGGGCGTGGCGGGGGGGACCTATCTTTTCGCCCTGCCGGGCAGCCCGTCGGCCTGCCGCGATGCCTGGGACGAGATCCTGAAATGGCAGCTCGACTACCGCCACCGGCCCTGCAATTTCGTCGAGATCTTCCCGCGGCTGGACGAACACCGCCGCCGGAAGTAGCGCGCCCTAGGGCGCGGCGGGGCAGCCCCTGATCTCGACCGCGCGCGCCTCTCCGATCACGGTCATCACCACCCGCGAGCGGTCCAGCGCGAAGGGCGCGCCTTCGGGGGGGACCATCTCGGTCCAGGCCAAGAGCTCTCCGCCCTGGCGTTCCTCGACCGATTCGGCGATCCAGACGGCGTCTCGGCCCGTCTCGAACACCACCACCTCGTCGCGGCCCACGGGGGGCAGGGCCATGCGGGCGGAAACGCGCAGGCCGTCGGCGATCGGGGTCACCGCGCAGGAGACATCGCCCAGCCCCGCCGCCGCCGCGCGTTCCGGCTGGTCGTCCAGCGCCGCGCGGATCGCGGCATCGGGCGCGCCGGGGGCCACCAGATCGGCGGCAAGGCTGACCGAGGCGGGCATGCAGATATCTTCGCACACGCCCATGTCGACGCGCAGCTTCAGCCGCACGGGGCGGGCGGGATCGGCGGGCGTCACCTCGACCGGCAGGACGAGCGCATCGTGATAGCCGATGGTCTGCATCCCGTTCAGGTGAAAGACGCTCGGGCGCGGCCAGTGCAGGCGCACGGCCGAGAGGTTCTCGCTTCCCGACCAGTCGAAGACGGGCGGGATGCCGGTATCGCCCGGCGCGCGCCAGTAGGTCTTCCACTTTGGTGCGAGGTCAAGCCGCAGCGCCGCCATATGCGTGCCATCCGCCGTCTGCCAGCCGTTCAGCAGGGCCGCGCGGATGACATCATCGGGCGACAGCGCCCCTGCCGGATGGGCAAGGAACAAGGGGGCGATCAGGGCAAGGGCGGCGCGTCTCATGCCCAACCGCATAGCGCGATCGGCGGAAAAAGGGAAAATCACTTTCGGGCGATGGGATGCGACGCCCCTTCCCCTTGAGGCAGGGCTGCAACGGGGCCAGATTGGAGCGACGGTCTGGCGAAAGGCGGCGGCGATGGACCTTGACGGCAAGCTTCTGGTGGCGATGCCCGGCATGGGCGACCCGCGTTTCGAGAAAAGCGTGATCCTGATCTGCGCCCATTCGCCCGATGGCGCGATGGGCCTGATCGTGAACAAGCCGGCGGCGGACCTAAGCTTTTCCTCGCTGCTCGACCAGCTGAACATCCCGCGCGGGGCGGCGGGGCGCGACATCCGCGTGCATTTCGGCGGTCCGGTGGAACGGGGGCGCGGCTTCGTTCTGCATTCCGCCGACTATCGTGGCGGGCCTGCGACGATGCGGATCGACGACCGCTTCGGCATGACGGCGACGCTCGACATCCTCGAGGCTTTGGCGCAGGGGCAGGGGCCGTCCTCGGCGCTTCTGGCCTTGGGCTATGCCGGCTGGGCACCCGGCCAGCTGGAGGGCGAGATCAAGGCGAATGGCTGGCTGGTGGGCGAGGCGGGCGAAGAGCTTGTCTTTTCGCCCGACGATGCGGGCAAATGGGGCCGCGCGCTGAAATCCATGGGGATCGATCCGCTCAGCCTGTCGGCGGCGGCAGGGCGGGCCTGAGGGCGCCCGAAATCTTCTGCGAAGATTTCGGACCGCGTTTTTTCTGCGAAAAAACGGCCCCCCCACGGGTCCGGCGCGATCTTTCGCAGAAAGATCGGGAAGAAGGATTTTCGCAGAAAATCCTTCGCCTATTCGCCGTAGGGCACCCAGACGGTCTTGATCTCGGTCGCCTGCCGCAGGAAGTCGCGGCCATGGCCTTCGGGCCCCGCCCAGTCGCGCGCAAGGCCGTGGTTGACCCATGTGCGCTTGACGTTGCCGGCCGCCTCGGCCTCGATCACGGCAGATATGGCCGCCGAGGAGAAGGACCAGACCGCATCCACATCCAGATGCCCCGCCAAGGGCTTGGCCAGTTCGGCATGGCTGCCCGTCAGGATGTTCACCACCCCCGCCGGAACATCCGAGGTTTCGATCACCTGATATAGGTCGGTCGCGGCCAGCGGGAACGGCTCTGACGCGACGAAGACGCCCGTGTTGCCCATGGCGATCACGGGGGCGATGACCGAGATCAGGCCCAAAAGCGGGCTTTCGTCCGGCGCGAAGGCCCCGATCACGCCGCAGGGTTCGTTCATCGCAAGTGCCACGCCGCGCAGCGGCACGGATTTCGCAGCACCATCGAATTTGTCGGCCCATGCGCCATAGGTGAACAGCCGCTCGATGGCCGCCGCCACCTCGGCCCGCCCGTCGCGGCCCGTCATGTCCTTCAGGCGCTGCGCGAATTCATCGGCGCGGGCAGACAGGTTCTCGGCCATGTAATACAGGATCTGCGCGCGGTTGTGCCCTGTCGTCCGGCCCCAGCCCTTGGCGGCATGGGCGGCTTCGACGGCGTTTCGCAGATCCTTGCGGTTGGCAAGGCCGACATGGCCCAGAAGCCGCCCCTTGGGCGACCAGATCGCGCGGGAATAGCCGCCATCGGGGCGGGCCTGCTTGCCACCGACAAAGAGCTTGGCGGTGCGGTCGAGCCCCGCCACCCCGGGCGTCGCGGGTTCGGGCATGGCGGGGACAGGTTTCAGCGCCTTGGCCGTGCGGGCGGGTTTGAGATAGGCCAGAAGCCCCTCCCATCCCCCTTCGCGGCCGAAGCCGCTTTCGCGCACCCCGCCAAAGCCCGCGGCGGCATCGAAGAGGTTCGTCGCGTTCACCCACACGACCCCCGCCCTGATCTTCGGCGCGATGTCGAGGGCGAGGTTCACATTCTCGGTCCAGACGCTCGCCGCAAGGCCGTAGCGGGTGTTGTTGGCCAGTTCGACCGCCTCGGTCGGCGTGCGGAAGGTCATGGAGACGAGGACGGGGCCGAAAATCTCTTCCTGCATCAGGCGCGAGGCGGTGGAGAGCCCCGTGATCAGCGTGGGCGGGTAGAAGCAGCCCTGCGGGACGGGGGTGGCGGCGCGGTAGACCTGCCCCTCGGCGCAGCTGTCCACCATCTGCGTGATCGCCGCCAGTTGCACGGGATCGACCACCGCCCCCACGTCGATGCATTTGTCGAGCGGATCGCCGATCCGCAGCCCGTCCATCCGGCGTTTCAGCTTTTCATGGAAACGTTGGGCGACGCCTTCCTGCACCAGAAGGCGCGACCCCGCGCAGCAGACCTGCCCCTGATTGAACCAGATGGCATCGACCAGCCCTTCGACCGCGCTGTCCAGATCGGCATCGTCAAAGACGATGTAGGGCGACTTGCCGCCAAGTTCGAGCGTCAGCGCCTTGCCCGTGCCGGCCGTGGCGCGGCGGATCGCCTTGCCGACGCTGGTCGATCCCGTGAAGGCCACCTTGTCCACGCCCGCATGCGCGACCAGCGCCGCGCCGGTTTCGCCATCGCCCGTGACGATGTTCAGAACGCCCTTGGGCAGACCCGCCTCGCGGCTGATGTCGGCGAAGAGAAGCGCCGTCAGCGGCGTGTATTCGGCGGGTTTCAGGACGATGGTGTTGCCGGCGGCAAGGGCGGGCGCGACCTTCCATGCCAGCATCAGGAGGGGGAAGTTCCACGGGATCACCGCACCCACCACGCCGTGGGGCGCATGCTCGGGCAGTTCCGAGGCCATGAGCTGGGCCAGACCCGCGTGATAGTAGAAATGCCGCGCCACAAGGGGCACGTCGATGTCGCGGCTTTCGCGGATGGGCTTGCCGTTGTCCATCGTCTCCAGCACGGCAAAGAGGCGCGCGTGTTTCTGCACCAGCCGTGCGAGGGCATAGAGGATGCGGGCGCGTTCATGGCCAGTGGTGCGCGCCCATCCCTTCGCCGCGCGGCGGGCGGCGGCGACGGCTGAATCGACATCGGCGGCGGTGCCTTGCGTGACCGAGGCCAGCACCTTGCCCGTGGCGGGGTTCTTCGTGTCGAACCCCGCGGCGGGTTTGCCGAAGCGGCCGTCGATGAAATGGCCGAAGGCCTGCCCGTGTTTGGCAATCCATGCCAGCGCTTCGGCATTCGCTTCAGGGGCGGGGCCGTAGTCCATGCGGTCGAAGATGTCCTTGATCGTCATGGTCTTACCCCATCGCGTGGCGGTTGGCGGCCGAGTAGTGGCCGGTCAGGTGGTGTTCCAGCTGGCGCTCGATATCGCCCAGAAGGCTGGAGGCGCCGAAGCGGAAGAGGTCGGGTTGCAGCCACGGGTGGCCCAGTTCGTCCTTCATCAGGGCAAGATAAAGCAGCGCGTCCTTCGCCTTGGCGATGCCGCCTGCGGGCTTGTAGCCGACCTTGACGCCCGTGCGGTCCTGATAGTCGCGGATCGCGCGGATCATCGTCAGGCTGACGGGCAGGGTGGCGTTGACCGATTCCTTGCCGGTCGAGGTCTTGATGAAATCCGCCCCCGCCATCATGCAGACCAGCGACGCGCGGGCGACGTTGCGAAGGGTGCCCAACTCTCCGGTGGCAAGGATCGCCTTCACATGGGCGGGGCCGCAGGCGGCGCGCATCTCGGCCATCTCGTCATAAAGCGCCTGCCAGTTGCCGGTCAGCACATGGCGGCGGGAAATCACGATGTCGATCTCCTGCGCGCCGGCCTTCACCGACTCGCCGATCTCGGCGATGCGAAGGGGGAAGGGCGACAGGCCCGCGGGAAAGCCCGTGGACACCGCGGCGACGGGGATGCCCGATCCTTCCAGCGCGCGCACCGCCGTTTCCACCATGTCGTGATAGACGCAGACCGCGCCCACGGTCAGCCCCTCCATCCCCAGCCGCTCCAGCATCCACGGGGAAACGGGCTGGCGGGCCTTGGCGCAGAGACGCTCCACCCGCCCCCATGTGTCGTCGCCCGAAAGGGTGGTCAGGTCGATCAGGCTGACGGCCTTCAGGAGCCATGCCGCCTGAAACTCCTTCTTCACGCTGCGCCGCCCGCCGAGCGTGGCGCAGCGCCGTTCGATGGCCGAGGTATTGGCCTGCACCGAGGCGACCCAGTCGAGGTCGAGCGCCATGCCCGGATTGCGGGGATGGGCGATTTGCGGCAGCTGGGTCCGGTCGGGGGTCAACGTTTCCAAGGGTTCCTCCGGGCAAGGGCGCGCAAAGGATGCACGCCCCGCCAGGGACTGGCAAGGCGCGGCGGGCGTTCCGTCGCGTGAATTTTGACCCTTTGGTCAGGAATCCTTGCGCTCGGCCTCGGCGATATCGGGCAGCAGGGCCGACGGGCCGTCGAGGTCATAGGTCGCCCAGTCGTCCTGCACGCCGGTCGCGGGCAGGTCTTCCTTTCGCATGTGGCGGTGCATGTGGGCCTTGGCCAGCATGTTGCCCGTGACCGGCGCGGTCAGCAGCAGGAACAGGGTGATCAGCAGTTCGTGCCAGCTGGCCCGACCCTCGGCCACGGCGAAATAGGCCATCGACACGATCAGGGCAGAGCCCACGCCGATGGTCGTGGCCTTGGTCGGGGCATGCAGGCGCTGCATCGTGTCGCCCAGCCTGATCAGGCCGTAGCTGCCCACCAGCGCGAAGACCGCGCCAAAGACCAGCAGGGCGGACAGGACAAGATCGGCAATCCACATCATTCGATCACATCCCCCCGCAGCAGGAACTTGGCATAGGCCACGGTGCCCACAAAGCCCGTCATGGCAAAGATCATCGCGGCTTCGAAGTTGATGCCCGATGCGGTGCGGATGCCCCACAGGACGATCAGCGCGATCATGTTGACCACCATCGTATCCAGCGCCAGCACGCGGTCGATGACGCCCGGCCCCTTTGCCACGATCCAGAGGTTCATCAGGATGGCCACGCCGAAGGCGACAAAGGCGACATCCAGCGCATAGGGAAGCAGTGTCATCCGAAAATCCTCTTCAGGCGGGATTCGTAGCGGGACTTGATGTCGTCGCGGATGGCGTCGGGGTCGGGGGCGTGCAGCGAATGGATCAGCAGCACGCGCGCATCGGCGGACATGTCGGCGGTCAGCGTGCCGGGGGTCATGGTGATCGTGCCGGCCAGCAGGCTGATCGCCTCGGGCGAGGTCATCTCGATCGGGACGGCGATCCAGCGCGACTGGATCGCCTCGCGCGGCATGAAGAGGATGATCTTCGCCACCTGGATGTTGGCCACGAGGATATCCCACAGCACCAGCAGGATATATCGGACCAGCGCGGGCCAGTCGCGGATCTTGGGGCGGTTCGGCCACCACGGCGCGGTCAGCAGGGGGATGGCGGTCGCAAGGATCAGCGCCATCACGGCGCTGCCGACCTTCAACTGGTTCACAAGGCCGAACCATGTCAGGAACAGCAGGACCGACAGCCACGGATGCGGATAGAGACGGCGCAGCATCATTCGGCCCTTTCCGGCAGGGGCGGCAGGTCATTCGCCGCGATATAGGCCGCAGGATCGTGCAGGCCGGCCGCCGTGGCATCCAGCCAGCCCGACACCGGCCCCGCGAACACCGTCAGCGCGACCAGCGCCGCCACGGGCAGGGCCAGCGCGGCGATGGCAAGGGGTTCGTGCAAGGCGGGCGCGGCGGGGCGGCCCTCGGTCGCGTGCGATTTCCAGAACAGCGTGGAGCCCGCCCGCGCGAAGCCGAGGATCATCAGGAAGGATCCGGCAAGGATCACGCTCCAGACCACCCAGCCGTCCACGGCCTGCATCACCAGCAGCTTGCCGAGGAAGCCCGACAGGGGCGGCATCCCCGCCATCGCGATGGCCGCCACCATGAACAGTGCCGCAAGCACGGCCTGTCCGGCAAAGACGGGGCGGGGGGCGGTGATGTCGCCCGTTCCGCGCCGCCGCAGGATGGCATCGGCGATCAGGAACATGGCCGCCCCCGCGAAGGTCGAATGGATCAGGTAGTAAAGCGCCGCCCCCGTCGCAGGCTGGTCAAAGGCCGCGATGGCCACGAACAGCGTCCCCATCGAGGCGATGGCCGCAAAGCCCGCCTGCCGCGCCACATCGCGCGCGCCCAGCGTGCCGATGGCGCCCACGGCCAGCGTCAGCAGTGCGGCGGGCATCATCAGATCGGCCAGCAGCGTGCCCGTGGGCCCCTCGCCCGGGGGAAAAACCATCGTGCCGAAGCGGATGATCGCATAGGCCCCGATCTTGGTCATGATGGCGAACAGCGCCGCCACGGGGCCCGGGGCATTGGCATAGGTGCCGGGCAGCCAGAATTGCAGCGGCACCAGCGCGCCCTTGATGGCGAAGACGAGGATCAGCAGCACCGCCCCCACCCGCACCAGCGCCACGTCGCCTTCGGGCAGGGCCGCGACCTTGACCGCAAGGTCGGCCATGTTCAGCGTGCCGGTCACGGCGTAAAGCGTGGCCAGCGCGAACAGGAACAGCGTCGATCCGACCAGATTGAAGGCGATATACTGCACCCCCGCGCGCAGCCTGTCGCGCCCGCCCGCATGGATCATCAGCCCGTAGGAGGCGATCAGCAGAACCTCGAAGAAGACGAAGAGGTTGAAGGCGTCGGCGGTCAGGAAGGCCCCGCAGATGCCCATCAGCTGGAACTGGAAGAGCGCGTGGAAATGCCGCCCCCGCGCGTCCCAGCCGGTGGCGATGACGTAAAGCAGGACGGGCAGCGCCAGCGCGGCGGTCAGCCCCAGCATCAGCGCCGACAGACGGTCGAGCATCAGCACGATGCCGAAGGGCGCGGGCCAGTCGCCCAGACGGTAAAGCTCGGGTCCGGCGCTGCCGGCCGCGGACAGCAGCGCCAGCGCCACCCCCGCCAGCCCCAGCACCGCCGCGCCCGACAGCAGCCGCTGGGCCTGCAGGTTGCCGCGCAGCAGCAACAGCAGCGCGCCCGCGACGCAGGGCAGAAGGACGGGAATGATGATCCAGTGGCTCATTCGCGGCCCTCCCCCTCGGCCCGGTCGAGGTCGACGCGGTCATGGCCGGATTCCAGCCACGACCCCAGCGCCATCATCACGATCACCGCCGTCATGCCGAAGCTGATGACGATGGCCGTCAGCACCAGCGCCTGCGGCAGCGGGTCGGTATAGGTGGCGGCCGCGTTGGCGGTGTCGATGATCGGCGGCAGGTTGGCCACGACCCGCCCCGAGGCGAAGATGAAGACGTTGACCGCATAGGACAGGAAGGTCAGGCCAAGGATGACCGGAAAGCTGCGCTTCCTGAGCATCAGGTAGAGTCCGGCGGCGGTCAGCAGACCGATGGTGGCGGCGATCAGGATTTCCATCAGGCGTTCCTTTCGCCCTGTTCTGCATCGAAGGCGGTGGGGTTCTCGGTCTGGCCCGCGCGCCGCGCGATGCGGCTGAGCGAGGCAAGCGCCAGCATCACCGCGCCCAGCACCGTCAGGAACACGCCAAGGTCGAACAGCGCGGCGGTGGCCAGTTCGAACTGCTCGAGCGGCCAGAGGTTGACGTATTCGAAGCCCGAGGTCAGGAACGGCAGCCCGAGCGCCCAAGCCCCCACGCCCGTGGCGGTGGCGATCAGCACGCCCGCCGCGATCAGCGCGTGGTGATCGACGTGCTGGCGCCGCTCGGCCCATGCGAAGCCCGACGCCATGTATTGCATCACCAGCGCGATGGCGACGATCAGCCCCGCGACGAAGCCGCCGCCCGGCATGTTGTGGCCGCGCAGGAAGATGTAGACACCCACCATCAGCGCCACGGGCAGCAGAAGGCGCGTCGCCACCACCAGCATCATCGGGTGGCGGTCCGCCGCGCGGGGGGTGTCGGGCACCCATGCGCGCAGGCGCTCATCCGCGGCGCCGCCGTTCAGGATCGTCTCGACCAGCGCATAGATCACCAGCGCCGCGATGCCGAGCACCACGATCTCGCCGAACGTGTCGAAGCCGCGGAAATCGACGATGATCGTGTTGACGGCATTCGTCCCGCCCGCGCCGGGCTTGGACTGGGCCAGATGGAACTCGCTGATCGGCGGGAAGGCGGCGCTGCGGGTCAGAAGGGCATAGGCCAGCGCCGCGACCCCCAGACCCGCCGCGCCCGCGATGGCCCCGTCGCGCCAGCGCCGCACGGGGGCGGATTCGCGCGGAGTTTCCTTGGGCAGGTAGTTCAGCGCCAGCAGCATCAGGACGATCGTCACCACCTCGACCGTGATCTGCGTCAGGGCAAGGTCGGGGGCCGACAGGTACGCGAACCCGACCGAGACGACCAGCCCGACGATCCCGACCATGACCAGCGACAGAAGTCGGTTGCGGTGCAGGACCAGCGTGGTCAGCGTGGCCGCCACCAGCGCGGCAAAGCCCGCCAACGGCACAAGACCGGCAGGCGTCAGCGCCCGCGTCCCGCCCGCATGGCTGCCCCCCGCAAAGGCCCAGAGCGCCGCGGCCAGGATGGCCACCACCCCCAGCGCCACCATGGCCGACAGGCTGCCCGAATGGCTGCGGTCGGTCAGGGCGCGGCACAGGCGGGCCAGCGCGCCGGTCACGGCATCGAAGATCGGCTTCGCCTCGGGCCGCGGGATGGCATCCCACACCGGCTGGAAGCGGGCATGCGCCGACAGCAGCGCCACGCCCGCCAGCACCGCGACGACCGACATCCACAGCGCGGGCGAGCCAAGGCCATGCCAGTGCTTGATATAGACCTCGGGCGTCGCGCCGGTGACGGCATTGGCCGCCGTCTGCACCAGCCACGCGGCCGATGTCATCGGGATCAGGCCGATCACCACGACCAGCACCGCCAGCAGGGCAGGGGCCGCCCACATGCCGAAGGGCGGATCGTGCGGGTGGTGGGGATAGTCGTCCCGCACGGGGCCGAGGAAGCCATGCGCCACCAGTCGCAGCGAATAGGCCACCGACAGAAGCGCCCCCGCCGTGGCAAGAAGCGGCAGCAGCCAGACGGGACCGAAGCCCGCATGCACCGTCTCTTCCAGCATCATCTCTTTCGACAGGAAGCCGTTCAGCGGCGGGATGCCCGCCATAGACAGGGCGGCCACGGCGGTGATGGCAAAGGTCACGGGCATCAGGTGGCGCAACCCGCCAAGGCGGCGGATGTCGCGGGTATGGGTTTCGTGATCGACGATCCCCGCCGCCATGAAGAGCGCGGCCTTGAAGGTGGCGTGGTTGATGATGTGAAAGACCGCGATCACGGCGGCCTTGGTGGTGCCGAAGCCCAGAAGCATGGTGATCAGGCCCAGATGGCTGACCGTGGAATAGGCGAGGATCGCCTTCAGGTCATGCTTGAAGAGCGCGACCTTCGCGCCCAGCAGCATCGTTATCAGCCCCGCGGTCGTGACGATCCAGAACCATTCGGGCGTGCCCGCCAGCACGGGCCAGAGCCGTGCCATCAGGAAGATGCCCGCCTTCACCATCGTGGCCGAATGCAGATAGGCCGACACGGGCGTGGGCGCGGCCATCGCGTGGGGCAGCCAGAAATGGAAAGGGAATTGCGCGGATTTGGTGAAGCAGCCCAGAAGGATCAGGATCAGCGCGGGCAGATACCAGTCGGAGGACTGGATGGCGTCCTTT
>JBEEOG010000383.1:0-2970 GCA_041191745.1 Pseudomonadota bacterium | reverse complement strand
CCGCCGTGACGGGCTGCCCCCGCATCCGCCAGATCGGCGCGGCGTTCACCGTCGCGGCCAGCGCCACCAGCGTCCGCAGGTCGGCCATGTCGCCCGCGCCCTCCTGCCAGCGGAAGAGAAGCCAGAAGGCGACGGCGGAAAGAAGGATCATGCCTGCCTCCATTCCCGTGCCATCCGCGCCGCGCCACGGCAGGTTGCGGAAGACGGGAAGGGCCAGCAGCAAGGCCGCGACGGCCCAGAGGATCCAGTTGCCGAGGGCCGCCTGAACCGCGCCTTCCACCCCCGTCTGGGCGCGGGTGACTGCGGCGAAGGCGAACATGAAAAGGATCACCCGCCCCGCCCGCACCAGCCCTGCCGCGCGGCTGGGCGCGGGCGCTTCGGTCGCCGCGCGCAGAAGGATCAGCGCGCCGAGCGACAGGATCAGCGCGTCCCATTGCGCCCCGCCATAGCCTGCGGCCGAAAGGCCCACCGCCACGGCGGCGCAGGCGATGCCGAAAAGCCGTGCCCAATCCCGCTGCCGCATCGCCCTTAGCCGATCCATCGCCGCCCCGCCCTTGCCACCATCACGCTCAAGACGATCCGCAGAACGTGGTGGACCGTGACATAGAGCACGCTGAACTGCAGCGACAGGGCGACAAGGCTCATCTCCGCCAGCCCGCCGGGGGCATAGGCGAGGAAGACCGCCGCCACGGGCTCGCCCACCAGAGGTGCCAGCGCCACGGCGAAGGCGAAGGTCAGGGCCAGCGCGACCACCGCATTCAGCAGCGACAGCCGCCCCGCCCGCCACAGCATCGCGCGGTCGGTGCCCGCGAACCGCGCGCCAAGGCCGCAGCCCACCACGACCTGCGTCAGCCCCACCAGCCATGCGGGCGGCACGCCCTGCACCAGCCCCGTGGCATGGGTGAGGGCCGACATCAGGATCGGCCCCGTCATGATATAGGCGGGCAGGCGCAGGATGCGCCCCGCGCCCACGCCCAGAACGCCCGCGCCGATCAGGAAGGCCACCTCCTGCAGGGTCAGGGGGATGGCGGCGGCGGGCAGGCTGGCCCCGCTGGCCGATCCGACCGCGCCGCCGGTCAGGCCCATGAAGATCAGCGGCACGAAGAGGATGGTCAGGATCAGCCGCAGGAATTGCAGGATGGTCAGCAGGCGCACGTCGCCGCCTGCCTCTTCGCCCATCTGGACCGTCTCGATCAGCCCGCCGGGGGCCGCGCCGAAGAAGCTGTCGGTGCGGGGCAGGCCGCCCCGGCGGTAGATGGCGTAGCCTGTGGCGTGCAGCAGCGGCAGGAACAGCAGAAGCGCCAGAAGCGAGGGCCACCAGCGCAGCGCCTGACCCGCCACCTCGGGCGTGAAGGCCCCGCCGATGGACACGCCGATCACGGGGATGAAGGCCGAGCGGAGCTTTGGCGGCAAGAGGATCGCGCGGCCAAACGGGCGCAGCCCCAGCGCGGCGACGGTTCCCGTGACGACAAGCGCGCCGAGCAGCAGCGCCAGCGGCAGGTGAAGCGCCAGCGCTGCAAGCCCGCCCGCCGCGCCGATTGCCAGCGTCAGGGCCAGCGCGATCCAGTCGAAACGCTTCAGGAATTCCAAGTCCGCCGTCCTTCGCTGGCCGTCAGGGAAGCGGCAGGCGCGGGCGGATGCAAGGCGGGGCGCGTCACGGCGCTGTCACCAGTGCGGCGGGCGCACATTCGCGGCGGGGCCGTCGCCCGCCATCGCCTCGCGCTCGGCCTCGCGTTCGACCAGAAGCTGGACGAGGCGGGAGAGGCGGTCGATCTCGCGCCCCTGCCGCGCCACGACATCGGACAGGTCGTCGACCGCGCGGATCAGATGCGCCACGCGTTCTTCCAGCTTTTCCGTCATCTTCGCACCCTGACTGCGCTGCCCTGCGCCTTGCCGCGTCCTGCCCCTTCCGATACACGGGCGGCGAGAAAAAGCGAAGGTCCGACCGATGGCACAGGACAAGACACAACGCCGCCCGCGCGCGGAAACCCCCAAGGGCTTCCGCGACTATTTCGGGGCCGAGGTGACCGAACGCAAGGCGATGCTCGACCGCGTGGCCGAGGTCTATCACCGCTACGGCTTCGACCCCTTGGAGACCAGCGCGGTGGAGACGGTGGAGGCGCTGGGCAAGTTCCTGCCCGACGTGGACCGCCCGAACGAAGGCGTCTTTGCCTGGCAGGACGAGGATCAGGACTGGCTCGCCCTGCGCTACGACCTGACCGCGCCGCTCGCACGGGTGGCGGCGCAGTATCGCAACGACCTGCCCTCGCCCTATCGGCGCTATGCGATGGGGCCCGTGTGGCGCAACGAAAAGCCCGGTCCGGGGCGGTTCCGGCAGTTCTACCAGTGCGACGCCGATACGGTGGGCGCGCCTTCGGTCGCGGCGGATGCGGAAATCTGCGCCATGCTGTCGGATGCGCTGGAAGTCGTGGGCATCCCGCGCGGCGATTACATCGTGCGGGTGAACAACCGCAAGGTCCTGAACGGCGTGATGGAGGTGGCGGGGGTGCTGGACCCCTCCGACCCCGACCGTTTCGCCGCCGAGCGCGGGATCGTCCTGCGCGCCATCGACAAGATCGACCGTCTGGGCGAGGGCGGCGTGCGCGCCCTGCTGGGCGAGGGGCGCAAGGATGAGTCCGGCGATTTCACCAAAGGCGCGGGGCTTGGGGCCGAACAGGCCGAGGTCGTCATGGCCTTCATGGCCGCGCGTCGGGATACGGGGGCGGCCACGGTCGCGCGGTTGCGCGAGCTGGTCGGCACCTCGGTCACGGGCGGCGAGGGCGTGGCGGAGCTGGAGACGATCGCGGAACTGCTGGACCGTCAGGGCTATGGCCCCGACCGCATCCTGATCGATCCGGGCGTCGTGCGGGGGTTGGGCTATTACACCGGCCCTGTGTTCGAGGCGGAGCTGACCTTCGAGATCCTCGACGAAAAGGGCCGCAAGCGGCAGTTCGGCTCGGTCGCGGGCGG
>JBEEOG010000382.1:0-3847 GCA_041191745.1 Pseudomonadota bacterium | reverse complement strand
CCATCGGCAGCAGCGGCAGGTAGACCCCCGCCATCGCCCCGATCTCGCGCGCCCAGAGGCCGCCTGCGTTCACCACATGCTCGGCGATGATGGTGCCCTTTTCGGTCACCACCTCCCACGACCCGTCGGGGCGCGGGTTGGTTTCCAGCACGCGGTTGTGCAGCACGATTTCCGCCCCGCCCATGCGCGCGGCTTTGGCATAGGCATGCGTCGTGCCCGACGGGTCCAGATGGCCATCGAGCGGGTCATAAAGCGCGCCGATGATGCCTTCGAGGTTGACCATCCCGTCGGTCAGCTTGTGGATTTCCTCGGGGCCAAGGATTTCGGTATCCAGTCCCATGTAGCGGTGCTTGGCGCGTTCGGCCTTGAGCTGTTCGAAGCGCGCCTCGTTGTCCGCGAGCGTGATGCCGCCCACATGGTGCAGCCCGCAGGACATGCCGGTGATCGCCTCCAGCTCTTTGTAAAGGCGGATCGTGTAGCCCTGCAGCGCGGCCATGTTGGTGTCGCCGTTCAGCGTGTGGAAGCCCCCCGCCGCGTGCCAGGTGGAGCCGGAGGTGAGTTCCGAACGCTCCACCAGCATCACGTCCGACCAGCCGAGCTTGGTCAGGTGGTAAAGCACGGAACAGCCGACGACACCGCCGCCGATCACGAGCACGCGGGTATGGGTCTTCATCTTGAGGGACTCCCTGCCGAAATCTTTGCGCCACTCTGGCGGCGGGGCGGGCAGGGGTCATGCGGTTTTGCGACAGGAATGCGTCGCATGTGGAATGTCGCCGCCGCAAAGCGAAGGGGCGCCCGTAGGCGCCCCCCACTGGGTCGGGACGGTCCGGCCCTCACTTCTCGGGGATCAGGCCGCGCGGGCTGAAGCGCAGCACCAGAAGCAGGATCACCCCCAGCGTCAGCAGGCGCATGTGCTGGGCGCTGTCCACCAGATGCGCCTTGAGCGCGCCTTCGGCCATGCCCGCCGTGACCAGCCCCATGACCGCAGGGCCGAGGCTTTCGACGATCAGCCAGAGCCAGCCGATCAGCAGCGCGCCGAGGACCGAGCCCCAGTTGTTGCCCGATCCGCCGACGACGACCATCACCCAGATCAGGAAGGTGAAGCGCAGCGGGTTGTATTCGCCCGGCGTCAGCTGTCCGGCCATGCTGGTCAGCATCGCCCCCGCGATCCCCACCACGGCAGAGCCGAGGATGAAGATGTGCAGGTGCCGCTTGGTCACGTCCTTGCCCATCGCCGCCGCCGACACCTCGTTGTCGCGGATGGCGCGCATCATGCGGCCCCACGGGCTGTTCAGCGCGCGTTCCGACAGCCACATCAGCGCCGCCAGCACCGCGACGAAGAGCGCCGCGTAAAGCAGCTTCACGATGATGGAGGAGGCGGTGACGGGATCGAAGCCCCAGCGCGTCGCCCAGTCCACGAACGCGGCCGAGCCCTGCAGGTCCACCTCGTAGGGCACGGGCCAGGGGCGGGGCAGGTCGATGATGTTCTTCACGCCCCGCGCCAGCCAGTCCTCGTTCTTGATGACCGAGATGATGATCTCGGCAATCCCCAGCGTGGCGATGGCAAGGTAGTCCGACCGCAGGCCCAGCGCCGTCTTGCCGATGGCCCATGCGGCGGCGGCGGCCAGCAGGCCCCCCACCGGCCACGCGACCAGCGCCGGCAGGCCGAGGCCGCCGAGGTTGCCCGCCGTGGCGGGGTTGAACGCCTCGACCGCCGTGGCGGCGGGGTCGAAGACCCAGCGGAACAGGATGAAGCCGCCGATCAGCACGGCGGCCGTCGTCCAGACCCGCGCGGCCCCCTTGGCCATGCGGTTCCAGACAAAGATCGCCAGCGCGATCGACGCCGCGCCAAGGAAGAGGCCGAGCAGGACGCCCGGCCCGCCGGCATCCCAGCCTTCGGCCACGGGGCGGGCCGAGACCAGCACCACGGCCAGACCGCCCAGCGCGGTGAAGCCCATGATGCCGGTGTTGAACAGCCCCGCATAGCCCCACTGCATGTTGACCCCCAGCGCCATGACCGCCGAGATCAGGCCGATGTTCAGGATCGACAGCGACAGGTTCCACGACTGCATGAAGCCCGTGGCGACGAAGAGCAGGGCGACCCCTGCGAAAAGGGCGATGTTCCGGCTCATACCGATTTCCCCTTGAACAGGCCCGTGGGCATGAAAAGCAGCACGAGGATCAGGATCGAGAAGCTGACCGCGAATTTGTAATCCGTGGACAGCAGTTGCAGCAGCCCTTCGGGCGCCATGCTTTCGGGCACCAGATAGGTCACGACCTTCTTCCACGCATAGGTCACCACCACCTCGGAGAAGGCGATGATGAAGCCCCCCGCGATGGCCCCCAGCGGGCTGCCCAGACCGCCCACGATGGCAGCGGCGAAGATCGGCAGCAGAAGCTGGAAGTAGACGAAGGGCTTGAAGGACTTGTCCAGCCCGTAAAGCACCCCCGCGATGGTCGCCAGCGCGGCGGCGATGATCCATGTCACGGCCACGACGCGGTCGGGATTGATCCCCGACAAGAGCGCCAGATCCTCGTTGTCGGAAAAGGCGCGCATGGATTTGCCGGTGCGCGTCTTCTGCAGGAACCAGAAGAGCCACGCCACCACGATCACCGCCGTGACGACCGTGATCGCCTGCGTGGACTTGATGGCCAGCCCCTCGGCCAGACCCGTCATCTCGCGGAAGGTGCCCGCGCTGATCAGGAAGCGTTCGCCATCGGCGAAGTTCTGGTCGTCCACCCCGATGATCAGGCGCACGATGCCGTTCATCACGAACATCACGCCCATGGACACCATGACAAGGATGACGGGCGCGGCCTTGTTCTTGCGGTAGAAGCGGTAGACCACGCGGTCGGTCCCCAGCACCATCATCGCGGTGACGGCGATGCCGAAGGGCAGGGCCAGAAGCGCCGTGGGCAGCACGCCGAAGCTGATGCCCATCGACTGGAAGAGCCAGGTGAACAGGATCGTCACCATGGTGCCGAAGGCCATGGTGTCGCCATGCGCGAAGTTGGAGAATCGCAGGATCCCGTAGATCAGCGTCACCCCCAGTGCGCCGAGCGCAAGCTGCGCGCCATAGGACAGCGCAGGAACGAAGACGAAATTGGTGAAGGTCACGAGGGCGTTCAGGATATCCATGGCTCAATGCCCCCCGAGGAAGGTGCGGCGGACATCGGGGTCGGCCATCAGCGCCTTGCCGGTGTCGGTATAGCGGTTCGCGCCCTGCACGAGGACATAGCCCTTGTCGGCGATCTCCAGCGCCTGACGCGCGTTCTGTTCGACCATCAGGATCGAGATGCCGGTGCGCGCCACCTCGATGATGCGGTCGAACAGCTCGTCCATCACGATGGGCGACACGCCCGCGGTGGGTTCGTCCAGCATCAGGACCTTGGGCTTCGTCATCAGCGCGCGGCCCACGGCCACCTGCTGGCGCTGCCCGCCCGACAGCTCGCCCGCCGCCTGAAGGCGTTTCTGCTTCAGGATCGGGAACAGGTCATAGACCTGCGCCATCGTGTCGGCGAAATCGTCGCGCCGGATGAAGGCCCCCATCTCGAGGTTTTCCTCGACCGTCATGGTGGGAAAGATGTTGTGGGTCTGGGGCACGAAGCCCATGCCCTTGGCCACGCGGTCCTGCGGCGAAAGGGCGGTGATGTCCTCGCCGTCCAGCTTCACGCTGCCCGAGCGCAGCTTCAGCATGCCGAAGACGGCCTTCATCGCGGTGGACTTGCCCGCGCCGTTCGGGCCCACGATCACCGCGATCTGGCCCTTTTCGACGGCGATGGTGCAGCCATGCAGGATATCCGCCCCGCCATAGCCGCCCGTCATAGCGTCACCGATCAGGAAGGG
>JBEEOG010000381.1:0-6129 GCA_041191745.1 Pseudomonadota bacterium | reverse complement strand
AGATGGTCTTGCCGTTCACCAGATCCCGCGCGGGGGCCAGCGTCTCTTCGGTGCCGGCCAGAAGTTCGGCCTGCCAGCCCGACAGAAGCACGCGGTGATTGGGCGAGACGACAAGATCGCGGACATTGCCGATCACGCCGGCCCGGAAGACCACCGGCGCGAGCGGGCCTGTCCCGTCCACCTTCTTGGAAAGCACGCGCCGGACCGGCTGCAACCCGTTGTCCAGCGTGTGAACGAGGCTCTCCTCCTCGATCTCTTCGATGGGGCAGGGCCCCGAGGCGGTATCGACCGCGACCCCGCGGGCAAAGCAGGCCAGATCGGCGCGGTCGAAGCACAGCCGTGCCAGATCGCGGAAGGTCCGCGGCACCGCAACGGCCCCCGTGCTGTCACATGCAAGCGTCCGTCCTTCGCGCATCGCACCCACCACCCGCTGGCAGGGCCGCCCTTGGACGGGTCTTTGCCCTGCATCATTCGCCTCTGGGGGGTATGCTGCGCGTCGATTGGGGCAAGATTGTGGCGGCTTTGGAAACTGTCCGCGGCCATTGTGGGACAAGGGGAAACGTCAGTTGGCCTTGCGCGGCGGCAGGAAGGGCAGGGGCGTGACGGGCACCCCGTCCTCGATCAGCTTCCGCGCCTCGTCGGGGCGCGCCTCGCCATAGATCGACCGCTCCGGCGCGTCGCCGTCATGAATGCGCCGCGCCTCGGCGGCGAAGTTCATGCCGACATATTCCGAATTCTCCTCGACCTGACGGCGCAGGGCGGCCAGCGCTTCCTCGACCGCGGTGGCGGGGGCGGTCAGGTTCGGGCGGCCACCCTGGGCAGGGGCGGGGGCCTTTGCGGGGGCATCGGCGGGCGCGGGGCGGACGGCGGGGGCCATCAGCGCCTTTTCCACCCGTGCCGATCCGCAGAGGGGGCAGGTGACATGGCCCTGCGCCTGCAGCGCATCGAAGGCGGCGGCGGACTGGAACCAGCTTTCGAAGGCATGGTCATCGGCGCATTTCAGGGCATAGCGGATCATGGCGGGATGCCCCCCTCGGGGCCGGTTCGGGAACGCGGATATCTGCGATACAGATGGGGCGGGATTCAAGCCCCGGCAAGCGCCCCCGTACCGCCGTCGCCGGCGGCGCCATCGGCCGGCGGCTGCACGCAGAGCGCGCCGCCCTCTTCGGCCAGATGCGACAGGATTTCCCGCAAGGACGGTTCGGCCACCTTGCGCGCGGCCTTTTCCGCCGCGAACCATTTGCGGCGACGTTCCTTCCGTTCGGGGAATTTCTCGACCATCAGGCCCACGCGCAGGGGATAGACCGCGACCGTGCAGGGCAGCGCCAGCCCGGGTTTGAGGATCTTGTCATAGTCGAAGGTCGCAAGCACCTGCGGGTCCAGATCGCCCTTCACCCCCGCCTCTTCCCATGCCTCCTGCGCGGCGGCATCGGGGTCGGGCCGGTCGGCCATCGGCCAGCCCTTCGGGATCACCCAGCGCCCCGTGTCGCGGCTGGTGACCAGCAGAACCTCGACCTTGCCGCGGTGCATCCGCCAGCAGAGGGCGCCGATCTGCCGTGTATCGAGGCTTCGCCCTTCCGCCGGGCGCGGCTTGCTGTGTTTCATCTTCCGGCCCGTCCCGATCTGAGGGTCTGGATTGCGTGCCGCATCCTGCTCGGGCCCAATATGGCAGGTCCGCAAGGCTTTGCCACGGCAAAAGATGCAAAACTCCGCCGAAAGTGATGGCATCCGCGACATCGATGTCGGTTGCGTTCATTGACGGTGCGGGGGAGCGGTCTAGACTTCCGCCAGTCGTTTGCATTTCGAAGGATTATCGCCATGCGTGTGTCGGCAGGATTGGCCGCCGTCCTTTCCCTTGTGGCAACGCCGGTTCTGGCGGGCTTCAGCTTCCCCTCGATCGACGGGGGCCAGATCGACCTCGACTCCTTCCTCGGCCGTCCGGTGCTGGTCGTGAACACCGCGTCGCTCTGCGGGTTCGCGGCGCAGTTCGACGACCTGCAAGAGGTGCATGACGCCTATGCCGCGCGCGGGCTGGTCGTGCTGGCCGTCCCGTCGGACGATTTCAACCAGGAACTCGACGACGCGGCGGCGGTGAAGGATTACTGCGCGGTCAATTTCGACCTGACGATCCCGATGACCGATATCACGCGGATCACCGGACCCGATGCCCATCCCTTCTACGCCTGGCTGGCAAGGGAGCACGGCTTCGTGCCTGCGTGGAATTTCAACAAGGTGCTGATCGGCCCCGATGGCGAACTGGTGCAGACATGGGGGGCGGTGATGCGCCCCGATGCCGCCCCCGTCCTGAACGAGATCGAGGCGCTCCTGCCGTGACCACAGCCCTCTCGGGGCCGCTTTTCTTCGGCTCTGAAATCTATCGCGGCTCCTCCTACGGGCCCGCCCATCCGCTGCGCGTGCCGCGGGTGTCCACCGTGATGGACCTGTGCCGTGCGCTGGGCTGGCTGCCGCCCGACCGCTACCGCACCAGCCCCCGCGCCAAGCCTGCCGCGCTGACGCTGTTCCACACGCCCGATTACATCGCAGCCCTCGGGCAGGCCGAGGCGCGGGGCGAGGTGGACGCCGCCACCCGCGACCGCCACCAGATCGGCACGCTGTCGAACCCCGTCTTTCCCGAAATCTACAGCCGCCCCGCGACGGGGGCGGGGGCGGTGATGCTGGCCGCCGAACTGCTGGCCCACGCCCCGCGGGGCGCGATCCATGTGCCGGGCGGGGGCACGCATCACGGCATGCCCGACCGTGCGAACGGTTTCTGCTACCTGAACGACCCCGTCCTTGCCCTGCGCGCCCTGCGCCGTGCCGGACTGGCGCGGCTGGCCTATGTCGATATCGACGCCCACCACCCCGACGGGGTGGAGCCTGCCTTTGCGGGCGATCCCGACATGCTGATGATCTCGGTCCATGAAGAGGGGCGCTGGCCCTTCACCGGCAGGCTCACCGATACGGGCGGCGGGTCGGCCTTCAACCTGCCGGTGCCGCGCGGGCTGAACGATACCGAATTCCGCGCCATCCTCGACGGGCTGATCCTGCCGCGGCTCGATGCCTTCCGCCCGCAGGCGATCGTGCTGCAGGCGGGGGCGGATTCCCTGCTTGAGGATCCGCTGTCGCGGCTGGCGCTGTCGAACAACGCCTATGTCGCGGCACTGCGGGCGATCCGCCCGATGGCCCCGCGCCTGATGCTGCTGGGCGGGGGCGGCTACAATCCGTGGTCGGTCGGGCGCTGCTGGAGCCTGCTCTGGGCCACGCTCTGCGGCCTTGAAATCCCCGACCGCCTGCCGGAGCCTGCGGCGGATGTGCTGCGGTCGCTGTCGTGGAACGGCGGGGGCCGCCCGCGCCCCGAGGAGGCGATGATGACCACCCTGCTGGACCCCCCGCGCGACGGCCCCGTGCGGGACGAGATCCGCGACCGCCTGCGCCTTCTGGCGGCACGGGGGGCGGGGGGATGATCCGCGCCTTCCTTGGCCTTGCGCTGCCCGACCCCGTGCTGTCGGCCCTGCGCGTGCAGCAGTTCCTGCTGCCCCTGCCGCGCAGGGTGGAGCCTGACGCCTTCCACCTGACGCTGGTCTTTCTGGGCGAACAGCCCGAACACATCCTCGAAGCGGCGCACGATCGGTTCGAAGGGGTCCGCATGGCGCCCTTCGATCTGTCGCTGTCGGGGCTGGGCCTGTTCGGCGGGGCGAAACCGCGGGCCGCATGGGCAGGGGTCGCGCCGTCCAAACCGCTGATGCGGCTGCAGGCCAAGCTGGAACAGGCCGCCCGTCAGGCTGGGATCGCGGTCGAGGCGCGGAAATTCACCCCCCATGTCACGCTGGGCCGCCTTCCGGCCCTGTCGCCCGAGGCGCAGATCAAGCTGGAACGCGCCGTCGCGCAGGGGGCGGGCTTTCGCAGCGACGCCTTCACCGTCGCGGATTTCCGCCTCTACCGCTCCACCCTCATCGCGCAGGGCAGCGTGTACGAGGAACTCGTCCGCTATCCCCTTGGCTGAGGCGGCCTCTGCGCGGGCCAGTCCGTCGCGCGGTGGTAGTGCTGGCCGATCGCCAGCACGCGGGCATCCGCCCCCTGCGGGCCGATGATCTGCATCCCCATCGGCAGGCCCTGCGGCCCGAAGCCCACGGGAACCGACAGCGCGGGCAGGCCGATCAGGCTGGGCGGCATGACGATCTCCATCCAGCGGTGATAGGTGTCCATCGCCCGCCCCGCCACCAGTTCAGGCCAGCGCCATTCGACGGGGAAGGGCCAGACCTGCGCCGAGGGCAGCACGACCGCATCGAAGCGGGCAAACATCCGCGCCGCGCGTTTGTGCCATTGCGACCGGATCACGCTGGCGTCGAACACCGCCTGCGCGGTCAGGTTCGCGCCCTGTTCGATCTCCCACAGCGTCTCGGGCTTGGTCAGCGTGCGCTTCGCGGGGTCGCGCGCCAGATCGCCGCGACTGCCCGCATTCAGCATCGCCCGAAGCGTCGTCCATGACGACCAGAGCTTTTCGGCCGGAAAGGGGGGCGGCACCTCCTCGACCACCGCGCCCTGCGCTTCCAGCACCGCAAGCCCCGCGCGGCAGAGGCCGAGGATGCCGTCCTCCACCGCATAGGCCCCGCCCCAATCGCCCAGCCAGCCGATGCGGCGGCCCCGCAGGTCGATCTCCAGCAGGTCGGCAAAGGCTTCGGTCGGGCGGTCATAGGGCACTTCGGGGTTCGGCCCCGCCATCACCTGCAGCAGGCGGGCAAGGTCTTCGACCGTGCGCGCCATCGGGCCGTCGGTGGACAGGTTCGACAGGTAGGTGTCGCCTTCGGCATCGCGGGGGATCAGGCCCATGGTCGGGCGGAAGCCATAGACATTGCAGAAGGCCGCCGGATTGCGAAGCGATCCCATCATGTCCGAACCGTCCGCCACCGCGACCATCCGCGTGGCCAGCGCCGCCGCCGCCCCGCCCGACGACCCGCCCGCGCTGCGCGTCAGGTCATAGGGGTTCTTCGTCGCGCCGAAGACGGGGTTGAAGCTGTGGCTGCCCTGCGCCCATTCGGGCACGTTGGTCTTGCCGATGAGGATCGCCCCCGCTGCCCGCAGTCGCGCGGCCAGCAGGTCATCCCGTGGCGGGACATACTGCGCGAAAAGGGGCGAGCCATAGGTGGTGCGAAGCCCCGCCGTGGCCACCATGTCCTTGACCGCAAAGGGGATGCCGTGCAGCCAGCCCTTGCGCGGCGCGCCGTCCGCCGCCCGCGCCTCGGCCATCAGCGCGTCGGCATCGCGCAGCGACACGATGGCATTGACCGCCCCGTTCACCTGCCCGATCCGCGCCAGCGTCGCGGCCATCAGCTCGGACGGGGCCAGCTCCCCCGCATGGATGCGCCGCGACAGCTCTGTCGCCGTCAGGTCGGTCAGCATCGCCCTACTCCCCCAGCCGCAATTCCTGACGCAGCGTCCCGTCCGGCGCAAAGACGAAGACCCGCCCGCTTTCGGCGACGACCAGCACCATGCCGCGCGCGACGGTCACGGCATCCGCCACCTCGCCCGCGGGAAGCGCCACGGCCTTGGGCAGGGCGGGCGCGCTGCTTCCCGCAGGCAGGCGGGTGACAAGCAGCGCGACGATGGCTATGACACCGCCGATCATCGTCAGCATCAGGACGATCACCAGCCATTTCAGGAACCGCAGGCTGGGCGGCAGCTCGGGCGCGGCGGAGGCATCTTCCATGCAGGACCCTTTCGAGACGGATGGCGCGGAACTGGTCGTCATCATCGGCGACGACCCGCCCGACCGCCTTGATAAGGCGCTGGTGCGCGAGGTGCCAGAGGAAGCGGCGCTGTCCCGCTCGCGCCTGATGAAGATGATCGCGGCGGGCGACGTGCTGAAGGGCGGCATCCCCGTGACCGATCCCAAGACGCGCGTGGCGGCGGGCGAGGCGTTCACGCTGCTTCTGCCCCCGCCCGAAACCTATGACGCGCGGCCCGAGGCGATCCCGCTCGACATCCTGTACGAGGATGCCGACCTGATCGTGGTGAACAAGCCCGCGGGGATGGTGGTCCATCCCGCGCCCGGCACGCCCACGGGCACGCTGGTCAACGCGCTTCTTCACCATTGCGGCGACACGCTGTCGGGCATCGGCGGCGAAAGGC
>JBEEOG010000380.1:0-4264 GCA_041191745.1 Pseudomonadota bacterium | reverse complement strand
GTCCCGGGTCAAGCCCGGGACGGGTATGCACCGTCCCCGCGCCCCGCGCCGCCCGCACCCCGGACCTGATCCGGGGCCTCTGCCTGCCCCCCTGAGGTCCCGGGTCAAGCCCGGGACGGGGTTGCATCGCCCCCGCATGCCGCGCCGTCCCCGCCCCGGACCTGATCCGGGGCCTCTGCTTGCCCGCGAGGTCCCGGGTCAAGCCCGGGACGGGGTTTCCTGACGACATTCCACGCGGCCCGCATTTTCTTCCCGATCATCGCTTGACGCCGCCGCGGGCTTTCCGTATCACCCCCACACGTTCGGGAAGCCGGGCGGCGGACACGCGGTTGTAGCTCAGTCGGTTAGAGTACCGGCCTGTCACGCCGGGGGTCGCGGGTTCGAGCCCCGTCAACCGCGCCACTTCGTCACATATATGCGAAAATGAATATGTCTTAACCCTCCGGAAAACGGGGGCCCTTTGCATGCAAATCGTCGATCAGGTTCCGCTTTGGCTGGCTGTGATGGTCGCGCTGACGCTGGGGCTTGCCCCTTTTGTGCCGGAACCGCATCTGTTCGAAAAGCTGCGGATGCTGGCGCAGGGCACGCTGGTCAGGCCGATCGACATCTTCGATCTGCTGCTACACGCGGCCCCTTGGGTCCTGCTGCTGGTCAAGCTGGCAAGGATGGCCTTGCGGCAGGGCTAAAGCCGCATCCTGTAGCGGATCGCGCCATCGGCCTGCACGAAGCGGTCATAGACGCGCCGCGCGTCGGCATTGTCATGGTCGGTGTGCCAGTAAAGCCGGTGCCAGCCGCGCGCGCGGGCCAGCCCGATCAGGTCCTCGATCAGCGCCGCGCCAAGGCCCTGTCCCCGCGCCTCGGGCGCGACGAAGAGGTCTTCCATATAGCAATCCTCGCCCATCACCCATGTGGAGGGGTGGTGCTGGTGGATGGCAAAGCCCGCGACCTGCCCGTCCACCACCGCCAGCCGCGCCTTGAGGGGCGAGGCGGGGTCCATCAGCCGCGCCCATGTGCGGTCGGTCACGGCGGGGTCGAGCGTGACGCCGTAGAAGTCCAGAAACCCCGCCCAGAGGGCACGCCACGCGGCTTCGTCGCCCCCTGTCGCATCGCGGATCGTCACGTTCATGCCGCGAGCCGCGCCAGAACCCGCGCCCAGCTGCGGATGCCCTTGTGGAAGGATTCGATGTCGTATTTCTCGTTCGGGGAATGGATGTTGTCGTCATCCTTGCCGAAGCCGATCAGCATCGCATCCATCCCGAGGATCGACTTGAAATAGCCCGCGATCGGGATCGACCCGCCCGAACCGACAAAGGCGGCGGGGCGGCCCCATTCCTCGGTCAGGGCGTGGCGGGCGGCGTCGAAGGCCGGATCGCCGATCTCCATCACCGAGGCGGGGCTGCCCTCCACCGCATCGTGCCAGACGATCTCGCAATCGGCGGGAAGCTGCGCTTCGGCCCAGGCGCGGAAGGCGGGGATGATCTTTTGCGGGTCCTGCTTCGACACCAGACGGAAGCTGACCTTGGCATGGGCTTCCGACGGCAGCACGGTCTTGAAGCCCGCCCCCGTATAGCCGCCCCAGATGCCGTTCACCTCGGCCGTGGGGCGGGACCAGATCTTTTCCAAGGGTGTGCGGTCGGCCTCTCCGGCCGGCACCGACAGCCCCACATCGCCCAGATACTTCGCATGGTCGAAGGCCAGCGCCTGCCATTGCTGGCGCAAGGCATCGGGCAGTTCGGCCACGTCGTCATAGAAGCCCGGCACCTGCACGCGGCCCTGATCGTCATGCAGCCCCGCAAGGATGCGCGTCAGCACATGGATCGGGTTGCGCGCCAAGCCGCCATACATGCCCGAATGCAGGTCGCGGTTTGCCGCGCGCAGGGTGAATTCGGTCTTGCACAGGCCGCGCAGCATGGTGGTGATGGCGGGCACCGCATCCTCGAACAGGCCCGTATCGCAGATCAGCGCCAGATCGGCGGTCAGTTCCCTGGCGTTTTCGCGCATGAAGGGGATGAGGGAGGGCGAACCCGATTCCTCCTCGCCCTCCAGAAAGATCGTGAGTTTCGCGGGCAGGGTGCCATGCACCGCCTTCCACGCGCGGCAGGCCTCGATGAAGGTCATCAGCTGGCCCTTGTCGTCGGACGATCCCCGCGCGCGGATCACGCGGCCCTTGGGCGTGTCCTGCACTTCGGGATCGAAGGGGTCGCGGTCCCACAGCTCCAGCGGATCGACGGGCTGCACGTCGTAATGGCCATAGAACAGCACATGCCGCCCGCCCGCGCCGCCGTGGCCCACGACCATCGGATGGCCCGGCGTCGGGCGGCTTGCGGCCTCGAATCCCAGCCCGCGCAGATCGGCGGCCAGCCATTCGGCGGCGCGGGCGCAATCGGCCGCGTAGGCAGGATCGGTCGAGATTGAGGGGATCCGCAGAAGCGCCATCAGCCGGTCCAGCGCCTGCGGCAGGTCTGCGTCGATGCGGGCGAGGACGGCGTCAAGGGTCATGGCATTCTCCGGCGATTGTGATGCGACGGCAAAGCCTATCAGGCAGAGAGCCCCTGTCCAGAGCGGCCCGCCCGCGCTAGAACAGCGCAACAGAGGGAGCGATGCTCTGGACCGACGAGAGGTGCGCGATGAGGTTTGCGGCGGCATGTTTGGCGTTCGGCGTGGCAGCAGGGACGGGGGGTGCGGCGCAGACCGTGTCTTCGGGCGATGCGGCGGCGATGATCTATCCGCCCAAGACCGCCGAGGTGGAACTGCTGCCTTCGGACGCGCTGAAGAAGAAGGAAGGCAAGGTCGTGGGCATGGTTGCCGCCGACCAGCCCTATTACGCGGCCATCGCGATTTCCCCCGACGAGGGGCTGATGTCCGAGGCCACCGTCGCCGCCGCGAATTACCATGACACGGGCAGCGCCTCGGCCGCCGCGCTGGCCGAATGCAACGCCAAGAAGAAGGGCGCGGCGGACTGCGTGATCGTCGCGCTGGTGCGGCCCGAAGGCTGGCAGGCCCAGCCGGTGCAGCTGTCCTCGGACGCCGCGGCCGGATTTGCCGAGGCAGGGGGCGGGGCGGTCGCCATTTCGGCCGCGACCGGATCCTGGGGCATCGGCGCGGACGAGGGCGCGGCACTGGCCGCCTGCGGCGAACGCAATCCTGCAGCCGGCGATTGTGCCGTGGTGATCGCGCCCTGACGGGGCATTGGGGGCGCGGCTGCGACAATCGGCCTGAAGAAAAGGCCTTTTCCCGGCGCATGATTTGACCCAAGTCATGCCGCAAGACGAAGTCAGGGTCTAAAGACCCAGCGAAGGCCAGCCGGATCGCGTCCGGCGCGGGCCCACGCCAGGAGATGACGATGGACTATACCGCCGCGCTCGATTCCGCGCTGAACCGTCTGCACGAGGAAGGCCGTTACCGCACCTTCATCGACATCGAACGCCGCAAGGGCCATTTCCCCAAGGCGGTCTGGACGCGCCCCGACGGGACCGAGAAGGAAATCACCGTCTGGTGCGGCAACGACTATCTGGGCATGGGCCAGCATCCCGAGGTGCTGGCCGCCATGCACGAGGCGCTGGAGGCGACGGGCGCGGGCTCGGGCGGGACGCGCAACATCTCGGGCACCACGGTCTATCACAAGCGGCTTGAGGCCGAGCTTGCCGACCTGCACGGCAAGGAGGCGGCGCTGGTCTTTTCGTCCGCCTATATCGCCAATGACGCGACGCTTTCGACGCTCAGGACGATCTTTCCGGGCCTGATCATCTATTCTGACGCGCTCAACCATGCCTCGATGATCGAAGGGGTGCGGCGCGGCGGCGGGTTGAAGCGCATCTTCCGCCACAACGATGTGGCCCATCTGCGCGAACTTCTGGCCGCCGACGACCCCGCCGCGCCCAAGCTGATCGCCTTCGAATCCGTCTATTCGATGGATGGCGATTTCGGCCCGATCCGCGAAATCTGCGATCTGGCCGCGGAATTCGGCGCGCTGACCTATATCGACGAGGTCCATGCCGTGGGCATGTACGGCCCCCGCGGCGCGGGCGTGGCCGAACGCGACGGGCAGATGCACCGCATCGACATCATCAACGCCACGCTGGCCAAGGCTTACGGCGTCTTTGGCGGCTATATCGCGGCCTCGGCCCGCATGGTCGATGCCGTGCGCTCCTATGCGCCGGGCTTCATCTTCACTACCTCGCTGCCGCCGGTGGTGGCGGCTGGGGCGGCAGCCTCGGTCCGGGTGCTCAAGACCGCGCAGCACCTGCGCGACGCCCACCAGACG
>JBEEOG010000379.1:0-10568 GCA_041191745.1 Pseudomonadota bacterium | reverse complement strand
TCTGCGTCTTTTCCGCCGCGACGCCGGTGTCGGCCACGAAGCGCAGGTCATAGTCGCAGACATCCAGACCGTCGGCGATGGTGACATCGCCCTGCATGCCCGGCGGCACGACATCGACGGTCAGGATGTTCTCGCCCCAGGAGTCCTCGCCCACGGGCGAGACATACATTTCGACGATCCCGACCGAGCTGTCGTTGATCAGGGTGAAGACGAGGTCTTCGGCCATGGCGGGGGTGGTCGCCGCCAGGGCGACGAAGGCGGCGGAAAGCAGGCGCATCGGTATACTCCGGTTACAGGCACTGTGCTGGCACGGCCCGTGACGTCACGGGCAGGGCGACCATATCCGAAGCGGCGCAAAGAAAAAGCCCGGACCAAGGGGTCCGGGCGCCAGTTTCCAACTCGGGAGGTGGGAACACACTGCCCCCGAACGGCGCGCCGCGCCTTGATGTAAATCAAGTATCCTGGACATCGGTTTAAAAAAAGGCCGGGCAAAAGCCCGGCCAAGTCCAACAGGGAGGATGCCGTGTCATAACCCCGACACGACAAGGGGAACTGGATCACAAGGTCACCCTCGCATACAAATGTATATAAGTGGTGAATCCGGCAACAATAAGACCTTAGGCCACGAGTCTGTATCCACCGCTTTCCGTCACCAGCAGACGCGCATTCGACGGATCGGGTTCGATCTTCTGCCGCAGACGGTAGATATGGGTTTCCAGCGTATGGGTCGTGACACCGGCGTTGTAGCCCCAGACCTCGTGCAGCAGCACGTCGCGGGCCACCACCGATTGCTGGGCGCGGTAAAGGAACTTCAAGATGTTGGTTTCCTTTTCCGTCAGGCGGATCTTCTTTTCCTTTTCGTCCACCAGCATCTTCTGCGCAGGCTTGAAGGTGTAGGGGCCAAGCTGGAAGATCGCGTCCTCGGATTGTTCATGCTGGCGCAACTGCGCCCTGATGCGCGCAAGCAACACCGGAAATTTGAAGGGCTTGGTCACATAGTCGTTCGCGCCCGCATCGAGGCCGAGGATCGTGTCGGCATCCGAATCATGGCCCGTCAGCATCAGGACCGGGCATTTCACGCCCTGCTTGCGCATCCGGCGGCACAGCTCGCGCCCGTCGGTATCGGGCAGGCCCACGTCGAGGATCACCAAATCGTAGAGACCGGCCTTCGCCTTCTCCATCCCCTCGGCGCCGGTGCGCGCTTCGAAGACGTCGAAATCCTCGGTCAGCACCAGCTGTTCGCTCAGCGCCTCGCGCAGATCGTCGTCGTCATCGACCAGCAGGATCTTTCTCAGGGTGCCCATCGGGTCCTCCGCCATGCGTCCTTGGGCCCGATGTGCGCGCGCAGCGCCCGTGCGACAAGATTTGCAACGGATGCCTCACGCGGACGTGTCGCCATGCGGGGGAATGTTTCAATTTCCTGCGCTTGGCCCTAAATGACGGGGCAGGAGAATGTCATGCCGCTTGCCCCCAGCCCGACCGAACGTCTTGCCCGCGCCCGCGGCGATCTTCGCATGGGCGTGCCGGTGGTGCTGGCGGGGGCGGGCCGCGCCGCGCTTGTCGTGGCGGTGGAAGAGCTGACGCCCGACCGTCTGGCCGCACTGCGCGCGCTGGGACAGCCGGAACTGGCGCTGACCGCGCGGCGGGCCGAAACGCTGAAGGCCATCCCCTATGACGGCGACGTGGCGCGCATCGCGGTTCCGCCCGACACAGGGGTGGACTGGCTGCGCGCGGCGGCCGATCCGGCGGATGACCTGCGGATGCCCATGAAGGGGCCGCTGAAATCGCTGCGCGAGGGCGGGGCCGATCTGCACCGCGCCGCGATCCGGCTGGCGAAATCCGCCCGCCTGCTGCCTGCGGCGCTGGTCGTGCCGGTGGATCACGCGCTGGCCGTGGCGCAGGACCATGCCCTGACGCTGCTGACCCTGCAGGAAATCGGGCCCGAGCTTGACCGCCTGTCGCCGCTGCATCCCGTGGTGGCCGCCCGCCTGCCGATGGCAGCGGCCGAGGCGGGGCGCGTCCATATCTTCCGCCCCGATGACGGCACGGACGAACATTACGCCATCGAGATCGGCAAGCCCGACCGTTCCGCCCCCGTCCTTGCGCGGCTGCATTCGGCCTGTTTCACGGGCGACGTTCTGGGCAGCCTGAAATGCGACTGCGGCCCGCAGCTGCGCGCGGCGCTGGCGCAGATGGGGGCCGAAGGGGCGGGGGTTCTGCTCTACCTCAATCAGGAAGGGCGGGGGATCGGGCTTGCCAACAAGATGCGCGCCTATTCGCTGCAAGATCAGGGCTTCGACACGGTGGAGGCCAACCACCGTCTGGGGTTCGAGGATGACGAGCGCGATTTCCGCATCGGCGCCGACATCCTGCGGCGGATGGGATTTGCCTCGGTCCGGCTGTTGACGAACAACCCGAAGAAGATGGCGATGATGGAAAGCTGCGGGCTTGGCGTCGTGGAACGCGTGCCGCTGAAGGTGGGGCAGACCGCGCAGAATGCGGGATATCTTGCCACCAAGGCCGCGAAATCGGGGCATCTGCTGTGAAGGCGACCGATCTGGTCGTCACCCGCTGGGGCGCGCGCTTCATGGGGCGGCGCTTTCCCTGTTCGGTCGGGCGCGGCGGGATCGTGCCCGCACGGGCCAAGCGCGAAGGCGATGGCGCGACGCCCGCAGGGGTGCACCGCTTTGTCGGGATGCTTTACCGCCCCGACCGTCTGGCGAAAGCGCGGCTGGCCGACTGGGCGCTGCCCTTCGGGCCGTGCGACCTGTGGTCGGATGACAGCGACGATCCCGACTACAACCTGATGGTCCGCGCGCCGCACCCCTTCGGCCATGAACGGCTGACACGGCCCGATCCGGTCTATGACCTGATCCTGCTGACCGACTGGAACTGGCCGCAGGCCGACGCGGGGCGGGGTTCGGCCATCTTCGTGCATACATGGCGCCGCCCGCGCCACCCGACGGCGGGCTGCGTCGCCTTCGCGCGCGACGACCTGTTGTGGATCGCCCGCCGCATCCGGCACGAAACACGCCTGATCATCCGCGACTGAGGCCTTTCCAAAACGCTTTGGGTTTCGTAACCTGCCCCCGACAGGGGAGGAGCGACATGGGCCGGACGCCATCTGCGGATGACGATATCTTTGACATGCGGATGGCGCGCAGCGCCCCCGACCTCTGGCCCATGCTCGAGGGGCTTTATGGCCACCGCCCCGACTATCCCGCCTTTGCCGAGGCGCTGGTCGCCGCGCTGAAAGCGGCGTGGAAGGCCCGCCCGCCGGAACTGAAGCGGCTGGACCTGAAGCGCGATCTGGAACCCGACTGGTTCCAGCGCCCCGATATGGCGGGCTATGTCTTCTATATCGACCGCTTCGCCGGCACCCTGCCCAAGGTTCTGGAAAAGCTGGATTATCTGGACGATCTGGGGATCAGCTACGTCCATTTCATGCCCTGCCTGAAACCCCGCCCCGGTGACAGCGACGGCGGCTATTCGGTGATGGACTACCGCGCCATCAACCCCGCCTACGGCACGATGGCGGATTTCGAACAGGTGACGGCGGAACTGCGGCGGCGCGGGATTTCGGTCTGCATCGACCTCGTGCTGAACCACACCGCCAAAGAGCATGACTGGGCGCAGCGGGCGGCCAAGGGCGATCCGAAGTATCAGGACTATTACCTGATGTTCGACACGCCCGATCTTCCAAACCGCTATGAACAGACGCTGGTCGAGGTCTTTCCCGACAACGCGCCGGGCAATTTCACGCATTACCCCGAATTCGGGAAATGGGTCTGGACGACCTTCAACGAACACCAGTGGGACCTGAACTGGGCCAATCCGCAGGTCTTTCTGGAAGTCGTGGAGATCATGCTGTTCCTCGCCAATCGCGGGGTGGATGTGCTGCGGCTGGATGCGGTGGCCTTCATGTGGAAGCGGATGGGCACGCGCTGCCAGTCCGAACCCGAGGTCCACATGATCCTGCAGGCGCTGCGGGCGGCCTCGCGCATCGCCGCGCCCGCCGTGATCCATCTGGAGGAAGCGATCGTCGCACCGGCCGAGATGCTGCCCTATCTCGGACGCGGGCGGCATGACGGCAAGGAAGGCAACCTCGCCTATCACAACAGCCTGATGGTGCAGTTCTGGTCGTCGCTTGCCACGCGCGACACGCGGCTGATGACGCATGTGCTCGGCACGCATTTCCCCGACCGCCTGACGAATGCGACCTATGCCACCTATATCCGCTGCCATGACGACATCGGCTGGGCCGTGACGGACGAGGATGCGGCGGCGGTCCACCTGTCCGGCCCCGCGCACCGTGCCTTCCTGTCGGATTTCTTCGACGGCAGCTTCCCCGGCACCTTCGCGCGCGGCACGCTGTTCCAGGTGAACCCCGCCACGGGCGACAAGCGCATCTCGGGCAGTTTCGCCAGCCTCGCAGGGCTGGAAAAGGCCGTGGCCGAAGGCGATGCGGGCGCGGCGGAACTGGCCGTTCAGCGCATCCTGATGGGACATGCGCTGATCGCGGGCTTTGGCGGCATCCCGCTGATCTACATGGGTGACGAGCTCGGGCTGCCCAACGACTATTCCTATCGTGACGTGCCCGAACACGCGCATGACAGCCGCTGGGTCCACCGCCCGCGCATGGACTGGGCGGCCGCCGCGGCACGCGACGGGATCGGGCATGGCGCGCGGGTCTATCGGGGGGTGCAGCAGATCCTTGCCCGCCGCCGCGCGACGCCCGCGCTGCATGCGGCGCATCCGACGCAGATCCTCGACAGCGGAAACGCGGCGATCTTCGCCTTCCGCCGCGCCGCGCCGACGGGGGCGCTTCTGGGCCTGTTCAACTTTACAGAAGGCTGGCAGCACCTGCCCGAGGACTGGCTGCGCGCGCAGGGCGCAAGCCTGATGCACGACACGCTGTCAGACGCGCGGGTCGAGGTGCATCACGGCAATATCGCCCTGCCCCCCTATGCACGGGTCTGGCTGACCTGAGGGCGCCCCCCTCACCCCGGCCCTCTCCCCGCGGGGGAGAGGGAGCCGGGCGCAGGTCTGACGCGATGGTTTTCGGCAAAAGGGTTCCCGCGTCCTGCCGGCATCGGGCGAAGGACCCAGGTTTGCAGGACTGGAACCGCGCCCTCTCTGCCTGGGGGTCGGGGTGAGGGGTCAGCCCGCCTTTGCGCCGTAATCGCGCGCGCCGAAGATGGCCGAACCGACACGGACATGGGTTGCCCCTGCGGCGATGGCCGCTTCGAAATCGCCGCTCATGCCCATCGACAGGCCGGAAAGGCCGTTGCGCGCCGCCATCCCCGCCAGCATGGCGAAATGGGGGGCCGCGTCCTGATCTTCGGGCGGGATGCACATCAGGCCGTGAACGGGCAGGTCCATCGCGGCGCAGTCCTTCAGGAAGCCGTCCAGATCGGCGGGCAGGACGCCCGCCTTCTGCGGTTCCTCGCCCGTATTCACCTGCACGAACAGCTGCGGGCAGGCCCCGCGCGACTGGGCAAGCGTCGCCAGCTTCTGCGCCAGCGACGGGCGGTCCACGGAATGGATGGCGTCGAACAGCTCCACCGCCAGCTTGGCCTTGTTGGTCTGCAGGGGGCCGATCATGTGGACCGCCACGGCGCCGAAGCGCGCGCGCAGGTCGGGCCATTTCGCCGCCGCTTCCTGCACGTAATTCTCGCCGAAGATGCGGTGGCCCTGTTCCAGCACGGCCACCACGCGGTCCAGCGGCTGGACCTTGGAAACCGCGATCAGGCTGACCGATCCCACGTCGCGCCCTGCGGCGGCGCAGGCGGTGGCGATGCGGTCGGCAATGTCGTGAAGCGGCATGATGTCCCCATTTCGGGCCCCGTTTGGGTCAAGCATAGCGTCGGGGGCGGGACTTGCCAGAGTCGGCGGCCGGAAATGAAAAGAGCGGGCACAAGGCCCGCTCTTTCCATCAGGTCCGATCGTGGGATCAGAACTTGAAGGTCACGCCGAGGTCGAACAGACGGGTGTTGGCGGTCTGGTTCTTGGCCACGCCGCCAGCGATGGCCGCGCCGCCGCCGAGGTCGTAGGACGCACCGATACCGTAGGCTTTCGCACCGCCCGGCAGTTCCGAGTCGTCGCTGTAGTAGGCGGTCAGGCCGATCCCGTCGAGCGAGTAGCCAGCCGAAACGGCGAACTGGTCGGCCTTGGTGGCGCCCAGGTCAGCTTCGCCGTACAGAGCCTGCACGGTCACGCCCGAGAAGGTGGCCGAGCCCTTGACGACGACGTGGGTGATCGCGCCGGTGTCTTCGTAGCCGATGCCGAAGGTGTAGGCGTCGGTCGAGTACTTCGCACCGATGGCATAGGTTTCATCGCCAGGCGCGCCCGGGTTGGTGACCGAGGCGTAGCCGGTGAAGGCGCCGGTCGAGTACTCGTACAGCGCGGTCGGGTCGGTCAGGCCGGAACCGGCACCGAGGAAGGTCGACTCGTTCAGGTCGGAAACGCCGGTGTAGCCGATGCCAGCCACGTGGCCGGTCGCCATCTGCGCGGCGCCGTCAACGTCGCCCATCGACAGCTTGCCGAACGCGCCCGAGATGAAGACCGAACCGGCGTCGCCGTTCACGGCACCACCGCCAGCCGCTGCACCGTTGGTGCCGGCGTTGTCGGCGCGGAACGAAGCGCCGAACGACAGGCCGCCGTCGGTTTCGCCCGACAGCGTGAAGGCAACGCGAGCGCGGCTCGAGAAGGCGACATCACCGGGGCCCGAATCGACGATACCCATGCGGGCGTCGCCCGACAGGGTCACTTCGGCGGCGGCGAAGCCGGCGGTGCCAACCAGCATGGTGGTGGCGAGAAGAAGCTTTTTCATAGTCACTCTCCTGGACTTTGTAAGAAACCGGATGACGATGAATTAACGCAAAAGGCGGTACCTTACACTGCCGAGTTGCGCTGCAGCCGATATCGCAATGTCCATGGTGCAGTCTGGCAACAGTCGATGTGACATACGTTGCCTATTAACAATAGTTAATTCTGTGGTAAATCTCTTGATTTCAATGTGTTGTGCGCTTCGCTGCGCTGCCTTTGCATATCCTGTGATGAGATTGGATTAACATTCCGGCGCGGTTTCCCCTGCGTTTCGCGGCAGGTCCGGCCCCACCCCGCGGGGCTGCGGAAACGAAAAGAGCGGGCCTTTGCCCGCTCTTCCGCCGTCCGACAGGGGTATCGATCAGAACGAGAACGTCACGCCAAGGTCATAGAGCGTGCTGTCGTTCGTCTTGTCCTTGGCCACGCCACCGGCAAGGGTCGCGCCGCCGCCCAGATCGTAGGACGCGCCGACCCCGTAGGCCTCGACCCCGCCCAGTTCGGAATCGTCCGTCATGAACGCCGTCAGGCCGACCGCGTCCATCGCGTAGGAAGCCGACACCGCGTATTGCTGGCCATCGGTCGCGCCGAAGTCGGCCTCGCCATACAGCGCCTGCAGCGTGACGCCCGAGAAGGTCGTGGTGCCCTTGACGACGACATGGGTCGTGGCCCCCGCGTCCTCGTAGCCCAGACCGACCGTGAAGGCGTCCGTCGCGTATTTCACGCCGACGGCATAGGTTTCGTCGCCCGGCGCGCCGGGATTGGTGGCCGAGGCATAGCCGGTAAAGGCACCGGTCGAGTATTCGTAAAGCGCGGTCGGATCGCTGATGCCCGAACCGGCACCGAGGAAGGTCGACTCGTTCACGTCGGACAGGTTGGTGTAACCCACACCCGCGACATGGCCGGTCGCCATCTGCGCGGCACCATCGACATCGCCCATCGACAGCTTGCCGAACGCGCCCGAGATGAACACCGAACCGGCATCGCCGATATTGGCGTCGGCGGCGTTGTCGGCACGGAAGGTCGCGCCGAAGGACAGGCCGTTGTCGGTCTCGCCCGACATCGTAAAGGTGACGCGCGCGCGGCTGGAGAAGGCCACGTCATCCACGCCGTTGTCCAGGATGCCCATGCGCGCGCTGCCCGACAGCGTGACCTCGGCCGCGGCGAAACCGGCGGTGCCAACCAGCATGGTGGTCGCGAGAAGAAGCTTTTTCATCGTTTTCCCTCGTTGACTTAAGGAGCGCCCAACCCGGGGGAGTCCGGACTGGGGATGCACCGTTAATCTTGCTTAACAGATTAGATTGCAACGGAAAGCGATTAACATTACTTAATGGCAAGGGTCATGGTGCAGCTTTGCCACAGTCACGCCCGCGACGGCGACCGCGACGGTCCGGCCAGCCGCTAACGGCGGATCACGCCGCACGGCACGGGGCGCGGGTGGACTCGCGGGTGGACTGCGGCAAGCCGCGCCGCGCGGCTTGCCGCTGGGGGAAAAGCCTTGGCACGCTTGTGACGCTCGGCTAGACACCTTCCTGTGGCTCCACGGGGGACGGAATGATCTCGCAACGCTTGGCACGCATCACGCTGGTCTGTTTGGCAGCGGCCTCCGTCTCGGCCTGTGGCGGTGGCGGTGGCGGCGTCTTCGGCGGGCTGTTCGGGCGCGGCGACGGCGTGACGACGCAGGCGGAACTGGACAGGGCGCAGCGCGCCGATGCCCAGCGCGCGGCCATCGCCCGCGCGAGCGGAGAGGATCAGCGCCGCTCGACCATCTGGGACCTGTTCTCGAACGCCGCCGATCCGAACACGACGGTCGAGGTGAACAAGTATCTCTGGCAGGCCTCGCTCGATGTGCTGAACTTCCTGCCGATTGAATCCGTGGATCCCTTCACCGGCGTGATCTCGACCGGATTTGGCACCCCGCCCGGCGGTGGCCGCGCCTATCGCGCGACGATCTATGTGCAGGACCCCGCACTGGATGCCCGTTCGCTGCGGGTGGCGCTGCAGTCGCGCGGCGGCGGGGCGGTCGCGCCCGAAACCGCCCGCGCGGTCGAGGATGCGATCCTGACCCGCGCGCGCCAGCTGCGTATCCAGGACGCGAACCTGTAAAGCGGCGGCCCTGCGGAACCACCCGCGCGGGTTTCCGTTGCCCTCCGGGAACAACCGGAGGCCTATCATGCACACCCTCAACCTGATCACCCTGCTGCTGGTCATCATCGGCGGCATCAACTGGCTGCTGGTCGGTGCCCTTGAATTCGATCTGGTGGCCACCCTCTTCGGCGGGCAGGATGCGGCGCTGTCGCGGATCGTCTATCTCCTCGTCGGCCTGTCTGCGCTCTGGCAGATCGTCCCGTGGGTGCGGATGCTGTCGGGCGACGATGTCACGGTCCGCAACGACGGCACGCACCGCTGACAGCGCAGGATCACTGGACCTTGGCGTTCCGGCGGGTATAACCACGCCCGACCAGAACGCCGAGGGGCCCCTTGATGTCGCGCTACGAACCCAGCCAGACCGAACCCAAATGGCAAGCCGCCTGGGATGCCGCAGGGGCCTTCACGGCGCGGCGCGATCCGTCCAAGCCCAAGTATTACGTGCTCGAGATGTTCCCCTATCCGTCGGGGCGCATCCATATGGGCCACGTCCGCAACTACACCATGGGCGATGTGGTGGCGCGGCAGAAGGCGGCGGCGGGATACAGCGTGCTGCACCCGATGGGGTGGGATGCCTTCGGGATGCCGGCCGAGAACGCCGCGATGGAACGCGGCGGCCATCCCAAGGACTGGACCTATGGCAACATCGCCGACATGCGCGCGCAGATGAAGCCGCTTGGCCTGTCGATCGACTGGTCCCGCGAATTCGCCACCTGCGACCCCGAATATTACGGCCAGCAGCAGGCCATGTTCATCGACATGCTGGAGGCGGGCCTTGTCTACCGCAAGAACGCGGTGGTGAACTGGGACCCCGTCGACATGACGGTGCTTGCCAACGAGCAGGTGATCGACGGCAAGGGCTGGCGGTCCGGCGCGGCGGTGGAGCGGCGCGAGCTGACGCAGTGGTTCTTCAAGATTTCCGACTATTCCGAAGACCTGCTGAACGCGCTTGAGACCCTGACCGACTGGCCCGAAAAGGTGCGCCTGATGCAGGCCAACTGGATCGGCAAGTCGCGCGGGCTGCAATTCGGCTTCCAGACGGTCGGTGCCCCCGCGGGGTTCGAGGTGCTGGAAGTCTACACCACCCGCCCCGATACGCTGATGGGGGCCAGCTTCGCAGCGATCAGCGCCGACCATCCGCTGGCCAAGGCGCTGGAGCATGACCCCAAGGTTGCGGCCTTTGTCGCGGAATGCCGCAAGGGCGGCACCAGCGCCGAGGAGATCGAGACGGCGGAAAAGATCGGCTTCGACACCGGCATCCGCGTGAAGCACCCGCTGGACCCGAACTGGGAACTGCCCGTCTGGATCGCCAACTTCATCCTGATGGATTACGGCACGGGCGCCATCTTCGGCTGCCCCGCGCATGACCAGCGCGACTTCGACTTCGCCACGAAATACGGCCTGCCGATCAAGGCGGTCTTCGTGGCCGAAGGCGAACAGGATGCGGCGCTGGCCGAGGCTTTCGTGCCGATGAAGTCCGAACGCGTGCGCTACGTGCGCGGCTTTGCGGGTAGCGAAACCCAGACGGGCGACGAGGCCATCGCCGCCGCCATCGCCCACGCGGAAACCAACGGCTACGGCAAGGGCGTCACGAA
>JBEEOG010000378.1:0-6765 GCA_041191745.1 Pseudomonadota bacterium | reverse complement strand
GGCGTAATCGACAAAGACCTGCGCGCCATTGGCCCGCGTCGCCGCGCGCTGCATCCGGCCGCGCACGCCCGACAGTTCGGGCAGCACGCGCAAGACGGCGGCGGGGTCTTCGCCCGCCGCGATGACCAGCCCCGCCGCCACGGCGACATTGCCCGCCTGAAACCCGCCGATCAAGTCGAGCCGCACCTGATGCGGCTGGCCTTGCCACATCAGCCGCAGGTCCTGCCCCGTCGCGTCATAGCGCCGCGCAAGAAGGCGCAGGTCGGCCCCCTCGGCCTCGCCCACCGTCAGCAGGCGCTGGCCGCGCGCGCGGGCGATGTCGGCCATGCGGGGGCCATAGCTGTCGTCCATGTTGACGACCGCCACCCCCGTTTCGGGCAGCACGCGCGCAAAAAGCAGGGCCTTCGCCTCGAAATAGGCCTCCATCGTGCCGTGATAGTCGAGATGGTCCTGCGTCAGGTTGGTGAAGCCCGCCGCCGCCAGATGGACCCCGTCCATCCGCCGCTGGTCCAGCCCGTGCGAGGATGCCTCCATCGCCGCATGGCTGACGCCCGCACGCGCCGCTTCGGCCAGCATGCGGTGCAGGGTGATGGCATCGGGCGTGGTGTGGCTGGACGGCGCGACCCATGCGCCTTCGATGCCCGTCGTGCCGATGTTGATCGCCTTGTGGCCCAGCGCCATCCAGATCTGGCGCGTGAAGGTGGCGACCGAGGTCTTGCCGTTCGTCCCCGTCACCGCGACCATCGCCGCAGGCTGCGCGCCGAACCACAGGGCCGCCGCCCCCGCCAGCGCCGCGCGCGCATCCTCGGCCACGACCAGCGCGGCATCCGACCCCGCCAGCGCATCGGCGGCCAGCGCGGCACCGGCCGGATCGGTCAGCACCGCCGCCGCGCCGCCTGCCAGCGCCTGCGGCACGAAGGCCGCGCCATGGACCTTGACCCCCGGCAGGGCCGCAAACAGGCTGCCCGCGCGCACGGCGCGGCTGTCCACCGTCACATCGGTGATGACCGGATCGCGCCCCGCCCGCGCGGTCAGGCCGAGGTCCGAAAGTCTTGCCTGCACCGCCATGTCCCCCGCCCTTCGCTTCAGTTGGAAACGGCTGTTACGTCATCGACGGGGGGAGGTTCAACCTTGGGCCTGAGGCCGAGGAGCGGGGCCGCGCGGCGCACGATCTCGCCCGCCACCGGAACGGCGGTCCAGCCCGCCGTGCGGCGCGGTTCCGCGCCCGAGGTTTCCACCGGTTCGTCCAGCGTGACGACCAGCACATATTTCGGGTCCGAGGCGGGGAAGAGCATGGCGAAGGTATTCACCACCTTGTCCGTATCGTAGCCGCCCTGCTTGTTGGGCTTCTCGGCGGTGCCGGTTTTGCCGGCCACCTCGTATCCCGGCACCTCGGCCATGGTCGCGGTGCCGTGGGTCACCACCTCGCGCAGCATGTCCTTGGCGGCGCGGGCGGTTTCCTGCGTCATCACGCGCGGGCCGTTCTGCGGCACGCCGCCATGCAGCAGCGTCGGACGCACCCGCACGCCGCCATTGGCAATCGCCGCATAGGCCACGGCCAGATGCAGGGGGCTGGCCGAGATGCCGTGGCCATAGGACGTCGTGATGACCGTGATGTCGGGCCATTTCTTCGGCACGATGGGCCTCGCCCCCGGCGCTTCGACCAGTTCGATCTCGGTCGGGTCGAAGAAGCCAAGCGACTTGTAGAAGGCCTGCTGGTTCAGCGCGCCGATCTGCAGCGCAAGGTTCGCCGTGCCGACGTTCGACGACTTGGCGATCACGTCGCGCACCGAAAGGAACGGACCGTAGTTCTTGCCCTGGAATTCGCTGATCATGTGGCCGCCCAGCCGCCGGGGCGCATCGGCATCCACCATCGTGTCGGGTTCCACCAGCCCCAGTTCCAGCGCATTGGCGACGGTGAAGATCTTGAAGGTGGAGCCAAGCTCGTACACCCCCTGCACCGCGCGGTTGAACAGCGGGCTGTCGCCGGGTTCGCCCTTGACCAGCGGGTTGGGGCGGTCGTTCGGATCGAAGGCGGGCAGCGAGGCGAGCGAGAGCAGTTCGCCCGTCCGCACATCCATCAGGATCGCCGCCGCGCCCTTGGCGTTCAGCATGGTCTTGCCGGTCTGCAGGATCTCCTCGACCGCTGCCTGCAGCGTCAGGTCGATGGACAGCTGCAGCGGCTTGCCCGCCTGCGCCGGATCGCGCAGCCGCGCATCCATCGCCTTTTCGATGCCCGCCACGCCGATCACCTCGGCCGAATGGACGCCCTCGGCACCAAAGGAGCTGCCGCCCAGCACATGCGCGGCCAGCGTGCCATTGGGATAAAGCCGCATCTCGCGCGGGCCGAAGAGCAGGCCGGGATCGCCGATCTCGTGCACCTTCTGCATCTGTTCGGGCGACAGGACGCGGCGGATCCACAGGAAGCTGCGCCCGTCGGTGAAGCGGCGGTGCAGGTCGTCGGCCTTCAGCTCGGGGAAGATGGCGGCCAGTTCGTCGGCGACGCGGCGCGGATCGACCATGTCCTTGGGGTGGGCATAAAGCGCATGGGTCAGCATGTTCGTGGCAAGGACATTGCCGTTGCGGTCCGTGATGTCGGCCCGCTGCGCCACGATCTGCGCGCCCGAGGAGGCGGTCTTGGGTTCCACCGGATCGGTCGCGGCCAGAAGGCCCATCTGCGCCCCGATGGCGGTGAAGGCCACCACGAAGCCGAGCCCGAGGATCAGCAGCCGCCCCTCGGCCCGCAGGCGCGACTTGTCGCGCATCGCCTCTTGCCTGAGGCGCAGGTTTTCGCGTTCGATCGTGTCGGGATTTTCGCCCTTCTGGCGGGCCGAAAGGATGCGGGCAAGCGGGCGGAGGGGGGTTCTGATCACGGGAATTCCCCATCGGAGGCGGAAGGTCCGGTCTGCCCCGTCACATCGACGGGGTTTTCGATATCGCCGGGCAGCAGGACGGGCGCGGGATAGGCGACCGCACGCGCCTCGCCCAGCTGTTCGGGCTGCAGCGGCAACAGGCCCAGACGGTCGAAATTCAGCGTGGCCAGTTCGCGCAGCCGTTCGGGGCGGTTCAAATAGGCCCATTCCGCGCGTTGCAGCGCCAGCGCGTCGCGCAGCGAGGCGATCTCGTCCTGCAGGTCCGAGACCTCTTTCAGCGCCTCTTGCGTGGCATAGTTCTCGCGGTAGGCCCAGAAGGCCAGCGACATGACGACCAGAAAGGTCAGCACGTAAAGGACGGGGCGCATCTAGCGGCGACCTTTCTTCGGCTGGATTTGCGGGATGCCCAGCGCCGCGGGGGCGATGGCGCGGGCGGGTGTGGCGGTGCGGCGCGCGACGCGCAGCTTGGCGGACCGCGCGCGGGGGTTTTGGGCCAGTTCCACCTCGTCGGGGGCCACGGCCTTGCGGGTTATCATCTCGAAGCGGGGCGCATCCTCGGCGCGGGCGGGGGCGTAGCGGTTCGACTGCGCCTCGGCCCCGCTGGCGATCTGGAGGTAGCGCTTCACGATCCGGTCCTCGAGGCTGTGGAAGGTCACGACCGCCAGCCGCCCGCCGGGCTTCAGCGCGCGTTCGGCGGCCGCCAGCCCCTTGGCCAGTTCCTCGAATTCCGTGTTCACCGCGATGCGGATGGCCTGGAAGCTGCGCGTCGCGGGGTGGCTTTGGCCGGGTTTCGGGCGCGGCAGGCATTTCGCCACGATCTCGGCCAGGTGCAGCGTCGTGGCGATGGGGGCCACGGCCCGCGCCTCGATGATCGCCCGCGCGATGCGGCGCGAGGCGCGTTCCTCGCCGTAGTGATACAGGATGTCCGCCAGAACCTCTTCGCCCGCCGTGTTCACCAGATCGGCGGCCGAGGGGCCGTCCTGCGACATCCGCATGTCGAGGGGGCCGTCCTTCTGGAAGGAAAAGCCGCGTTCCGCGCGGTCGAGCTGCATCGAGGACACGCCCAGATCCAGCACCACGCCGTCGAGCGGCTCTCCGGCCAGCGTGTCGAGGTCGGAAAACGTGCCCGCATGCAGGGCCAGCCGGTCGCCGTGGTCGCGCGCCCATGCGGCGGCCATGTCCAGCGCCAGCGGGTCGCGGTCGATGCCATGCACCCGCGCCGCCCCCGCCGCCAGCAGCCCGCGCGCATAGCCCCCCGCGCCGAAGGTGCCATCGGCCCAGACCCCCGAAACGGGGGCCACGGCTTCGATCAATGGACGCAGAAGCACCGGAATGTGGGGGGTGCGACCGGTTTCGGGATCGCCGCCGGCCAAGGCTCAGCCCCCCGTCGCGTCGCCCAGAAGCGACAGGATGTCCATGTCTTCGGGCAGGGCGGCCAGTTCCTCGTCGGCCTTGGCGGCCAAATCGGCGTCATAGACGGCGGGCTTCCAGATCTGGAACGTATCCAGCGCGCCGGCAAAGACGGCCTCGGTGCCCTTGGCCATGTCGTCCGGTGACAGGCCGATCTTGTCGCGCACCTTGCCCGGCAGGACGATGCGCCCGTCATCGTCGATCTCGACCGTGACCGAGAGCGTGATCATGTTGCGTTCGAGGATGCGGCGGGGGGTCGAACCCAGCGGCAGGGCGCGGATGCGCGCCTCGAGCCGTGCGGCTTCGGCCACGGTGTAGCATTCGGCGAATTTGCGGCGCTCGTCGCCATAGACCATGACGATGCGTTTGCGCGTGCTGTCGGGATCGCCGGCTTCGAGGACACGGCGGAAGGCCGCAGGGATCGACACCCGCGCCTTTGCGTCCACCTTCTGGGTGAACTCGCCTCTGAACGCCTCGGACATAAGCCTTGCGGCTCCTCTACCCGGCAGCCTTCGGTTTCATCCGCTTCGGCCGCGGGGGCCTGAAACGGAAACGGCGGATCGGGCTGCTGCCACTGCCCGATCCGCCGCCTGTCCCATCGCTGGGCGTCCAGCTACGCGCGCCACCTGGGGGAGATGTCTGCTCGCTCGCGCGCCGGATCTCTCATGTTTCGGTGAAGGCGGGTGCCTGTATGAAGCCTGACTTTTCGCCTGTTCGGGGTCTTGAGCCGCCCCTGCTTTTCACTGCCCGCCGTCATCCGATGAACAAGGGATGCCATGGGAATTCACGGGAAGCAACGGAAATGTTTGGGCAGATGGCACCAGATGTTGTCCGCCGCGGGCCTGCAACCGTTCATCTGGTGGTCACACGGGGTGCCGTTCCGCGATTTGTTGACGCAACCTGAGGTTAAGACACAAGATATGGTGATGTTGCGTGAAGGCCACGTCGCGCCACCCATTCCCATGTTTCTTTCGCGCCATCCTTTCGGCTTGCGAAGGAACCCGCCCAGCGCCCCCCTGAAATGCCAAAATCCGGCAGTTTCCCGCCGGATGTCCCATGAAATCCCACCCAAGTGATTCGGGCCGCTCCGGCCCCGCGATGCCGTCCGGTCAGGCCATCCCGCCCGCGACAAGGCGGTGCGCCAGACGGGCATAGGCCTCGGCCACCGGCCCTTCGCCCGCCGCGACGGGCGTGCCGCTGTCACCCGCCACCCGCACGTCGAGACTGAGCGGAATCTCCCCGAGGAAGGGCAGGTCGAGCTTCATGGCCTCGGCCGCGACGCCGCCATGGCCGAAGATATGCGCCTCGTGCCCGCAATTAGGGCAGACATAGGTGGACATGTTCTCGATCAGCCCCAGCACCGGCGTCTTCAGCTTCTGGAACATGTCGAGCGCCTTGCGCGCATCAAGCAGCGCCACGTCCTGCGGGGTCGAGACGACGATCGCCCCCGTCAGCTGGGTGCGCTGGCACAGCGTCAGCTGGATATCCCCCGTTCCGGGCGGCAGATCGACGATCAGCACGTCGAGCCTGCCCCAGTCCACCTGCGTCAGAAGCTGCTGCAGCGCGCCCATGATCATCGGGCCGCGCCAGATCACGGCCTCGTCCTCTTTCAGCATCAGGCCGATGGACATCATGGTCACGCCATGCGCGTGCAGGGGTTCGATGGTCTTGCCGTCGGGGCTGGCGGGGCGCTTCGTCACGCCCATCATGCGCGGCTGGCTGGGGCCGTAGATATCGGCATCCAGAAGCCCGACCCGCCGCCCCTGCCGCGCCAGCGCCACGGCAAGGTTGGACGAGACGGTGGATTTCCCCACGCCCCCCTTGCCCGAGCCGACCGCGATGATGCGGTCGATGCCGGTGATGCGCTGCGGGCCGCCCTGCTGCGGCGTCGGGTGCTGGCCGATCTTCAGGCTGGGCGCGGCGGGCTTTGGGGCCGGACCATGCGCCGTCATCACGACCGAGACCGAGGTCACGCCCGCCACCGCGCGCACCGCCGCCTCGGCCGCGGCCTGCACGGGGGCCAGCGCGCGGGCCGCGTCGGGGGTGGGGGCCTCGATCACGAAGCGGACCGCCCCGCCATCGACCGCCAGCGCGCGGACGAGGTCGCGCGACACCAGCGTGCCGCCATCGGGAATCGCCACCGTGCCGAGTGCCTGAACCACCGCCTCGCGGGAAACCGTCATCGCCTTGCCCTTTCGCCCGATCCTGCAGGAAATTCGGCATCTTTGCCGGAAAGCACAAGGCGGCGTTTGCCATCTGCCCAAGATTTCATCGAAGAGCTTGGTAAACATGAAGATTTTGCAACGGGAAGCCATGCGGATGCTGCATGGCAGCATTGCAGAGGGGCGGTATTGTGCAGTTGCAGCAAGTGCCCCATGTTTCCGTTAACGGCGCAACCAGAACGCCGACTATGGAACCGTAACTGTCAGAGGCTCGTGCTGAACATGGCTTATGTGAACACCTCCCGCGCCGCGTCCCTTTC
>JBEEOG010000377.1:0-3034 GCA_041191745.1 Pseudomonadota bacterium | reverse complement strand
TTCTTCGATGTGCTGGCGACATATCCGGCCGGGATGCGGATCCCCGACTACAATTTCTATTACGAGGCCGACGCCGCCCATAACCCCGACGGCAAGGTGGTCTGGACGGATGCCTATCTCGACCCTGCCGGATCGGGCTGGATGGTGTCGGCCATCGCCCCCGTCCACGGACCGGAGCGGCTGGAGGCCGTGGTCGGCATCGACGTGACCGTGGCCACGATCGTGGACGAGGTGCTGGACCTCGATCTTGCCCATGGCGGCTATGCGATCCTCGTCTCGCGCGATGGCACGATCCTCGCCCTGCCGCCTGCGGGCGAGGCGGATTTCGGTCTGGGCGAGCTGACGACGGGCGACTACAGGACCGCGATCACGCAGGACACCTTCAAGCCCGGGGCCTTCAACATCTACCGCCGCGACGGGCTGGCGGACCTGTCCGGCGCGCTGGTGCAGTCGCCCGCGGGCGACAGCCGCATCGACCTCGGCCGTCCCATGCTCGCCTCGTGGGCGACGGTGGCGGGGCCGGAGTGGAAGCTGATCGTGCTGGCCGCCGAACGTGCCGTGCTGCAGGATGCGACCGACCTGCGCGCCCAGCTTGCCTTTGTCAGCAAGGGGATGATCGCGATCCTGATCCTGTTCTATCTGGGCTTCTTCGCCTTTCTCTGGGCCCGTTCCGCCGCGATGAGCCGCCGCGTCGCCCGCCCGCTGGCCGAGATCGAGGCGAACATGGCCCGCATCGCCGAAGGCGGGCGCGTCGATGCCGGACACGCCTATGGCGTGACCGAATTGCAGGCGCTGGGCGACCATCTGGTGACGATGGGCGAAAAGATCAGCGCGGCGAACCGCGCGAAGTCGAACTTCCTGTCGGCGATGAGCCACGAACTCCGCACGCCGCTCAACGCCGTGATGGGCATGGCCGACCTGCTGGCCGAGACGGAACCCGACGCGGGGCGGCGCAAGATGGCGGGCGCGATCCGCAGGGCGGGCAGCCATCTTCTGTCGCTGGTCGAGGGGGTGATCGACCTTGCCCGTCTGGACAAGGACGAATTGCGCCCGTCCCTTGCCCCCGTCGATCCCGTGGCCATCGCCGATGCCGCGGCTCAGCCTTGGCGGGCCGAGGCCGCCGAACGCGGCATCGCCATCGGCGTCCTGCCCCCCGATGCGGCGCTGCCGCCCCTGCGGTCGGATGCGGCGATCCTCGCGCGCATCCTTGGCCAGCTGGTCGCCAATGCGGTGAAATACAACCACGCCGCCGGAACCGTCCGCATCACCTTTGCGGCGGGGCAGGACGCGCTGCGGATCGCGGTCACCGACACCGGCCTCGGCATCGCGGCGGACAAGGTGGGGCGGCTCTTCACCGCCTTCGACCGTCTGGGGCACGAGAATACCGCCATCGCGGGGGCGGGCGTCGGGCTGACCGTGGCGCAGCGTCTGGCCGCGCTGCTGGGCGGGCGGATCGAGGTGGCAAGCCGCGAGGGCGAGGGGTCCACCTTCACCCTGCACCTGCCGCTGGCGCAGGGCGCGGGCTGACGGGGCGGGGCGCTTGCATCGGGCGGGGGGCACCCCTAGCTTGCCTTTTCGCAGGCCAGAAAGAGCAGCCCATGACCGCCGAACCCCGCGCCGTGTTCCTTTCGGATTACCAGCCCTTCACCCATCTGGTGGATCGGGTGGCGCTGACCTTCCGCCTGTCGCCGCGCGCGACCGTGGTGCGGGCAGCGATCGCCTTTCGTCCCAATCCCGCGCGCCCCGGACGCCACGACCTGCGGCTGGATGGCGAGGGGCTGACGCTGCTTTCCGCGCGGATCGACGGGCAGGCGATTTCCGCCGCGCCCGATGCGACGGGGCTGACGCTTCCCGCTCGCCTGCTGCCCGACGGGCCCTTTGTTCTGGAAACCGAAGTGACCATCGCGCCCGAAGGCAATACCGCGCTCGAGGGGCTTTACATGTCGCGCGGCCTGTATTGCACCCAGTGCGAGGCCGAGGGCTTCCGCAAGATCACCTTCTACCCCGACCGCCCCGATGTGATGGCCCGCTTCCGCGTGCGGATCGAAGGCGACCTGCCGGTGCTTCTGTCCAACGGCAATCCCGTGGGGCAGGGCGCGGGCTGGGCCGAATGGGATGACCCCTGGCCCAAGCCTGCCTATCTGTTCGCGCTGGTCGCGGGCGATCTCGTGGCCCATCGCGGGCGGTTCACCACCGCCTCGGGGCGCGAGGTGGCGCTGAACATCTGGGTCCGCGCCGGCGACGAGGGGCGCTGCGCCTATGCGATGGACAGCCTGATCCGGTCGATGCGCTGGGATGAACAGGTCTATGGCCGCGAATACGATCTGGACGTGTTCAACATCGTGGCCGTGGACGATTTCAACATGGGCGCGATGGAGAACAAGGGGCTGAACATCTTCAACTCCAAATTCGTCCTCGCCAGTCCCGAAACCGCGACCGATGACGATTTCGCGCGGATCGAGGCGATCATCGCGCATGAATATTTCCACAACTGGACCGGCAACCGCATCACCTGCCGCGACTGGTTCCAGCTGTGCCTGAAAGAGGGGCTGACCGTCTTCCGCGACCAGCAGTTCTCGGGCGACATGCGGTCCCATGCGGTCAAGCGGATCGAGGATGTCCTCCTCCTCCGCGCGCGGCAATTCCGCGAGGATGGCGGCCCGCTCGCCCATCCCGTCCGCCCCGACAGCTATGTCGAGATCAACAACTTCTACACCGCCACGGTCTATGAAAAGGGCGCCGAAGTCATCGGGATGCTGAAGCGTCTGGTGGGCGATGACGGCTATGCCAAGGCGCTGGACCTCTATTTCACGCGCCATGACGGCGATGCGGCGACGATCGAGGATTGGCTGAAGGTGTTCGAGGATGCGACGGGGCGGGACCTTTCGCAGTTCAAACGCTGGTACACCGAGGCGGGCACCCCCCGTGTGAAGGTCTGGGACGCATGGGACGGCGCGACCTATACGCTGACGCTGGAACAGGAGAACCCGCCGACGCCGGGACAGCCACAGAAGGGGGCGAAGGTGATCCCGGT
>JBEEOG010000376.1:0-10185 GCA_041191745.1 Pseudomonadota bacterium | reverse complement strand
GCCGCATCGGCGCGCCGGGCTATCCCGACCTGCCGCTGGCCGAGCGTCTGGCCATGTCGCAGGCCGCGATGGAAAACCGCCCCTCGCAGGCTGAAGCCGAAGCCGCCGCCCCCGACCGGCGCCTGACCGAAGGCGTCGACCCGTCATTCCTGACGCTGATGGACCAGCTCCGTCAGGCCGTGGCCGACCGCCCCGGTGACCTGCGCGGGCTGGAGCTTCTGGCCAGCAACGAGGCGCGGCTGGGCAACTATCCCGCCGCCCGCGCCGCGATGGAACAGCTTGTCGCCGCCAAGGCCGATGCGGCCACGGCCGAGGATTTCGCCGCGCTGGCCGAAATCCGCGTGCTGGCCGCAGGCGGCATCGTCACGCCCGAGGCGGAAGAGGCGCTGATCCGCGCCCTGACGCTCGACCCCAAAAACGGCACGGCGCGCTTCTATTCGGGGCTGATGTTCGCGCAGGTGGGCCGCCACGACCAGACCTTCCAACTGTGGGAACCGCTGCTGCGCGAAGGCCCGCCCGATGCGCCCTGGATCGCCCCGATCCGCGACGGGATCGAGGATGTGGCCTGGCGCGCGGGGCTCGAGTACACGCTGCCCGAAACGCTGGCCGGTCCCGATGCCGGTGCCGTGGCCGCCGCCGCCGACATGGCACCCGAGGACCGTCAGGCGATGATCGAAGGCATGGTCGCCCAGCTGGGCGAACGTCTGGCGAACGAAGGCGGAACGCCCGAGGAATGGGCGCAGCTCGTCTCCTCGCTTGCCGTGCTGGGCCGGACCGAGGAGGCGCAGACCATCTACAACGAGGCACTGGCCAAGTTCGAAGGGCAGCGTGCCTCGCAATCCTTCCTGCGCGAACAGGCGCTGAACGCGGGCCTGACCCCGTGATCTGCGACACGATCGAAGGCTTCGCCGCCGCCCTGCGGCCCAACCGCGCCATCGCGGGGCTGGATTACGGCGACAAGACCATCGGCGTGGCGATATCCGACCTGCGCCGCATGGTGGCAACGCCCGCCGAGATCATCCGCCGCGTCAAGTTCACCGAGGACGCCGCCCGCCTGATGCAGATCGTGGCCGCGCGCGAGGTGCATGGCCTGATCCTCGGCCTGCCGCTGAACATGGATGGCAGCGAAGGCCCCCGCGTGCAATCGACCCGCGCCTTTGCCCGCAATCTGGCCCGCCTGACGGACCTGCCGATCTTCTTTTGGGACGAACGGCTGTCCACCGTTGCGGCAGAAAGGGCACTGCTGGAGGCGGATACGTCGCGCAAGCGTCGGAAAGAGGTGATCGACGCCGTCGCGGCAGGCTATATCCTGCAAGGCGCGCTGGACCGCATGGCCCATCTTCCGGCACCGGAGAGAGAATGAAGGACGACGTCTGGAAACGCGACGAAATCCAGTCGCCCTGTATCAAGCTGTGCACGGTTCACCCCGAAGAGCGCATCTGCGTGGGCTGTTTCCGCACGATCGACGAAATCTCGGGCTGGTCGCGCCTGACGCACGAGGCGCGCGCCGCGCTGATGGCGGAACTGCCGACCCGCGCCGCGCGGCTGAAGAAGCGCCGTGGCGGGCGCATGGCGCGGCTCGACCGCTGATCCGCGCGACCGCGATGTGACCGCGCTTTCCGACACCACCAAGGGCGTCCTCGCCATCGTTCTGGCCTGCACGATCTGGGGGACGGCGACGCTTTACTACAAGGCGCTCGCCCATGTTCCGGCGGCCGAGGTGCTGGCCCACCGCACGCTCTGGACGCTGCTGTTCTTCGGGCTTCTCCTGCGGCTGCAATCCCGCTTTGCCGAGGTGCCCGCCCTGATCCGCGGCCCCCTGCGCGGGCGGGTCTGGCTTGCCGCGGGGATCGTCGCCTTCAACTGGGGCCTGTTCATCTGGGCGATCCAGTCAGGCTTTGCCGTGCAGGCGAGCCTTGGCTATTACATCTTCCCGCTCGTCTCGGTCGTCCTTGGCATCGCGGTGCTGGGAGAGCGGCTGACGCGCGGGCAGGGGGTGGCCGTGGGGCTGGCTGCGCTGGCGGTCTGCCTGCTGACATGGGGCCTTGGCGCCGCGCCTTGGGTCGCGCTGGCGCTGGCCTTCAGCTTCGCGCCCTACATGCTTGTCAAGAAACAGCTTTCCGCGCCCGCCGCCGTATCCGTCACGGCCGAGGTGCTGGTGCTTGCCCCCTTTGCGCTGGCCTATCTGGCCGTCGCAGACGGGGGCGTGTTCGGGCGGGATGCCTTCACCAGCCTGATGCTGCCGGTGACGGGGCTGATCACGGGCGGCCCGCTGATCCTGTTCTCGTGGGGGGCGCAGCGCGTCAGGCTTTCGACGCTGGGGCTGATCCAGTATCTGAACCCGACCTTGCAGATGGCCAGCGCCGTCTTCGTCTTCCGCGAAGCCTTCACCCGCTGGCATGCGGCGGCCTTCGGGCTGATCTGGGCGGCGCTGGCGCTCTATTCGCTGGAAAGCTGGCGTCAGGACAGGGCGGCGCGCAGGCGCGCGGCCAGCGATGCGACATCGGGCACGGCGCTGTAATAGCCGGTCATCGCCTCTTCGGCGAAGCCTTCGTCGATCACATGGCGCATCAGCGCCACCAGCGGCTGCCAGTAGCCGTTCACGTCCAGCAGGAAGATGGGCTTCGCATGCAGCCCGATCTGCCGCCAGGTCAGCACCTCGAAGAATTCGTCGAGGCTGCCCGCACCCCCCGGAAGCACCACGATCGCGTCGGAATTCATGAACATCACCTTCTTGCGTTCGTGCATGTCCTCGGTGATCACCAGTTGTGACAGGTCGCGGCGGCCCTGTTCGCGGGCCATCAGATGGGTCGGGATCACGCCCATCGTGCGCGCCCCCGCCGCCTGCGCGGCGCGCGCCACCTCGCCCATCAGGCCGACATCGCCCGCGCCATAGACCAGCCGCCATCCTTCGGCAGCGATCAGCGCGCCCACCGCCTGCGCGGCGGCGGCATGGGCAGGGTCGCGCCCCGCCCGCGAGCCGCAGAAAACACAGACGGAACGCAGCGTTGTGGTCATGACGGCCCCTGAAATTTAAAACTATTGCCTAGCACGGTGATAATGTCGTTCCTATGCGAAGGAAAGCAGGGGCCGGAAACAGGCTCCGCAGGGGTTGGAAGGCGGGACAGATGAAGCCTTGGTCGGAACGCAGCGCGGGCGAGCGCACGGGAATTGTCATCGGTGCGGCGGCGGCGCTTGTCGCGGCGCTGTTCGGGGTGCAACGTCTTTCGGCACCTTCGGGCGTGGCCGAAGCCCCCGCGCCGTCCGAGGCGTCGCAGACGGCGGGCGCGGCTGATACGCCGGCCACGGCCCCCGAACCGGCCACGCCGGACGCATCGGCCGAGGCGACGGACGAAGCCGCCGCACCCGTGGCCGAGGGCGAGACCGCCGCCACGACGGAAGATGCAGCGCCCGAAACGGCTGATGCAGACCCTGCCGCCGAATCCGAAGCCGAAGCCGGCACCGACGCGGCCGCCGGCGCGGAACCCGCAGCAGAGGAACCGGCCGCGACGGCCGAAGCCGAAGCTCCTGCCGCCGCACCCGAGGCCGCCCCCGCCGCACCCGAGCTTGACCTTGTCCGCGTCAGCCGCGACGGCTCTGCCGTGATCGCGGGCAATGCCGCCGCGGGGTCCAGCGTGCGCCTGATGCTCGACGGGGTGGAAATCGGTGCCGTTCCCGCCGACGCGCAGGGGAATTTCGTGGCGCTCTTCAACCTCGCCCCCAGCGCGGCCCCGCGCGTGCTGACGCTGTCGGCGCTGCTGGCGGACGGGACCGAGGTGCAGGCCGAAGGCCGCATCGCCATCGCCCCGACCGTCGCCCCCGCCGCCCTGTCCGCCGGAACCGCCGATGCCGCCGCCGACCCTGCGCCGGAAGAGGCACCCGCCGCGCTATTCGTCACCGATGAAGGCGCGCGCGTCCTGCAGACGGCGGACGACCTGTCGCCCGCGCTGGCGGCCAATGTGACGGTCGATGCCATCACCTATTCCCCCGAAGGCGCGGTCCAGCTTGCCGGGCGCGGCACGGGCGGGGCGGTCGTGCGCCTCTACCTCGACAACGCGCAGGTCGCCGATACGGCGGTGGACGGGCAGGGCAGCTGGGCGGTGACGCTGGGCGATGTCGCGCCGGGCCTCTACACGCTGCGCGCCGACCAGATCGACGCGGCTGGCAAGGTCACCTCGCGCTTCGAGACGCCCTTCCAGCGCGAAACGCTCGAGGCACTCGCTGCCGCCGCCGCGCAGACGGGCGGGGCGGAGGCCACCGATGCAACCGCGGCTGAAGCGCCCGCCGCCGAGGGTGCGGCGACCGAGGGCACGGCGACCGAGGGCACGGCGGCGGCGGGCAGCGCAGCCGAAGGGGCAGCGGACGATGCCGCCGCAACCGCCGGCACGGCAACCGCCGCCACCGAAAGCGCCGCGACTGACGGAACGGCGGACGCGACCGCCGATGCCGCGGGCGCGGATGCCGCAACCGCCGATGCGGGCGCCGATGCGGGCGCCGATGCGGGCGCCGATGTCGCAACGGGCCCCATCAGCATCACCGTGCAGCCGGGCTTCACCCTGTGGCGGATCGCGCGGGAAAATCTTGGCGACGGCATCCTTTACGTTCAGGTGTTCGAGGCGAACAAGGCCCAGATCCGCGATCCCGACCTGATCTATCCGGGGCAGGTCTTCACCATTCCCGCGGGCCAGTAGACGACCCTGCATGCCGGACGCATGGCCTGTGCGATCCGGCATATGGCCATTTCCGGCGCGGGGCCTTAGGTAGGGATGGCTTCCGAAAAGGCCAGACCATGCGCAAGACCCCGTCCCGACCCGATGCCACCTCTGCCCCCGCGAGCGCCCCCGCCAGCGGATGGCAGACCATGGCCCGCGTGGCGCCCTATCTCTGGCCCAAGGACAAGCCATGGGTCCGCCGTCGCGTGATCGGGGCGCTGGCCATGCTGCTTCTGGCCAAGATCGTCTCGGTCTCGACCCCGTTCTTCTACAAGCAGGCGGTCGATGCGCTGGGCGGCGATACCCCCGATGGCGGCACCATGCTGATGCTGGGCGCGGTGGGGCTGACCGTGGCCTATGGCCTTGCCCGCCTTGGCGCGGTGGCCTTTGGAGAGTTGCGCGACGCGATCTTCGTGCGCGTGGGCCAGCGGGCGCTGCGGCAACTCGCGCTCGAGACCTTCACCCATATCCACCGCCTGTCGCTGCGCTATCACATCACGCGCAAGACGGGGGGCCTTTCGCGCATCATCGAACGGGGCGTGAAGGGCGTCGATTTCCTGCTGCGCTTCATGCTCTTTTCCATCGGGCCGCTGATCCTCGAACTCACGATGGTGTCGGTGATCTTCGCGGTCGTCTTCGGCTGGGAATATGCGGCGGTCGTGGTGCTGACCATCGCCATCTATGTCGCCTTCACCTTCAAGGTCACGGAATGGCGCGTGAAGATCCGCCGCCAGATGAACGATCAGGATACGGATGCGAACCAGAAGGCGATCGACAGCCTGCTGAACTTCGAAACCGTCAAGTATTTCAACGCCGAAGAGCGTGAAGCCGCGCGCTATGACCGCGCGATGGAGGGCTCTGAATCCGCCGCCGTCAAGACCGGCCAGTCGCTGGCCTTCCTGAATGCGGGCCAGTCCTTCCTGATCACCACGGGGCTGGTCATCGTCATGGTCATGGCCGCGCGCGGGGTGCAGTCGGGGGTGCTGACCGTGGGCGATTTCGTCATGGTCAACGCCTACATGATCCAGATCACCATGCCACTGAACTTCCTCGGCACCGTCTACCGCGAAATCCGGCAGGCGCTGGTGGACATGGGCGAGATGTTCGGCCTTCTCGGCCAGCCGGCCGAGGTGACGGACAAGCCCGGCGCGCCGGCGCTGCGCGTGGCGGGCGGGGCGGTGGAGCTGGACGACGTGGCCTTTGGCTACGATGCCGCGCGGCCCATCCTGAAGGGCGTTTCGCTGTCCATTCCCGCAGGCCACCGCGTGGCGCTGGTGGGTCCCTCTGGGTCGGGCAAATCGACCATCGCGCGGCTGCTGTTCCGCTTCTACGACGTGACGGGGGGCGCGATCCGCATCGACGGTCAGGACCTGCGCGATGTCACGCAATCCTCGATCCATGCCCAGATCGGGGTCGTGCCGCAGGATACGGTCCTCTTCAACGACACGGTCCTTTACAACATCGCCTACGGCCGTGCCGATGCCACGCGGGCCGAGATCGAGGAGGCGGCGCGTGCCGCCAAGATCCACGATTTCATCATCTCCCTGCCCGAAGGCTATGACACCAAGGTGGGCGAGCGCGGCCTGAAGCTTTCGGGTGGCGAGAAGCAGCGCGTGGGCATCGCCCGCACCCTGCTGAAGAACCCGCCGATCCTGATTCTGGACGAGGCGACCTCGGCGCTCGACACCCAGACGGAGCGCGACATCCAGGACAGCCTGCGCGAGATGGGCGAGGGGCGCACCGTCATCACCATCGCGCACCGCCTGTCCACCATCGCCGATGCCGACCGCATCGTCGTGCTGGAACAGGGCCGCATCGTCGAATCCGGCACCCATGACGACCTGCTTGCCAAGGGCGGGCGCTACGCCGCCATGTGGGCCCGCCAGTCGGCCGAGGAAGAGGAAGGCCCGCTCGCCGCGGAATGATCCGCGGCGGCCTTGGCGCGCTGTGCCTGCGGGTCAGGCGGGCCCGCGCGCCTTGCGCGACCCTGCGGGGCGCGGGGCTTGGCAAGGAAACGCGAACCCGTGTAAGACAGGCCAAAGGGCAAGAGGAGTGGCAGGTTGAGCAATCCCGACAGCTTCATCGAAGAGGTGAACGAAGAAGTCCGCCGGGACAGGCTTTACGCGCTTTTGCGGAAGTACGGCTGGATCGGCGTCGTCCTTGTCCTCGGGATCGTGGGCGGTGCGGCCTATACCGAATGGCGCAAGGCGCAGGATGAAAACCGCGCGCAGGCCTTCGGGGATGCCGTCCTTGACGCGCTCGACCTTGGCGCGCCGGAAGACCGCCGCGCCGCGCTGGACGCGATCGGCACCGATGGCGACCAGACGGGCATCCTGCTTCTCCTGCGCGCCTCGGACCCCGAAACGGATCGCGCGGGCACGCTCGAGGCGCTGGCCGCGCTCGAATCCGATGCCAGCCAGCCGCAAAGCTACCGCGACCTTGCCACGCTGCGCCGCGTGATCGTGGCAGGGGCGGACCTGCCCTTGGCCGACCGCCGCGCCGCGCTTGACCCCATCGCCGCGCCCGGACGGCCCTTCCGCCCGCTGGCGCTGGAGCAACTCGCCTATCTGCTGGTCGAGGAAGGCCGCACGGACGAGGCGATTGCCGCCCTGACCGCGCTGACGACCGATCAGGAGGCGACCGCCGGCCTGCGCGCCCGCGCGGGGCAGGTCGTCGTCGCGCTGGGCGGCGAACTCGCCGCGCCCGAGGCCGCTCCCGAAACCGCCCCCGTGGATGGCGACGCGGACGGGGCGGCGGCCGACGGGGGCGACGGCGGCTGAGGGGCTTTGCAGGACGGACGCGCGGCGGTTGGATCGACACGGGAAGGACCATCAGGTGGGTAACAGGCGGAACGTGGCGGTGACGGGGCTTGCGCTGGTGATGCTGCTGGCAGGCTGCGAACGCGAATTGATCCTGCCGGGCGAACGTTTCCCCGTGCGCGCGCCGCTTGACGCCTCGCTTCCCGTCGAAGGCCAGCCCGCGCCCACAGCCCCGCCCCTGATGCCGGAAAACCGCAGCGAACCGGTCAGCCTGCCCGCGCCGCAGGCCAATGCCGAATGGACGCATCGCGGCGGCAATGCCCGCAACGCGCAGGTCCACGGGCAGCTGTCGGCCCAGCCGCAGCGGGTCTGGTCGGTCACCGTGGGGCAGGGCAACAGCCGCCGCAACCGCATCGCCACCGCGCCCGTGGTGGCGGGGGGCGCGGTCTTCACGATGGACAGCGACGCGCTGGTGCAGGCGACCTCGGTTCAGGGGGCTGTCCTGTGGCGCGCCGATCTGGTGGCGCCGTTCGACCGGGGCGGCAATGTCTCGGGCGGGGGGCTGTCCACCGATGGCACGCGGGTCTATGCCGCGACGGGCTATGGCGAGCTGGTCGCGCTCGATGCGCGGTCGGGGGCCGTGATCTGGCGCCAGAGGCTCGACAGCCCTGTGACGGGCGCCCCCACGGTGGACGGCAATGCCGTCTATGTCGTCGGGCGCGACGGATCGGGCTGGGCGGTCGCCGCCGATACGGGGCGCGTCCTCTGGACGCTGCCCAATGTCGCCTCGGCCACCGGTGTTCTTGGCAGCGCAGGGCCGGCGGTGACGGATCGCGCCGTGCTCTTCCCCTTTGCCTCGGGCGGGTTGACGGCGGCGCTGAAGGTGTCGGGCACCCGCGTCTGGGATGCGCCGGTGACGGGCCAGCGCGTGGGTCGCGCCTATGCGGGGCTGACCGACATCACCGGCGATCCGGTGGTCGTGGACGGCGTGCTTTACGCAGGCACCGCCGCGGGCCGCACCGTGGCGATGCGCGCCGCGTCGGGCGAGCGCATCTGGACCGTGACCGAAGGCGCGATGAACCCGCCCCTCGTCACGGGCGGATCGGTCTTCGTCGTCAATGACGAGGCGCGTCTGGTGCGCCTCGATGCCGCGACGGGCGAGGTGATCTGGGCCATCGAGATGCCCTATTGGGACAAGGACCGCGCCAAGCGGCGCAAGGCGATCACCGCCCATTTCGGCCCTGTCCTTGCGGGCGGGCGGCTTCTGGTCGCGGGCGGGGACGGGCAGCTGCGCGTCTTCGATCCTGCCGATGGCAGCATGCTCGGCGGGCTCGAAATCCCCGGCGGTGCGGCGTCGGCCCCTGCGCTTGCGGGCGGGATGGTCTTCGTGCTTGGCGCGAACGGGCAACTTCACGCTTTCCGTTGACGCCCCGCCAGTGTAAGGGGTCCGCTTGCCCCGAGCCTACAGGATGCGGACATGAGCTTTACCCTCGCCATCGTCGGGCGGCCCAATGTGGGCAAGTCGACGCTGTTCAACCGTCTGGTCGGACGGAAGCTTGCGCTGGTCGATGACCAGCCCGGCGTGACGCGCGACCTGCGCGAGGGGGACGCCAAGATCTTCGACCTGCGCTTCACCGTGATCGACACGGCGGGGCTTGAGGAAGTCACCGACGACAGCCTGCAGGGCCGGATGCGCCGCCTGACGGAACGCGCGGTCGAGATGGCCGATGTCTGCCTGTTCCTGATCGACGGGCGCGTGGGCGTCACGCCATCGGACGAGGTCTTTGCCGACATCCTGCGGAAAAAGAACGCCCGCGTGATCCTTGGCGTGAACAAGGCCGAAGGAGCGGCGGGCGACAGCGGCGCGCTGGAGGCATGGAGCCTCGGTCTGGGCGAGCCGATCCGCCTGTCGGCCGAACATGGCGAGGGGATGGATGACCTTTACCGCATCCTCACCCCCTTCCGCGAGGAATTCGCCGAGCGCGAGGCCGCGAACACCCCCGACACCGAGGTGGAGATCACCGAGGCCGAGGGGGACGAGGAAGCCGACCTGACGGCGCATCACCCGACGGTCAGAAAGCCCCTGCAGATCGCCGTGATCGGCCGGCCCAATGCGGGCAAATCGACGCTCATCAACAAGATCATCGGCGAGGACCGCCTGCTGACGGGCCCCGAGGCCGGCATCACCCGCGACGCGATCTCGGTCCGTGCCGACTGGCAGGGCACGCCGATCCGCATCTTCGACACGGCGGGGATGCGGAAGAAGGCGCGCGTGGTCGAAAAGCTGGAAAAGCTTTCCGTCGCAGACGGCCTGCGCGCCGTGCGCTTTGCGGAAGTGGTGGTCGTCCTCCTCGACGTTGAAATCCCGTTCGAGACGCAGGACCTCCGCATCGCCGACTATGCCGAAACCGAGGGCCGGGCCGTCGTGGTGGCGGTGAACAAGTGGGATCTTGAGGACGAGAAGCAGGAAAAGCTGGCCGAGCTGAAAGAGATGTTCGACCGCCTGCTGCCGCAGCTGCGCGGGGCGCCCTTGGTCACCGTTTCGGCCAAGACGGGCAGGGGGCTCGACCGCCTGCATGACGCCATCCGCCGCGCCCATGACGTCTGGAACCGCCGCATCACCACGGCCAAGCTGAATTCGTGGCTGGGTGCCATGACCGAGGCGCACCCCCCGTCCGCGCCGGGCGGCCACCGCATCAAGCTGCGCTACATGA
>JBEEOG010000375.1:0-3859 GCA_041191745.1 Pseudomonadota bacterium | reverse complement strand
GAGAAGAGATGCCCGCCCCGCTTGCGGCGCAGCTCGAACTCCCACGCGCGGGCGGGGTCGAAGAAGACGACCGCCTCCACCCCCAGCAGCCCGTTCTTGGTGCCGCCAAAGGAGAGGACGTCGATCCCCGCCTGCCACGTCATTTCGGCGGGCGTCGCGCCCGTGGCGACCAGCGCATTGGCGAACCGCGCGCCGTCCAGATGGCAGGGCAGGCCGTGCGCGCGGGCGAGCGCGGTCAGTGCGGCGATCTCGGACGGCGTGTAGACGGTCCCCGCTTCGGTCACGTTGGTCAGCGACAGCATCCCGCGCTGCACGCCATGCACGCCGCTGTCGCCCGTGACCGCCAGCGCCTGCGCCAGCGTGTCGGGCGTCATGCGGCCATGCGCGCCGTCGACCAGCACGAGCTTCGCGCCGCCCGCATAGAATTCCGGCGCGCCGCATTCATCCTCGGCGATATGGGCGTGGCGGTGGCAGAAGACCGCACCCCAGGGCGGGCAGTGGCTGGCGATGGCCAGCGCATTGGCAGCCGTGCCGGTGGCCACCAGATGCACCACGGCCTCGGGCGCGTCGAATACCTCGCGGACCCGCGCCGTGACGCGCGCCATGATGTCGTCGGCCCCGTAGCTGCGCTGGAACCCCTCGTTCGCGCAATGGAGGGCGGCCATCACTTCGGGCGGCACGCCGGATGCGTTGTCAGAGGTGAAGAACATCAGACCTGATCCCCGATGATGTAATCGTCCCAGTCGTCCTCGGACACCTCGTATTCCGGTACGGTCTTGCCGCGCATGGAATGGCCCGAGGCATGGGTGCTGTCCGGATCGCCCGTGACCAGCGGGTGCCAGTCGGGCAGGGGCTTGCCTTCCCAGAGCAGCTTGTAGGCACAGGTTGCGGGCATCCAGTAGGCGATCTTGGGCAGGGTCTTGGGTGTCAGCACCACGCAATCGGGCACGAACTGGTGGCGGATCGGGTATTGCGAACAGCGGCAGGTCTTGTCGTCCAGCAGGCGGCAGGCGATGCGGGTATAGTCCACCTCGCCCGTATCCTCGTATTCGATCTTGTTCAGGCAGCATTTGCCGCAGCCGTCGCAGAGCGCCTCCCATTCGGGGGCGGTCATCTTCTTCAGCGGGACGGTTTCCCAGAAACGGGGGCGGAGCGTGTCGGTCATGGGCCGGAAGGTGCGCGTTCGGGGCGCGAAAGGGAAGCGGGCGCAGACGATTTTTCTGCGAAAAATCGCTGGGACGATCCGTCGGACGAAGGATCGAAGCGTCGCGCGAGGCTTCGGGACGAAAACGCTTCGAAGAAGGGTTTTCAGGGCGTGGAGAGGATGTCCCGCGCCTTCGCGCAATCGGCCTCCATCTGCGCGATGAGGGCGGGCAGGCCGTCGAACCGCATCTCGGGGCGCAGGTAATCGACGAAGGCGACAGAGAGGTGCTGCCCGTAAAGATCGCCCGCGAAGTCGAAGAGGAAGGTTTCAAGGTTCGGGCGGTTTTCCCCGAACATCGGGCGCACGCCAAGGCTGGCCGCGCCCATGTAGCTGCCCGCCTGCGGGCCGGTCAGCACATCGGCGCGCACGGCATAGACGCCGAGGCGCGGCAGATGCAGGTCATCGACCGACATGTTGGCCGTGGGATAGCCCAGTTCGCGCCCCCGCTTCTCGCCGTGGATCACCTCGCCCTCGATCCGGTGCCAGTGGCCCAGCATGGCGGCGGCGTCGCGCGGGCGGCCCTCGGCCAGCGCGGCGCGGATCGCGGTCGAAGAGACCTCGCGCCCGTCCAGCGCCACCAAGGGCGCGACAGTCACCGCGATCCCCCGCGTGGCGCAAAGCGCGCGCAGGTCATCCGCCGTGCCCTTGCGCCCCTTGCCGAAGCAGAAATCCGCCCCCACCACGACATGCGCGACGCCAAGCCCATCGGCCAGCACCTGCCCCACGAAATCGGCAGGCGACAGGCCCGCCAGCGTGGCATCGAAGGGCAGTTCGAACAGTTCCGCCACGCCCAGCTTGGCCAGACGGTTCGCCCGCGCTTCGGCATTCATCAGGCGGAAGGGGGCGGCATCGGGCGCAAAGAACTGGCGCGGATGGGGCTCAAAAGTGACGATCCCCAGCGGACGGTCCCCGCGGGCAAGACCGATCACCGAGGCATGGCCCAGATGCACGCCATCGAAATTGCCCATCGCGACCGAGGCGCCGCGGGCATCGGCAGGCAGGCCGGACCAGTGGTGGTGAACGCGCATCTTCCCCCGGGCGGGGGCATGCCCCGTCAGTCGAACTTGCGGCTGGGCGCCAGAACCAGCGCCTCGCCCTTCAGCACGACCGTATTACCCACGGCGCAGTGGGTTTCAAGGGTGACGCGGCGCTTGGCATGGTCGATCGCGGTCACCTTCACCTCGGCCCGCACGGTATCGCCGGGGCGGACGGGGGCCATGAACTTCAGGCTTTGTCCCAGATAGACGGTCCCGTGGCCGGGCAGCTGTTCGCCGATCACCGCGCTGATCAGGCCCGCCGTCAGCATCCCGTGCGCGATGCGGCCCTGAAAGATCGTGTCCTGTGCATAGGCATCGTCCAGATGCACGGGGTTCCGGTCGGTCGACACCTCGGCAAAGAGCTCGATGTCGCGGTCGGTCACGGTCTTGAGGAGCGAGCGGGTCATCCCGATCTCCAGATCCTCGATGCAGATCGTGCCGCGCGGCTGGTTGTCGATGGCTCTGGCGAACATGGCCGAATCCCGTCTGTGTCACTGGGCAGACATTACCGCATGCCGCAGCGCAGCGCAATTCGGCGCGAAATAATTTATCGCGGGTGCGACAAAAGATGTAATTTTGTTGCGGAGGCCTTAGCGCAGATGGCCGATGGCCCAGGGCGGCGACAGCTGCTGGTCGCCCAGCCACGCCGCCAGCCGCGCGGGATCGGGGTTGGCGGCATCCGGCCCGAATTCGGCCGCCGCGATCCCGCCCGTGACGAAGAGCGCATCGATCCCTTCGGCCGCGGCCCCCTGCACATCGGTGGCGATGCCGTCCCCGATGGCGAGGATGCGGTGATCCTCCTCGCCCGTCAGCGCGGCGAGCTTGCGTCGCGCAAGGTCATAGACAGGCGGATGGGGCTTGCCGAAATACATCGCCGTGCCGCCCATCGACTCATACTCCGCCGCCAGCGCGCCCGCGCAGAAGACGCGGGTTTCGCCCATGTCCACGATGATGTCGGGATTGGCGCAGAGCATGGTCAGCCCCAGCGTCTTGCCCATCAAAAGGGCCGCGCGATAGTCGTCGGGCGTCTCGGACAGGTCGTCGCGCAGGCCGGTGCACAGGATGCCCGTCGCCTGATCCATCGGCACGCGGGTGATGGCGGCCAGTTGCGGCAGGTCGGCGGGGATGTCGGTGAAGAAGGTCAGGTCCTTTTCGGCCCCGATATGGTGGACCTTTGTGCCGATGATGCCCGTGGCCAGCCCGATCTGGGTCGCATCGCCGGAGCTGACGATTTCGTCCCAGCAGTCGCGCGGCACGCCGATCCGGTCGAGCTGCGCCACGACCGAGGCGCGGGGGCGCGGGGAATTCGTCAGCAGAAGCACCGTCCCCCCCCGCGCCTTGAAGGCCCGAAGGGCGGCGACGGCGGCGGGAAAGGGTTCGCGCCCGTTGTGCAGGCACCCCCACAGGTCGCAGAACACCGCCGTGTAGCGGTCGGCGACGGTGGCAAGGCTGGGGATGATCTGGGTCATGGGGCGCGGCTCCGGTCTGGACGGGGCAGGGATACGCGATTTGTCGGGGCTCTGGAATGGCAGACCTCTGTCTACGCGCAGCCATTGCTGCGCGCGCGGCAGAACAGGTCGGCTAGGCCTGCCCGTGCGCCTGTCGCACGGGCCGCGCC
>JBEEOG010000374.1:0-4819 GCA_041191745.1 Pseudomonadota bacterium | reverse complement strand
ACGGGACCGCGCTGGTGGGCCAGCTTGACGGCGTGATCCGCGACCGCATCCGCATGGCGCTGAACGGGCATGTCATGGTGACCGTGATCCTGGACGACGAGAACGACACGCTGGGCGATGCCTGGGTGGAACTGTCGGGCCTGACCGACAAGGGCCGCACCGGCAGCCTGTCCGAGGTGCTGGAGACGGACCTGAACGACTTCCTGTCCGGCGCGCCCGCCAAGGTCATCGCCGATGACGACAAGCTGGACGAGGCGCTGCGCCGAGTCGTGCGCCAGACGGCGATGGAGGAGATCGGCAAGAAGCCCGAAGTCACCGTCGTGATCAGCCGCCTGATGTCCGAATAGGGCCCGTCACGGCACAGCAAAAAGCCCCGCCATCCGGCGGGGCTTTTTCTTTATCCTTCGGTGCCGGTGGCGGGGGCCTCGTCCAGCTCGTCCGGTTTCGGATCGGGCAGCTTGAAGCTTCGCAGGATGAAATCCGGCACATGGTCGCCCATGCCCACGACAGGCGGGCCGCCACGGTCGTCGCGGTCGCGGCTGCGGTGGCGGTCGTCACGGTCGCGGCGATCATCGCGGCGCTCGTCGCGGCGGGGTTCGTCGCGGCGATCCTCGCTGCGGCGGTCGTCATTGCGGCGGTCGCGGCGGTCATCGCGGCGCGGCTCGTCGCGGCGTTCCTCGCGGGCGGGACGTTCGGCCACGGGCGCGGCCTCCACGACCTCGGCCACGGTTTCGGCCACGGCTTCCGTCTTTGCCTCGTCGCGGCGGGGGCCCCGATCACGGTCGCGGTCGCGTCCCGAACCGCGCCGGTCGCGGTCACGGCCCGACTTGCCGTCGCGGCGTTCGCCCTGCGGGCGGTTCGACCCTTCGGCGGCAAGGTCCAGCCCTTCGGGCAATTCGCCCTTGGGAATGTCCTGTTTCACAAGGCTGACGATGGCGGACAGGTATTTCTCGTCCGAGGGCACGGCGATGGTGAAGGCCTTGCCCTGACGCCCCGCGCGGCCGGTGCGGCCGATGCGGTGGACATAATCTTCGGGATGGCTCGGCACGTCGAAGTTGAAGACGTGGGACACGGCCGGAATGTCCAAGCCCCGCGCCGCCACGTCCGAGGCGACCAGCAGATGCAGCGATCCGTCGCGGAACCCGTCCAGCGTCTTCATCCGCTGCGACTGTTCCAGATCGCCATGGATCGGGGCCGCGTTGAAGCCGTGGGATTTCAGCGACTTGGCCACCACGTCCACATCCATCTTGCGGTTGCAGAAGATGATGGCGTTGGTGCAGGCCTCGCCCTCGGCGCGGATCAGCGCGCGCAGGACGGCGCGCTTTTCGGTGAAGGAGCGGTCCTTGCGGGTGGGCTGGAACTGGATCAGCTTCTGCTCGATCGTGGCAGAGGTCGAATTCTGGCGCGCCACCTCGATCTTGGCCGGATTGGACAGGAAGGTGCTGGTGATCCGCTCGATCTCCGGCGCCATGGTGGCGCTGAAAAACAGCGTCTGGCGGGTGAAGGGGGTCAGCTGGAAGATGCGTTCGATATCGGGGATGAACCCCATGTCGAGCATGCGGTCCGCTTCGTCCACGACCATGATCTGCACGCCGGTCAGCAGAAGCTTGCCGCGTTCGAAATGATCGAGCAGCCGGCCCGGCGTGGCGATCAGCACATCGACGCCACGGTCGATCAGCTTGTCCTGTTCGCCGAAGGACACGCCGCCGATCAAGAGCGCCTTCGTCAGCTTGGTGTGCTTGGCATAGGTGTCGAAATTCTCGGCCACCTGCGCGGCCAGTTCGCGCGTGGGGGCCAGCACGAGGCTGCGCGGCATCCGCGCCCGCGCGCGGCCTTGGCCCAGCAGGGTGATCATCGGCAGCGTGAAGCTGGCTGTCTTGCCCGTCCCCGTCTGGGCGATGCCCAGAACGTCGCGGCCTTGCAGCGCATGGGGGATGGCTTGTGCCTGGATCGGCGTCGGGGTTTCGTACCCTGCTTCGGTGACGGCCTTCAGTACGCGCGGATCGAGCGCGAGGTCGGAGAACTTGGTCATTTGCGTCCTTGTGATGCGGGATCGGCCCGCATGGAAATCTGGGACGCTATGTTCCGGGCGCCCCGGCGTCTTGCGGCACTGACGTGCACGTCTCAGCGCCGTTAGCGGAAATTGCGCGCAGGGTCAAGGCTCTGCGCCCATGATCGGCGTTGACAGGTCCCGAAACCGCACGTTACCCAAGTCGGATAGGTGGTTGACGGGTAGGGGTATGGAGCGCGAGGCGCAGGTTGCGGAGGACGCCGCGTCGCATGCGGCAAGGGCCGCAGCCGGGGCGCCCGACGCTGTGCCGCCCCCGCCGCCACCCGTGACGTCCGCCGATCCCCCACCCGCGCCACCCCCCGTCATGACGGCCGCCGCCGATGCGGCCCCGCTCGACCCCGTCGCCGCGCAGGCCGTGGCGCAGGGGGCGGTGCCGCTGCTCTATTATGCCGTCTGGCTGCCCGCGCCGAATGGCCAGCCCGCCGGACCGCCCATCTATCTGCCCGCCGCCGGGGCAGGGGGCGGGGCAGGGATGCCCTTTGCCTCGGTGCCGCCCGCCCCGCCTGCGGCGCTTCCCGCCGGTGCGGGGCCGGCCCCCGCCACCCTGCCGCCCCCCGTCATGGAAAGCCCCGCCGATGCGGCGCGGGCGCATAACCAGAAGCTGCTGGTCACGGGGCTGATCGCGCTGGTCTTCCTCGTGCATCTGCCGTGGCTGGTCTATCTGGTGGGCGTGCATGGCTGCTGGGGCAGTTTCCTTGAAAACTGCTTCGCCCCGTCCGAGGAAGTGGACCTCTTCGCCGATGCCGCGCAGCCCATGCTCTTTGCGCGCGTCACCTTTCTGATGCTGCGCGTGCAGTCCGTGCTGGCGGGCGACTGGGCCGAATTCAGTCAGGCCATGCAGATTTCCACCGGAGTCGGCTCTTTCGTGCTGACCAAGATCGTCGCCGCCAACGGGCTGATCGCCGAGGGGCGGCTGCGGATCTGGCTTCTGGCCGCCACCTGCGGTCTGGCCTTCGCGGTGCTCTTCTGGGCCGAGCTGCATCTGGGCGGCACCGTCACCTATCCCGAACTGGGGGACGAGACGATCCTTGCCTATATCGACCAGAACCTGCCGCCCGAATTCATGGCCTTCGACACCGCGCGGACCAGCCTGACCGAATACCTGCAATTCCTGCGGCTGGCCGATGCGCTGATCCTTGGCGCTGCGCTGGCCATGCCCACCACCCAAAGGACCACCGCATGACGCGCCTTTTCCTGCTGCTTGCCGCCCTGCTGCCGCTGCCTGTGCTGGCCGATACGCCGCTGCGGCTGGACTTCGCCTATCTGGACGCGCCCGAAGGCACCGTCCTGCCCGCGCCCGAGGTGACGGTGACCGACCTGCTCGGCGGGCAGACGCTGCCCGTGACCCTGACCGCCCTGACCGAGGGGGCCACGGGCCAGCAGGCCGCGACGGTGCTGCCCGACGCGCTGTTCCGCGGGCCCTATGCGCGGCTGCGCGTGGCGGTGGCGGGCCTGCGCCTGCCCCCCGGCGACAGCCAGAGCGACGAGGCGATGACCTTCGCCTTCGAGATCGTGCTGCGCCGCGACAGCCTGCCCGAGGCGGTGGACCTGCGCCTTCCGGTCGTCACCTCGTCGCGGCGGGGGGCGATGAAGCCCTACATGCAGATGCCCGAAATCGTCGAGGACCTGCCCGACCGCTTCTTCATGGCGCTGCAATGGATGTCGCTCTACCGCGCGGACGAGGCGGCGGTGGCGGCCTCGCCGCGCAGTTTCGCGCTGCATCGGCTGATCTCGCGCGCGGTGGCGGATTTCGCCATCAGCATGGCGGGCGACACCAAAGGCGCGGTGCTGATCCTGCCGGCGGTGGAGTTGCGCGATACGCTGCGGCTTTACTGGCAGAACGAACCGGACGGCAGGGCGATCCACCTGCGCGCCTATGCCGATGCGCGCACGACGCTGTGGCTCGATCTGTCGCGGACGCCCGAGCTGCTCAGCGCGGCGCGGCGGGCGGGGGTGAATGCGCCCGCGTTCTGCAACGAAGCGCGCGCGCTGCTGGAGTTCTTCGCCACCTTCAAACCGGCCGAGGACGAGGCGGCAAAGGTCGACAGCATGTTCCCCAATCCGGGCACGCTGGCGGGCTATATCGCGGGGCGGCAACTCGACGTGCTGGCAAGCTGCACGCGGCTGCGGATCTGACGGGCGGGCCTACCAGCGGGGGCGGTCCTGCGCGGGATCGAGCAGCGGCCGCCAGCCCGCGCGCATGATTTCACAACCAAAGGGGCAGTGTGACCATAGATTTCACTTGAAGCGAGCACCAGTCTTGCGCCATTTTACGATCAAGATCTGTGAGAACGGTGAAGAATGTCCAATCTTTCCTTTGAGGCAAAAGTTAAGGAACTTGAGAAACGTTCTAGGCATGCCGCTGAACATGCGCTGACCGAGGAAGCAACCAAGACATCGGTTGTGATGCCGTTGCTTCAGTCTCTTGGCTTTGACGTATTCAATCTCGAAGAAGTTATTCCTGAGTTCATCGCAGACGTTGGAATAAAAAAGGGAGAGAAGATTGATTTCGCTGTAAAGATTGATGGAAAAATCTCAATCATCGTGGAAGCGAAGCCAATCTCGATGCCGCTTGGCAATGCACAGTTCAGCCAGCTTTATCGTTATTTTGCTGCTCTAGATGCTAAGCTTGCAATACTCACCAATGGCCGAGAAGTATGGTTTTTCTCCGATACCGAAGAGAAAAACAAAATGGATAAGCGTCCGTTTTTCATTTTCGATCTTCAGGCTTTTGATGAAAAGCAGGTA
>JBEEOG010000373.1:0-3664 GCA_041191745.1 Pseudomonadota bacterium | reverse complement strand
CAGGCGCGGGGGATGCGGGTTTTCGCGGGCAAGACCTGCATGGACCGCAATGCCCCCGAAGGGCTGCGCGACACGGCGCAATCGGCCTATGACGAGTCCAAGCGGCTCTTGGAGAGATGGCACGGGGTGGACCGCCTGTCCTATGTCATCACGCCGCGCTTCTCGCCCACATCCACCCCCGAACAGCTGGCGGCGCTGGGGGCGCTCTGGCGCGAATACCCCGATTGCCTGATGCAGACCCACCTGTCCGAACAGACGGACGAGATCGAATGGGTCCGCGGCCTGTTCCCGCAGTCGCGCGACTACCTCGACACCTACGAGGCGCAGGGGCTGCTGCGCGAAGGGGCCGTCTATGGCCACGCCATCCACCTGACCGACCGCGAAAGGGCGCGGCTGGCCGAGGCGGGGGCGAGCCTTGTCCATTGCCCGACATCGAACACCTTCATCGGCTCGGGCCTGTTCGACATGGGGCTGGCGCGGCAGATGCGGGTGGGGCTTGCCACCGATACGGGGGGCGGGTCGTCATTCTCCATGCTGCACACCATGGCCGCGGCCTACGAGGTGGCGCAGCTGCGCGGGCAGGCGCTGCATCCCTCGCAGCTGGTCTGGCTGGCCACCGTCGGTTCGGCCCGCGCGCTCAGGGCCGAGGACCGGATCGGCAACATCGCCCCGGGGATGGAGGCCGACCTGACGGTGATCGACCTCGCCTCCACCCCCGCCATCGAACAGGCGGTGCGGCGGGCAGGGTCGCTGTGGGAGGCGCTCTTCCCCACGATCATGATGGGCGACGACCGCGCGATCCGCGCGACATGGGTGAACGGCCGCCCGCTGCGCTGACGGGTTGCCAGAGCGCGCGCGATTGGCCAAGATCAAACCACGCCGCGACAGGCGCAGTCCTGTCAGGCGCGGTCCTGTGAAGTGGTGAGATGAGTCCGACGCCCCGCATCCTTCTGCTGTCCTGCATGAAGAACGAAGGCGCCACCGTCCTCGAATGGTTCGCCTATCACCGCCTGATCGGGGTGGACCATTTCCTGATCTACACCAACGACTGCCAGGACGGCACGGACCGCATCTGGATGCGGCTGGAAGAACTGGGGCATGCAACCCACCGCGTGAACCGCATCCTGCGCCGCGCGCCGGGGGTGAAGCCGCAGCAGCGCGCGCTTATCCGCGTGCTGGCCGATCCGGTCTACCTCGCCTCGGACTGGGTGCTGTTTCTGGATGCGGACGAATTCCTGAACATCCATGCAGGCGATGGCCGCATCGACGCGCTGATGGCGCAGAACCCGCAGGCCGACTGCTTTTTCGTCAACTGGCGCCTGTTCGGCACGTCGAACGTCGCGAACTGGGCGCCCGACCTCGTGACCGCGCGCTTCACCCATGCCTGCGATCCGGCCCGCGCGCCCGACCGCTTCGCCACCTCGCCCAAGGCGCTGTTCCGCCGCGACCGCTTTGCCAAGCCCGGCATCCACCGCCCGACCGCCCCCCCCGAAGGCGAGGAGCGTCTGCATGTCCTGCCCTCGGGCCAGCCAGTCCCGCGCAACTGGCGCACGCTTCTGCAGGCGGCCGAATACAGCCACGCGCAGGTGAACCACTATTCCGTGCAATCGCTGGACGGGGTGATGATGAAATTCGCCCGCGGCTTCGCGCTGAACACCGCGATGCCCGATCCCGCCGCCTACCTGAAGTCGCGCGACACCAACCATGTCGAGGACCGGACGATCCAGCGCCACCTGCCCCGCCTGCGCGCCGAGGTGGCGAAACTTCTGCAAGATCCCGTCCTCGCCACCCTGCAGGCCGAGGCCGAGGCCTGGCGGCGGCGCCAGATCCGGCGCGCGCTGAAACAGCCGCAGAACCGCGCGGTGATGGACAGCCTGACCGCGGCGCTGTCGCCGCTGCCTCAGTCCGCGATGGACCAGCCGTCGGGATAGAAATCGAAGCGCAGCGCGATGCGGGTGGCCAGTTCCTCGGCCGTCCAGACGGGTTCGGGCTGCAAGGGCATGGGCCCGCACAGCGCCAGCACCGTCTCGCCATCGTCCAGCCGCCGCGGGCGGAAGCCTTCGGCCCTGAGCGCGCGTTCGAAGCCGTCCCAGTCGGCATCCGTCTCCTCGACGAAGAAGACGAACTCCACCACCGCCGTCGCGGGCAGGCCCTTCGCGCCCTTGAAGACGGCGAATGTCTCGCGCCGCTGCGCCGCGTAATCGTGCTGGTCGGACATCGGCCCCTCCGTCGTTCCGCCCCGCCCTATCACCCCGCCAGCCCTGCGGCCAGACGGTTCTGCCGTTCGATCACGCGCGGCAGGTCGATCGTCGCCATCTGCCCGTCCGCCACCACGCGGCGGCCCTCGACGAACAGGTCGCGCACCCGCGTCGGGCCGCACAGAAGCAGCGCCCCCACGGGATCCCACGCCCCCGCCGCCTCGATCCCGCGCATGTCCCAGATGGCGATATCGGCGCGCTTGCCTGCCTGAAGCGATCCGCAATCGGGCCGCCCCAGCACCCGCGCGCCGCCCAAGGTGGCGATCTCCAGCGCCTCGCGCACGCCCATCGCATCGGCACCCAGCGCCACGCGCTGCAACAGCATCGCCTGCCGCGCCTCGGCCACCAGATTGCCCGCATCGTTGCTGGCCGATCCGTCCACGCCCAGCCCCACCGTCACGCCCGCATCCCGCATCGCCCGCACCGGCGCGATGCCGGACCCGAGGCGGCAGTTGGAACAGGGGCAATGCGCCACCCCCGTGCCCGTCCGCGCGAACAGGTCGATCTCGCCCGCATCCAGCTTGACGCAATGGGCATGCCAGACATCCGCCCCCGTCCAGCCCAGCTCTTCGGCATATTGCCCCGGACGGCAGCCGAACTGCGCCAGCGAATAGGCGATATCCTCGTCATTCTCGGCCAGATGGGTGTGCAGCATCACGCCCTTGTCGCGCGCGAGCAGGGCCGCATCCCGCATCAGGTCGCGGCTGACGGAAAAGGGCGAACAGGGCGCCAGCCCCACCCGCACCATCGCGCCCTCGCGCGGGTCGTGAAAGGCATCGACCACGCGGATGCAATCCTCAAGGATCGCCGCCTCCCTCTCCACCAGCGCATCCGGCGGCAGGCCACCCGCGCTTTCCCCGATGCTCATCGCGCCGCGCGTGGGGTGGAAGCGCAAGCCCACCTCTGCCGCCGCCGCGATCGTGTCATCGAGCCGCGCCCCGTTGGGGTAGAGATAAAGGTGGTCCGAGGTCAGCGTGCAGCCCGACAGCGCCAGTTCCGCCAGCCCGATCTGGGCGGATACGAACATCTCTTCCGGCCCGAACCGGCCCCAGATCGGGTAGAGCGTCTTGAGCCAGCCGAACAGCAGCGCATCCTGCCCCCCCGGCACGGCGCGGGTCAGCGTCTGGTACAGATGGTGGTGCGTGTTCACCAATCCCGGCGTCACGACGCAGCCTGCCGCCTCCACCACCTCGCCTGTGCTGTGCAGCCCCTGCCCGACGGCGGCGATCACCCCGCCGCGGATCAGCACGTCGCCGCCCGCGATCTCGCGCCGCGCGCCGTCCATGGTGACAACCGCCGCCGCGCCCCGGATCAATACCTCTCTCTCAGGCATGGAATGCTCCCCTCTCGCCCACCCCCTTCGGTGGATCGGGAACGCCGGGCGACAGAAGGGGGAAGGACTCGGC
>JBEEOG010000372.1:0-7104 GCA_041191745.1 Pseudomonadota bacterium | reverse complement strand
GCCGCGCGGGCGTGCCCGTGCTGACCGCGCCCGAAGGGTCCGATCCTGCAAGCCTTGCCTTCGACGCGCTGACGCAGGCGCAGGAGTCGGGCGCCGACCTTCTGATGATCGACACGGCAGGGCGGCTCCAGAACCGCGCCGACCTGATGGAGGAACTGGCCAAGATCGTCCGCGTGATCCGCAAGAAGGACCCGACCGCGCCGCACAACACGATCCTTGTCCTCGACGCGACGACGGGCCAGAACGCGGTCAGCCAGGTCGAGATCTTCCGCAAGATCGCCGATGTCACGGGCCTCGTGATGACCAAGCTCGACGGCACGGCCAAGGGCGGCGTCCTCGTCTCGCTTGCCGACAAGTTCGGTCTTCCCATCCACGCCATCGGCGTGGGCGAACAGATCGACGACCTCGCCCCCTTCGACCCCGAGGATTTCGCCAGGGCGCTGGTGGGGCAGGACTGATCGTCCCCTGCTTCCTCTTCGCCAAAATATCCTGCGGGGGTGCGGGGGTGCAAAACCCCCGCGTTCCGCCGCCAGACGATGCCCCCGCCGATGACCGAATGGCTGATCTCGATCGAAGGAACGCAGACGGGGGCGCAGGTCGCGCTCGTGCTGGCGCTGGTCGCGGCGATCCTGCATGCCCTCTTCGGGGCCCTGCAGAAGGGGCGGCATGATCCGTGGCTGTCGCGGGCTGCGATCGATGCCTGCTACGGCGCCATCGCGCTGCCCTTCGCGCTCTTCGCGGTGCCCTGGCCCGAGCCGCATCTGTGGCCCATCCTTGCCGGCGCGGTGGCGATCCATGCGGCCTACAAGGCGCTTCAGGCCATGACCTACACGCGGGGGGCCTTTACCGTCGTCTATCCGGTCGTGCGCGGGACGGGGCCCTTCTTCACGGTGATCGGGGCGACGCTCGTCTTTTCCAAAACCTACCTGCCGCTGCAATGGGCGGGGCTCGGCCTTCTGATGGCGGGCATCTTCGGGCTGGGCTTCTGGAACCTGCGGCATCTCGATGTGGGGCGCGAGACGCTGGTGCCCGCGCTGGCGCTGGCCGTGGCCACGGGGGCCTTCGTCGCGCTCTACACCACCTATGACGCATGGGCGATCCGCTCCACCGCCGACCCCTTCACCTTCCTTGCGTGGTTCTTCCTGCTGGACGGCATCCTCTTGCCGGTCCTGCTGCGCGGGCGTCTGCGGGGGGCATGGGCGGCGGGCGACACGGGCCTTCTGCGCCGCGCGATCACGGGGGCGTTCGTTGCCTATTTCAGTTTCGGCAGCATCATGCTGGCCACGCGTCTGGACAAGGTGGGCGAGGCGGCGGTCCTGCGCGAGACGTCGACCGTCTTTGCCGCCTTGATCGGGTGGCTCGTGCTGGGTGAAAAGGTGGGCAAGGCACGGTTCGGCCTGATGGCGATGATCGCCACGGGGGCCGTGGTCATGGAATGGGCGGGGTAGGGCGGCGATGGCCGAAGAGAAAAAGATCAATCCGGTCGTGAAGATGGTGCTGGAGCTTGGCCCCATCCTGCTGTTCTTCGCGGGATACGTGAAGTTCAAGGACCAGAGCTTTCAGGTTCTGGGCGGCAGCTACAACGGCTTCATCGTGATGACGGCGGCCTTCGTGCCGCTGATGGTCGTCACTACGGGGCTTCTGTGGTGGCTGACGGGGAAGCTGTCGAAGATGCAGATCGTGACGCTGGTGCTTGTCGTCGTCTTTGGCGGGCTGTCGGTCTGGCTGAACGACGAGCGTTTCTTCAAGATGAAGCCCACGATGATCTACCTGCTCTTCGGCGGCATCCTCGGCTTCGGGCTGATGCGCGGGCAATCCTACCTGCAGGCCGTGATGGGCGAGGCGCTGGCCCTGAAACCCGAAGGCTGGATGATCCTGACCCGCCGCCTGACGGGCTTCTTCCTTGCGCTGGCGGTGGCGAACGAACTCGTCTGGCGGCTGATGTCCACCGATGCGTGGGTGAACTTCAAGACCTTCGGCCTGACGGCGGCGCTCTTCTTGTTCTTCATGACGCAGGGCGGCGTCCTGAGCCGCTACGGGATCGAGGACGGGAAGGACAAGACCTGACACCGATCGGGGCGGGCGGGGCGCATGCCCCGCCGCCGTAGGCCGGTCAGCGCCTGAACAGGATTTCCTGCGCCTTGCGGTCTTCTTCCAGCGTGGTCGTCCGCGCCTCGTTCGACACGGCATAGCCCTTGGCAAAGGCGGGGCGGTCGCCAAGCTCCTGCAGCCAGCGGGCGAAGTGGGGCTTGTCCTCCAGCGTCTGTTCCTGCCCCTGCCAGCTCATCGCCCAGGGCCAGATCGCCATGTCGGCGATGGACAGGAAATCGCCCGCCGCATAGCGGTTCGCGGCCAGTTGCCGGTCCAGCACGCCGTAGAGCCGCGCCACCTCGCGCCGGTAGCGGTCCTTGGCGTAGGGCAGGTCCTGCGGCGGGTCCATCGCGGGGGCGTATTTCAGGAAGTGGTGCGCCTGTCCCGCCATCGGGCCCACGCCGCCCATCTGCCACATCAGCCACTGCTCGACCGCCGCCTGTTCGCGCGCGTTCGCCCCGCCGAACCTGCCGGTCTTGCGCGCAAGATATTGCAGGATGGCGCCGGATTCGAAGATGGCGATGGGCTGGCCGTCCGGTCCTTCGGGGTCCACGATGGCAGGCATGCGGTTGTTCGGCGCGATCCTCAGGAAATCGGGCTTGAACTGGTCGCCCGCGCCGATGTTCACCAGCGCGATCTCGTAGGGCAGGCCCATCTCCTCCAGCGCGATGGTGATCTTCTTGCCATTGGGCGTGGGCCAGTAATGCAGGGTGATCGGGGCGGTCATGGGACACTCCTTCTTCAGTTGCGCCGATGATGCGGCATCGCTTCGCGGGAACAAGCCCCCAAAATCCGCCACCCGCCTGTGCGGGCCTGCGCGGGCCACGGGCGTTGACCTTTGGCCTCAGGCGGCGTATCGGGCGGATCGTGGCGCTTTGTTACCGGATTGCGGGCCACGTTAAACAAGCCGCTAAAGAGGTGGGGGACCGAAGCCCCGGCACCTCTGGGTTTGCCGGGGCTTTTTCTTGGCCGGGGGCCAGCATGACGAACGACTGGAAGACGCGCACGAAACTTGTCCATGAAGGCAGCCGCCGCAGCCAGTATGGCGAGATGGCCGAGGCGATCTTCCTGACGCAGGGCTTCGCCGATGACAGCGCCGACAGCGCCGAGGCGCGCTTCGTCAAGGCGGGCGAGGACGAGTTCATCTATGCCCGCTACGGCAACCCCACCACCCGCATGTTCGAGGACCGCATCGCCGCGCTGGAAGGGACCGAGGATGCCTTTGCCACCGCATCGGGCATGGCGGCCGTCAATGGCGCGCTGACCGCGATGCTGCGGGCGGGGGACCATGTCGTGTCCTCGCGCGCGCTGTTCGGATCCTGTCTCTATATCCTCGAAGAGGTGCTGACGCGCTACGGCGTCCATGTCACCTTCGTCGATGGCGCGGACCTCGACCAGTGGCGCGCGGCGGTGACGCCTGCGACCAAGGCCGTGTTCTTCGAATCGATGTCGAACCCGACGCTGGAACTGGTGGACATCCGCGCGGTGTCAGACATCGCCCATGCGGTGGGCGCGGTGGTGATCGTGGACAACGTCTTTGCCACGCCCATCTTTTCCCGCGCGGTCGAACAGGGGGCGGATGTCGTCGTCTATTCCACCACCAAGCATATCGACGGGCAGGGCCGCGCGCTGGGCGGGGTCGTCTGCGGGTCGAAGGACTGGATCCGCAAGGTGCTGGAACCCTACATGAAGCACACCGGCGGCTCCATGAGCCCCTTTACCGCGTGGATGCACCTGAACGGGATGGCGACGCTGGATCTGCGCTGCCGCGCGATGGCGGATGCCGCGCTGAAGGTCGCACAGGCGCTGGAGGGCGACGCGCGCGTGTCCCGCGTGATCTATCCCGGCCTTGCCAGCCATCCCCAGCACGCCCTTGCCATGGCGCAGATGGGGTCGGGCGGCACGCTGGTCACGTTCGAGGTGAAGGGCGGCAAGGAGGCGGCCTTCCGCTTCATGAACGCGCTGGAGATTGCCAAGATTTCCAACAACCTCGGCGATGCCAAGACGATCGCCACGCATCCCGCGACCACCACCCACCAGCGCCTGCCGCAGGACCAGAAGGACGCGCTCGGCATCACCCCCGGCCTGATCCGCCTGTCGGTCGGGCTGGAGGATGCGGGCGATCTGATCGCCGATCTGCAGCAGGCGCTGTCGAAGGCCTGACCGCATCATCCCGCGCGCCCGGCGGCAAACGGGGTCGCAAACGGGGCGCGGGATGTCTTGGCGGGTCTTTGAACGGGGCGCGGCATTTCCTATATCTTCATGGATCGCAACGCGGTGTTGCGGGGCGTGTAATCCGCTTGGCGCTGCGGAGCGTATAACCTGATGACATTGAAGGCGGGGCAGCCCCGCCGGAACCGAAAGGCCCATGCGATGAATATCCATACCCCCGAAATCGACCGCCAACCCTCGCGCGAGGAAGCCGCCGCCGCGCTGGCCGTGCTGCGCCGCTGGGCGGGCAAGGCGTCGGATACGGAGATCGCGGGGCTCGATTCCTCCGTGGCCTATCTTCTGCCGGGCGAAGGCTATCCGGCGCTCAGCCATGTCTATCCCGCCGATTTCGTGGTGGATGACGCCTACAAGGCCAGCCTGCCCGACCTGCAGAACGGCCCCGCCAGCCTGATCGTGGGGGAAAAGCAGCTGATCCAGCATGTCGGCATCTCGAACTTCCGGCTGCCGATCCGCTACAGGACCCGCGACAACGGGGACATCACGCTGGAAACCAGCGTGACCGGCACCGTCAGCCTCGAGGCGGAAAAGAAGGGCATCAACATGAGCCGCATCATGCGGTCCTTCTATGCCCATTCGGAAAAGGATTTCTCCTTCGGCGTGATCGAACACGCGCTTGAGGATTACAAGCGCGACCTCGGCTCTTTCGATGCGCGCATCCAGATGCGCTTCTCCTTCCCCATGCAGGTCGCCTCGTTGCGGTCGGGGCTGAAGGGGTGGCAGTATTACGACATCGCGCTGGAACTGGTGGACCGTGGCGGGGTGCGGAAAAAGATCATGCACCTCGACTATGTCTATTCCTCGACCTGCCCCTGTTCGCTGGAACTGTCCGAACATGCCCGCCGCACGCGCGGGCAGCTGGCGACGCCGCATTCCCAGCGCTCGGTCGCGCGCATCTCGGTCGAGGTGAAGGACGATCCGGGCTGCCTGTGGTTCGAGGATCTGGTGGAACTGGCGCGCGACGGCGTGCCCACCGAAACGCAGGTCATGGTCAAGCGCGAGGATGAACAGGCCTTTGCCGAACTGAACGCCGCCAACCCGATCTTTGTCGAGGATGCGGCGCGCAGCTTCTGCCGCGCGCTGAAGGCCGATTCCCGCGTGGGCGATTTCCGCGTGGTGGCCAGCCATCAGGAAAGCCTGCACAGCCATGACGCGGTCAGCCTGCTGACCGATGGCCCGACCTTCGCGCAGGAAAGCCTCGATCCGCTGCTGTTCCAGACGCTGATCCACGCGCGCTGATGCTAGGCGATTGACCGCACGGGGCGGCAGGGTTTAGCTGCCGCCCATCATGGTCGACCTGCGTCCCATTGCCTTCGTCTTCGGCCGCATCCTGATCGTGCTGGCGGTCCTGATGCTGTTTCCCGCCTTCGTGGACTGGACGGCGGATAACGGGAACGGCGACGATTTCCTGCAGTCGGCGCTGCTGACGGCGGGCTTCGGGCTGATGCTGTCGCTCGCCTCGGCCAATGCGGCATCGATCAGTTTCGACATCCGGCAAGCCTATCTGCTGACGGCAGTGATCTGGCTGGTGCTGCCCGTCTTCGGCGCGCTGCCCTTCATGCTGGGCGCGCCGGGCCTGCATTTCACCGAAGCCTATTTCGAAAGCGTGTCGGGGATGACGACCACGGGCGCGACGGTGATCTACGGGCTGGACACGCTGCCCGCGGGGCTGAACCTGTGGCGCGGGCTTCTGAACGCGGCGGGGGGCTTGGGCATCGCCTTCGTCGCCATGATCTTCCTGCCCGTGATGCGGGTGGGCGGGATGCAGTTCTTCCGCACCGAGGGCTTCGACACCTTCGGCAAGGTGCTGCCGCGCGCCGCCGATCTGGCCAAGCAGCTGCTCGGCGTCTATGTGGGGCTGATCGTCATCGCGGGGCTGACCTTTTCCGCGATCGGGATGACACCGCTCGATGCCGCGGTGCATGCGATGGCGGCCATCGCGACGGGGGGCTTCTCGCCGCGCGACGCGTCCTTCGGTGCCTATGCGGGGGCGGGCGAGTATTTCGGGGCGCTGTTCATGTTCCTCGGCAGTCTGCCCTATGTCCGCTATGTCCAGCTGCTGAACGGCGACACCCAGCCCCTATGGCGCGACGCGCAGGTGCGCGCCTATGTCAAGCTGATCGCCTTTTCGGTGGGCACGGTCACGCTCTGGCGCTGGCTGACATCGGATATGGAGTTCGAGGACACCTTCCGCGAGGCGCTGTTCAACCTCGTCTCCATCATCTCCTCCACCGGCTTCTTCTCGGGCAGTTTTCCGACTTGGGACGGCTACATGCTGCCCGTGGCCTTTGTCATCGGCATCATCGGGGCCTGTTCGGGGTCGAGCGCGGCGGGCCTGACCATCTTCCGCGCGCAGGTCGCATGGGCCGCGCTGGTGCGGCAGGTGCGGATGATCACCACGCCGGGGCGGGTGGAGCCGGTGAAATACGAAGGCCGCACCGTCGGGCAGGACGTGATCGACGCGCTGATCCTTTACATCTCGGGCTTCGTGCTGACGCTGGGCGTGCTGACCGTGGCGATGACGCTGACGGGGGTGGACCCCGTCTCGGCCCTGTTCGCGGTGTGGACGGCGCTGGGCAATATCGGCTACGGCTTCGGCCCGCTGGTGGAAAGGACGGGCACCTTCGTCGACCTGAACGACGCGGGCAAATGGATCATGGCGCTGGCGATGCTGCTGGGGCGGCTGGGCCTTCTGGCGATCTTCGTTGTGGTGCTGCCGCGCTTCTGGCAGCGTTAGGGTCGGCTTGACCGCGCTGCCCCGAAAGCGGAGCATCGCCGTCGCAT
>JBEEOG010000371.1:0-3091 GCA_041191745.1 Pseudomonadota bacterium | reverse complement strand
CGTCTATGCAGGTGCGGCCCATCCGCATGAAGCCCAGCAGCCCACCGTTCTGGACCTGCGCGTCCTGAACCCGAAGAACACGCGGAGCGCCTGATCATGGCCGACATCAAATCCCTCGACGATCTGAAATCGGCCGTCGCCGGTTCGGCCCCCGCCGCTGCGGAAGCGGCTGCGCCCAAGGCTCCGGTCCGTGACTCGCTGGGCCGGTCCTATGCGACGGGCAAGCGGAAGGATGCGGTCGCCCGCGTCTGGGTGAAGCCGGGTTCGGGCAAGGTCATCGTCAACGGCAAGGAGATGGCGGTCTATTTCGCGCGTCCCGTGCTGCAAATGATCCTGAAGCAGCCCTTCCAGATCGCCAATGTCGAAGGCCAGTTCGACGTCTACGCGACGGTCGCCGGTGGCGGCCTGTCGGGTCAGGCGGGCGCGGTCAAGCACGGCATCTCGAAAGCGCTGCAGCTTTACGAGCCCAGCCTGCGTGGCGCGCTGAAGGCCGCCGGCTTCCTGACCCGCGACAGCCGCGTGGTCGAACGCAAGAAGTACGGCAAGGCGAAGGCCCGCCGCTCCTTCCAGTTCTCGAAGCGCTGATCCGGAACCACCGGACCGTCCGCAACGATCAGGGCCGCGCCACGCGCGGCCCTTTTTCATGCCTGCCGCGCCCGACCAAAGGGTCACCCCCGCGGAATTTGGCAGTGTCCGCCATCCGTTGCGCTGCATTTTCGCGGGCATGGTCCGTCTTTATACGTCATCTCTGGCGTGGGTGGCGTGTTCTCCGATCTAGACGTCGCTGAAACTGTCGCAGCGACCTGCCATGGCGATCACGGCAGGCGTCCCGGCCAACTTTCTTCCCGTAACACACTCCGGAAAAAAGGCGGGCTGGCATTGTCATGCTGGTAGGACACGGACAAGACACGACCCTGACCGCAGGGCCAAGGCGCAGGACGCAGGGCGCATCGCGGATCGAGGTGGGGCGCTTCACCTATGGCCATCACAGGATGGCCGTCCGCGAATGGGGCGAGGGGGCTTCGCTGACGATCGGGGCCTTCTGTTCCATCGCGGACGGGCTGACGGTCATGCTGGGCGGGAACCACCGGACCGACTGGGTCACCACCTTTCCCTTCGGCCACATCTTCGAAGGCGAGCTGGGCGGCGGCGGGATCGTGGGGCACCCCGTCACCAATGGTGATGTCCGCATCGGGAACGATGTCTGGATCGGGGCGAATGCCACGATCATGTCGGGCATCCGCATCGGCAACGGGGCGGTCATCGCGGCGAATTCCACCGTGGTCAAGGATGTCGGGCCCTACGAGGTCTGGGGCGGCAATCCGGCGCGCCGCATCCGGCAACGGTTTCCCGACGAGGTCATCGCCGCGCTGGAGGAGCTGAAGTGGTGGGACTGGGACGTGGCGGTTGTCCGCGCGCTCGCCCCGCAGCTGTCGCAGGCCCCCGATCTGGATCATGTCCGCGCGCTGGCGGCGCAGGCCGAGGCGCTGAAGTCCCGTCCCGAACCGGTCCGGCGCGAGGCGCGCTGGCTGTCGCGCCTTCTGGATCGGCTGGACCGCTTCAGGTTCAGCGCGCTGCGCCGCTAGCCCGCCCGCCGCACAGGGGCGGCACATGTCCCGCGACACAGTGAAAAGGGCGCCCGAAGGCGCCCTTTTGCCTTCCTGCCGCGCGGGGATCAGCCGCGCATGCGCGCGCCGTCGCCATCCCACAGCGGCGCAAGGTGGACGGTCGCGCGGCGACGCTCGCCGAGGATCTCGATCTCGCACTCCAGCCCGTCCCTGACGGCCTCTGCGGGCAGGAAGCCCATGGCGACCGACTTGCCCGTCCAGTGGCTGAACCCGCCCGAGGTGCAGAAGCCCACCACCGCGCCATCGAGCCAGATCGGCTCCCACGCGACGACATCGGCATCCTTGGCATCGACGATGAAGTTGACCAGCCGCCGCTTGGGGCCTGCGGCCTTTTCCGCCGTCGCGGCGGCCTTGCCGATCCAGTCGGAATCCTTGTTCCAGCGGATGAAGCGGTCGAGGCCGGTCTCGCAGGGGGTGTAATCGGGGCTGAACTCGCGGCCCCATGACCCGAACCACTTGTCCAGACGCAAGCTCATCATCGCGCGCATCCCAAAGGGGCGGATGCCCAGATCCTTGCCCGCCGCCGTCAGCACGTCCCACAGGTGGCGCACCGACATGTGGTCGGTGAAGATCTCATACCCCAGATCGCCCGTATAGCTGACGCGCTGGACGATGCAGTTGGCCATGCCCACGGTCATGCGGCGCACGTCCATGAACTTGAACGCCTCCGCGCTGACATCGGCACGCGTCACGCGCGACAGCAGTTCGCGCGCCTTCGGCCCCGCGATCTGGAAGCCCGACCGCGCGTCCGAGATGTTCTCGACCGTCACGCCGTCCATCGGGTTCTGTTCGAACCAGCGCGAATGCCAGCCCTGCGCGCCATAGCTGGCGGTCAGCTGGAATTCGGTTTCCGACAGGCAGGACACGGTGAAATCGCCGATGATCTTGCCGGAATGGGCGAGCATCGGGGTCAGGGTCAGACGGCCCGGTTTCGGGATCGCGCCCGCCATCACGCGGTCCAGCCATGCGCGGGCATTGGGGCCGGTGACGCGGTATTTGCCGAAGTTCTGCACCTCGTTGATGCCGACGCCTTCGCGGACGGCCATGACTTCCTGCCGCGTCGCCTCCCACGCATTCGACCGCTTGAAGGTCGGGGTTTCCATCCGGGGTTCGCCGGGCAGGGCGTGGTAGTTCACCACTTCCAGCCCGTATTGCTGACCCCAGACGGCGTTCATGCCGTCAAACACCTCATACATCGGCGTGGTGCGGAAGGGGCGGGCCGCCGGGCGTTCCTCGTTCGGGTAGGAGACGCTGAAGCGCATCTGGTAGTTTTCGATGACCTTCGGGACGGTGTAGCCCGGCGAGGTCCAGTTGCCGAAGCGCGCCACGTCAAAGCCGCGCGGGTCACGCTCCACCTCGCCCTCGATCATCCATTGCGCCAGCGCCAGACCCATGCCGCCGCCTTGGCTGAAGCCCGCCATCACGGCGCAGGCGCTCCAGTAATTGCGCAGGCCCGGCACCGG
>JBEEOG010000370.1:0-4667 GCA_041191745.1 Pseudomonadota bacterium | reverse complement strand
TATCACCCGCCACCCGATCAAGGGACACGGACGCGAAGACCTCGCGTCCGTTCGTCTTTCGGCAGGGGCTTGCCTGCCATGGGATCGCCACTGGGCCGTCGCGCAGGACGGGGCCCGCGTGAACGAGGGCGCATGGACCCCCTGCGCCAGCTTTTCGCGCGGGGCCAAGGCCCCTGCCCTGATGGCCGTGACCGCCGCACTGGACGAGGCGACGGCGACCGTCACGCTGCGCCATCCCGTGCAGGGCGCGATCACCTTCCGCCCCGATGATCCGGCCGACCTGCCGCGCTTTCTGGCATGGGCCGATCCGCTGGTGCCCGAAACCCGCCCGCGGCCTGCGCGGATCGTGACGGCGGGACGCGGCATGACGGACAGCGCCTTTCCCTCTGTCGCCATCCTGAACACGGCTTCGCTCGCGGATCTTTCCGCCCGCATGGGGCGTGACCTGTCGGTCCACCGCTGGCGCGGCAACCTCTGGCTTGACGGGGCCGCGCCCTGGGCCGAATGGGACTGGATCGGGCGCGAGATCGCCTTGGGCAGCGCCGTGCTGCGGATCGAGGAGCGGATCACCCGTTGCGTGGCGACCATGGTCGATCCCGAAACCGGCGTGACCGATGCCGATACGCTCGGCGCGCTGGACGCGGCCTTTGGCCATCAGGACTTCGGCGTTTACGCCACCGTCCTGCACGGCGGCGATGTCGCCATCGGATCGGAGTGGACCCTGACATGCTGACCTTCACCCTCGCCCCCGAACCCGAAGAGGCGCCGCGCGAACGCGGCCGGCTTCTGTTCGCGGGGCCCGTCACCTTTGTGAAGGGCGTGGTCGCCATGTCCGGCCTGCCCCCCGCCGACCGGCTGGAAGTCTGCTTTGCCGGCCGGTCGAACGTGGGCAAGTCGTCGCTGATCAACGCCCTGACGGGGCGCAAGACGCTGGCGCGCGCATCGAACACGCCGGGCCGGACGCAAGAGATCAACTATTTCGCGCTCGGCGAAGAGAAGTACATGACCGACCTTCCGGGCTATGGCTATGCCGAGGCGCCGGTGGCGGTGGTGGCCAAGTGGCAGGCGCTGCTCAAGCAGTATCTGGCAGGCCGCCAGACGCTGCGCCGCGCCTTCGTGCTGATCGACACGCGCCACGGGATCAAGGCGGTGGACGAAGAGATCCTGACGCTGCTCGACCGCGCGGCGGTGACGTTCCAGGTCGTGATGACCAAGGCCGACAAGGTGAACCTTGCGACGCGCACCGCCAATATCGAACAGGTCAAGGGCGCGCTGGCCCGGCATCCGGCGGCCTATCCCGAAATCGTGGTGACGAGTTCGGAAAAGGGCGAAGGGCTGGAGACGCTGCGCGCGATCATCGCCACGCTGGAGTGACTGCCGTCATCCTGCGCGCGGCCATCGCCGCGCGCATCGCGAAACACCCGGGCCGTCCCGCCCGTGCGCCCGCGCACGGGCCGCGCCCGCCCGCCCCTTGGCGGGCGCGATAAATCGCACCCGCCCGGTCGGACGCGGCCCGTGCCTGACAGGTCAGGTCATGCGGATCGCCCCTTGCGGCTTCCTTGCGTCAGCCGCAATCGGACCGGCGGAAAGGTCCACCGGACCTTTCCGCGTCGGTCCTCTGCGCACGATCATGCCCCAAGCAAAACGCCGCCCCGAAGGGCGGCGCTGCCATCGCGCGGTCCGACAGCTTACGCCGTCGCCATCACGTTCTCGGGCACCTTGGCCCCCGTCATATAGGCCACGGCATCCGACATCGTGTGCTGCTTCGGGTCGATCACGCAGAGCCTGCGCCCCAGACGGTGGATGTGGATGCGGTCGGCCACCTCGAACACATGGGGCATGTTGTGGCTGATCAGGATGATCGGCAGCCCCCGCTTCTTGACGTCGAGGATCAGCTCCAGCACGCGGCGGCTTTCCTTCACGCCCAGCGCGGCGGTGGGTTCGTCCATGATCACGACCTTCGACCCGAAGGCCGCCGCCCGCGCCACGGCCACGCCCTGCCGCTGGCCGCCCGACAGCGTCTCGACCGCCTGCCCGATGTTCTGGATCGTCATCAGGCCCAGCTCGCTCAGCTTGCCGCGGGCGACCTTTTCCATCGCCGCGCGGTCCAGCATCCGGAAGACCGAGCCGAGGATGCCGGGTTTGCGGATCTCGCGCCCCATGAACATGTTGTCCGCGATCGACAGCGCGGGCGACAGGGCGAGGTTCTGGTAGACCGTCTCGATCCCCGCGTTGCGGGCCTGCATCGGGTTGGTGAAGTGGACGGGCTGGCCGTCCAGCTTGATCTCGCCCTCGTCCGGCACCACGGCACCGCAGAGCGCCTTGATCAGCGTGGACTTGCCCGCGCCGTTATCCCCGATCACGGCGAGGATCTCGCCCGGCATCAGGTCGAAATCGGCATGGTCCAGCGCGGTCACGCGGCCATAACGCTTCACGAGGCCACGGGCAGACAGGATGGGTTGGGTCATGATCTTTCCTCCTCAGCCCGAAACCTTGCGGATCCACTGGTCGATGGCGACGGCCCCGATGATCAGGATGCCGGTCAAGAGCACCTTCCACTGCGGATCCGCCCCCAGCATATTCAGCCCCATGCTCATCACGCCCACGATCAGCGTCCCGAACAGCACGCCAAGGATCGAGCCGCGCCCGCCAAAGAGCGAGATGCCCCCGATCACCGCCGCGGTGATGGCCTGCAGGTTGAAATCGGTGGTCACGGTCGAGGGCGAGATGGACCCGTTCCGCCCGATCGACACCCAAGCCGCAAGCGCCGCGATCAGACCTGCAAGCGCATAGACGCCGACCAGCACGCGATTGACGCGGATGCCCGACAGTTCGGATGCGTCAGGATCGTCACCCACGGCATAGATGTGCCGCCCGAAGGCCGTGTAGTTCAGCATGTACCAAAGCACCACATAGACAAGCACCATGCAGATGACGCCGTAGGTGATCTGCGCGCCGCCCAGTTCGAAGCGGTTGCCGAAGAAATGCAGCCCCGTGGTCAGGGCCGTCAGGTCGGCCTCGCGCAGGGTTTCGTTGGCGGAATAGATCAGACAGACCGCCATGAAGATGTTCCAAGTCCCCAGCGTCACGATGAAGGGCGGCAGGCGCAGCCGTGCGACCAGAAACCCGTTCAGCCAGCCGCAGAGACCCGCCAGCACGAACCCCGCGAGGATCGCCAGATACCAGGGCAGGCCGTAGGTCAGCACCGCATGCCCCATCAGCACGAAGGCGAAGACCATCACCACGCCAATGGCAAGGTCGATGCCCGCGGTCAGGATGACCAGCGTCTGCGCCGCGGCAAGGATGCCGACGACCGCCACCTGCTGCATGATCAGCGTCAGCGTATAGGCCGAAAAGAAGCGCAGCCCCTCGAAGTCACCGGTCAGCCAGCGGAATTCCAGAAGGACTGCCCCGTCGCGCGCGGCAGCGAAGAAGACGACCAGCGCCACCAGCACGATCATCGGAACGGCGGCCGGATTGGAATGCAGGAAGTGCTGAAGCTTCCGCAGCCCGCTCCTTTGTTCCTCAAACTGCGCCACACTTGTCGCGCTGCCCTCCAGAACCTTTTCGAATTCCTGTGGCTGGCTCATGTTCCCCCCTCGTGCGATGGGCGCTCCGGTCCGGGCCGGAGGCGGAAATCCTGTGAAAAGGGCGGCCCTTGGGCCGCCCGAAGTCTCTCCCTCGGGTCCCGATCATGCAGGGGGCGGGCCCCCTGCACAACCGTTACCGATGGATCAGCCCCAGCAGAGCTCGGTGCCCTGGGTGGTGTCGATCGAGTCCACGCCGGCGGCGGGCTTGTCGGTGATCAGGGCCACGCCGGTGTCGAAGAAGGCCTTGCCCGGGGTCGGCTCGGGCTTCACGCCGTTGTCGGCCCAGTTCTTGATCGCTTCCACGCCCAGCGCCGCCATCATCAGCGGGTACTGCTGCGAGGTCGCGCCGATCACGCCTTCCTTGACCGAGGCAACGCCCGGGCAGCCGCCGTCGACCGACACGATCAGCACGTCGTTTTCCTTGCCGATCGCCTTCAGCGCCTGATAGGCGCCCACGGCGGCGGGCTCGTTGATCGTGTGGATCACGTTGATGTCGGGGTTGATCTGCAGAAGGTTTTCCATCGCCTTGCGGCCGCCTTCTTCGTTCCCGTTGGTCACGTCATGGCCGACGATGCGCGGATCATCCTCGTCGCCGATGTCGTTCACGTCCTTGGTGTCGATGCCGAAGCCGGCCATGAAGCCCTGGTTGCGCAGCACGTCCACGGTCGGTTCCGACGGGGTCAGGTTCAGGAAGCCGATCTTGGCGTTGGCGGCTTCCGCACCCAGCGTCGCGGCGGCCCATGCGCCGATCAGGCGGCCCGCTTCGAAGTTGTCGGTGGCAAAGGTCGCGTCGGCGGCGTCAGCCGGATCGAGGGGCGTGTCGAGGGCGATGACGACCATGCCCGCTTCCTGCGCCTTCTTGACCGAGTCGACGATCGCCTTGGTGTCCGAAGCCGCGATCAGGATGCCCTTGGCGCCGTCGGCGATGCAGGCTTCGATGGCCGCAACCTGGCTGTCGTGGTCCCCGTCGACCTTGCCGGCATAGGACTTCAGGGTCACGCCCAGCTCGGCGGCCTTGGCTTCCGCGCCTTCCTTCATCTTCACGAAGAAGGGGTTGGTGTCGGTCTTGGTGATCAG
>JBEEOG010000369.1:0-7259 GCA_041191745.1 Pseudomonadota bacterium | reverse complement strand
CCGCGCGGCAAGGGCCGCCCCGACGGCGCGCTGCACGAGGTGACCTCGGTCGCGCTGTCGGCGCAGGTGCTGGACGGGATCGCCGCGCGCAACGGGCTTTCGGGCCACGCGGTCGAGGATGTGATCTGGGGCAATGTCACGCAGGTGGGCGAACAGGGCGGCTGCCTTGCGCGCTCCGCCGTGCTGCTGTCGAACCTTGACGAACGCATCCCCGGCCTGTCCATCAACCGCTTCTGCGCCAGCGGAATGGAGGCCGTGAACCTTGCCGCCAATCAGGTGCGGGGCGGCGCGGGTCAGGCCTATATCGCGGGCGGGGTCGAGATGATGGGCCGTGTCGCCATGGGCAGCGACGGCGCGGCCATCGCGGTCGACCCCACGTTGGCGATGAAGACCTATTTCGTCCCGCAAGGCATCAGCGCCGACATCATCGCCACGCAATACGGCTTCACCCGCGATCAGGCCGACGCGCTGGCCGTGGAATCCCAGCGCCGCGCGGCGGCGGCATGGGCCGACAACCGCTTTGCCAAGTCCATCCTGCCCGTGACCGACCGCAACGGCCTGACCATCCTTGCCCATGACGAATACATGCGCCCGGGCACCGACATGCAGGCGCTTGGGGCCCTGAAGCCCAGCTTCAAGGAGATGGGCGAGGCGATGCCCGGCTTCGACAAGATCGCCCTGATGAAATACCCGCATCTGGAACGGATCGAGCATATCCACCATGCGGGCAACTCGTCCGGCATCGTGGATGGCGCGGCGGCGGTGCTGGTGGGCAATGCCGAATTCGGGCGCGCGCATGGCCTGAAACCCCGCGCCCGCATCCGCGCCACCGCAAAGATCGGGACCGACCCCACCATCATGCTGACCGGCCCGTGCCGGTGACGGAAAAGATCCTGCAAGACAGCGGCATGTCGATTTCCGACATCGACCTGTTCGAGGTGAACGAGGCCTTTGCCAGCGTCGTCCTGCGCTTCCTGCAGGCCTTTGACGTGGACCCTGCGAAGGTGAACCCCAACGGCGGCTCCATCGCCATGGGCCATCCGCTGGGGGCGACGGGCGCGATCATCATCGGCACCCTGCTGGACGAGCTGGAACGCACGGGCAAGGGGGTAGGCCTCGCCACGCTCTGCATCGCGTCCGGCATGGGGGCCGCCACGATCATCGAGCGGGTGTGATGCCCAAGCTCGACCTGTCCCGCGTCCCTGTGAAGACGGGCTCCATCTATCCCGCGCCCTACGCGGCGATGATGGCGGGGCGGTCGTCCTTGCGCTTGGGTCAGGCGGGGGGCCTGACGCAGTTCGGCGTGAACCTTGTCACGCTGGAACCCGGCGCGCTGTCGTCCCTGCGCCACTGGCATCTGCACGAGGATGAATTCGTCATGGTCCTGTCGGGCACCTGCACGCTGGTACAGGATGCGGGCGAATGGCCGATGGGCGCGGGCGATTGCGCGGCCTTTCCGGCGGGCGTGGCGGATGGCCACTATTTCATCAACCGAAGCGATGCCGAGGCGCGGTTCCTTGTCATCGGCACCAAGGCCCCGCGCGAGGTGGCGACCTATTCCGACGTGGACCTGATGGTGGAAACCGAAGGCAACTCCGCGACCTTCACCCGCAAGGACGGCACGCCCTATGCCCCGACCGCGGCGGATGCCACATGGCAGCCCTCGCCCCGCCGGCAGGCCCGCCCGCAAGGGATGCTGACCCTGCCCGACTGGCAGGTCGAGAACCCGACCCACCCGATCCTTGGCGCAGGCCCCGGCCCCTATCGCTTCCGGCTTCTGTCCGATCCGGGCGGGCTGAGCCAATTCGGCGCCTTCATCGAGGAATTGCCCCCCGGCTCCTCCTCCGGCCGCCGCCACTGGCACGAGGACGAGGACGAGATGATCCTGATGCTCTCGGGCGAAGTGGTGCTGGTCGAAGATACCGAAACCCCGCTTGCGGCGGGCGATGCGGCCACATGGCCCGCAGGCCATCCGGTGGGCCACCGGCTCGACAACCGCACGGACGCGCCGGCCCGCTACCTCGTCATCGGCACGCGCCTTGACCGCGACCGCGTCCATTACACCGACCATGACCTGATCACGGAAAAGGACGGCGCGACCCGCCGCTACCTGCACCGCGACGGCACCCCTTACGGAGGAACCCCATGACCGATTTCACCTATGCCGTGGATGCCGACGGCGTCGCCACCATCACCTGGGACGTCAAGGCGAAGTCCATGAACGTGATGTCCACCGAAGGCTTCGCGCTCTTGTCGGACCTCGTGGATCGCGGGCTGGCCGACAGCGCGGTGAAGGGCATCATCATCACCAGCGGGAAAAAGGATTTCGCGGGCGGGATGGACCTGAACGTGATCGCCCGCATGCGGGCGGGTGGCGCGCAGGCGATCTTCGACGGCGTGATGCAGATGCATGCCGTGCTTCGCAAGATCGAACGCGCGGGCATGGACCCCAAGACACTGAAAGGGGGCAAGCCGATCGTCGCGGCCCTGCCGGGCACGGCGCTGGGGATCGGGTACGAACTGCCGTTGGCCTGCCACCGCATCATCGCGGCGGATAACCCCAAGGCCAAGATCGGCCTGCCCGAGATCATGGTGGGCATCTTCCCCGGCGCGGGCGGCACGACGCGGCTTGTGCGCAAGATGGGGGCCATGATGGCCGCCCCCTTCCTGCTGGAAGGCCAGCTTTCCGACCCGAAAAAGGCCAAGGGCGCGGGGCTGGTGGACGAGGTGGTGGCGCCCGAAGACCTGCTGTCGCGCGCCAGGGAATGGGTGCTGCAGGCCAAGGAGGCCGATCTGGTCAAGCCGTGGGATGCCAAGGGCTACAAGATGCCCGGCGGCGCGCCCTATCATCCGGCGGGGTTCATGACCTTTGTCGGCGCCAATGCGATGGTTCTGGGCAAGACCATGGGCGTCTATCCCGCCGCCAAGGCGCTGCTCGCCGCGGTCTATGAAGGCGCGCTCGTCCCCTTCGACACCGCGCTGAAGATCGAGGCGCGGCAGTTCACCTCCGTCCTGATGAACCCGTCCTCCAGCGCGATGATCCGGTCCCTCTTCATCAACAAGGAGGCGCTGGAAAAGGGCGCGAACCGGCCAAAGGTCGCGGACCAGACGGTGCGGAAGGTCGGCGTGATCGGCGCGGGCATGATGGGGGCGGGGATCGCCTATGTCAGCGCCAATGCAGGCATCGAGGTCGTGCTGATCGACGCCACGCAAGAGGCGGCGGATCGCGGCAAGGGCCATTCGGCAGACATCCTCGACAAGGGCATGAAGCGCGGCAAGGTCACGGCCGAGAAGAAGGCCGACGTGCTGGCCCGCATCACCGCGACGACCGATTACGCCGCCCTTGCCGGCTGCGACCTGATCGTGGAAGCCGTGTTCGAGGACCCCAAGGTCAAGGCCGAGGTCACGGCACGGGTGGATGCCGTCACGGGGGCGGACTGCATCTTTGCCACCAACACCTCGACCCTGCCGATCTCGTCGCTGGCCAAGGCATCCGCGCGGCCTGCGAATTTCATCGGCATCCACTTCTTCAGCCCCGTGGACAAGATGATGCTGGTCGAGATCATCCGCGGGAAGGAGACGGGCGACACCGCCGTGGCCAAGGCGCTGGATTACGTCCGCCAGATCAGGAAGACGCCGATCGTCGTGAACGATGCCCGCTTCTTCTATGCCAACCGCTGCATCATCCCCTACATCAACGAAGGCATCCGCATGGTCGCCGAAGGGGTGGAACCCGCGCTGGTGGAAAATGCGGCAAAGCTCGTCGGCATGCCGCTGGGGCCGCTGCAACTGGTGGACGAAACCTCGATCGACCTCGGGGTGAAGATCGCCAAGGCCACGCGGGCGGCGATGGGCGATGCCTATCCCGACGGCGCGGTGGATGCGGTGCTGTTCTGGATGGCCGATCAGGGACGGATGGGGAAAAAGGCCAATGCGGGCTTCTACGCCTATGACGCGGGCGGCAAGCGCGAAGGGCTTTGGGACGGGCTGGCCGCGCGCTACCCCGTGGCGGACGCGCAGCCCGACGTGACCGCCGTGCAGCACCGCCTGCTGATGGCTCAGGTGCTCGAGGCCGTGCGCGCGCTGGAGGATGGCGTTCTGACCGACATCCGCGAAGGCGATGTGGGCGCGATCCTCGGCTGGGGGTTCGCGCCGTGGTCGGGCGGCCCCTTCGCCTGGCTCGACATCATCGGTGCGGCGCGCGCGGTCGAAATCTGCGAGACGCTGGCTGCGGCGCATGGCCCCCGCTTCGCCGCTCCGGCCCTTCTGCGCGAGATGGCCGACACGGGCGCGACCTTCTACGACCGCTTCGCCGCCCCGCGCGCGGCCTAGTTCGCCCCCATCGCGGCGCGGCGCAGTTCTGCGCCCGCCTCTTCGGCGATCATGCAGGCGATCAGGTGACGTGCCGCCGACGGGCCCAGCGGCACGGCCGAAGACATGTCGCCCTGCAAAAGGGCGTTCAGCGTCGGCTGGCCCGCAAGGCCCACCAGAAGGTCGTTGCCCGCATAGACAAGCTGGGCCGTTTCCAGCGTGATGGTCATCACATCCTCGTCCGGTGGCGGAACGCGGGTGCAGCCGCGCCAGCCTTCCAGCGCCAGCGCGGGGACCGAGACGAACGCCTCGCTATAGAGTTCCTCGGCCAGATCGGCCTCGACCAGCACCGTCTGTTCGGGCGGCAGGCGCAGCGCCTCGTGCGTGCCCAGCGTGCCTGCGGGGATCAGGATGGGCCAGTCCTGCACCGGCGCGTCCGGCGCGATCCGGTGGCGGTGGACGTGAAGCACGGGCAAGAGGCCCGCGTCGAAGGTCAGAAGCTGGTCGCCCGGCTTGACGTCACCCGCGCGAAGCCAGCCATCGGCCCCCGCAAGGCGGGTCGAGGCATAGACGCCCTCGGCCACGGTGATGCGCGGCGCAGCGGCAAACTTCGTGTCATTCAACCAAAGCACGGGGTGACCCCTTCCATTCGCAAACCAAAGACCGGCCCCCACCGCAAGGGACAGGTAGCCTTCGGTCCCTGACGGAAGCGGGGCGCAAATGTGGCACAAGGCGGGCAAGGCGGTGTTTCGTCAGGACAATCCGTCGAAACTGTATCCGAAACGCGCAATATCGGCGGCGCAGAGATCGCCCACCAGCGCGGCATCGGCATCGCTGTAGGCGGGCCGCCAGTCGCGGGCGCGGGCGCTTTCATTGGCGCGGGGCAAGGGCGTCAGGCGAAAGCCCAGATGCGCCTCGAAGGGGGCAAGATCCTCGTCCAGCCGTTCGATCCGCGCGTAAAGCGTGGCGCGCTCCTGCCCCGTGCGGTCGCGCATATAGGCCGCATAGGGCCAAAGGGCGAGCGTGGTGCGCGTCTGCGGATGGTTCAGGAAATCGCCGAAGGACAGCGCCTTGGCCAGCCCCACCGCCGGATGGGCGAAGCCCTGCCCGCGCAGCCACGACCAGTAGGACAGCATCCTGTCCCACGGGTTGCGGACCAGCGTCAGGGTGAACATCGCCCCGATCTGCTCTGCCGTCACCACCCCGTCGATATCGGCGAGGGTGGAGTGTTTCCACAGCCGCCCCGCAGGCTTCAGCCGCTTCAGCCGCGCGCGCCGCTTCACCGCCTTGGGCGTGTCGCCGATCAGGATGTCGTCAGGCTTCGCCCGCGCCTCCAGCGCGAGGGTCAGCGCCGTGCCCCCCGTCTTGGGGATATGGACGAAGACGTAGCCGCGCCCGGGCGAGATGATCATGGCGCGCCCCCGCCCGCCCCGGGCGCGAGGAAGATTTTTCGCCGAAAAATCTTCGCCCCCACCGGTCAGTTCACCCTGTTGGGCAGGGCGCGGCCTTCCAGATGGGCGACCAGATTGTCCACCGCCATCATCCCCATGTCCTCGCGCACCTCCAGACAGGCGGTGCCGAGATGGGGGATCAGCGTGACATTCTCCATCGCCAGCAGCGCGGGCGGGACGGCGGGTTCGAATTCATAGACATCGAGCCCCGCCCCCGCGATCCGGCCCGCCTGCAGGGCGGCGACCAGCGCGGATTCGTCCACCACATCCCCGCGGGCGATGTTGATGAAGATGCCCCCGCGCTTCATCGCGGCAAAGGCATCGGCCCCGATCAGGTGATGCGTGGCCTTGCCCCCCGGCACGGCCAGCACGACGAAATCCTGCGCCAGCGCCTCGGCCATCGTGACCTGACGGGCCGGCACGCCCGCATCGGGAACGGCGGAGCGGTTGAAGAACACCACCGTCATCCCGAAGCCGGCATGGCAGCGCCGCGCGATGGCCTTGCCGATCCGGCCCATGCCGATGATGCCGACGCTCTTGCCCGTCACATGGGTGCCCAGCATCTGCGTCGGCCCCCAGCCCTGCCAGCCGCCCGCCCGCAGGATGCGCTCGCCCTCGCCCAGCCGCCGCGCGGTCATCAGGATCAGGGACAGGGCGATATCCGCCGTCGCATCCGTCACCGCGCCGGGCGTGTTCGTCACCGCCACCCCCGCCGCGCGGGCGGCGTCCGTGTCGATATGGTTGTAGCCCACGCCGAAATTGGCGAGGAGCCGGCAACGGGGCTGCGCCACATCGGCAAAGACCTCGGCCGAGAAGCGGTCGCCCAGCGTGGGCATCACCGCATCGAAATCGCGCAGCGCGGCGCGCAGGTCTGCGGGCGAGAGAACCTCGGATTCCACCGCGCGTTCCACCACGTCAAAGCGCGCGCGGGCGGCGGCAAGGACCTTTTCGGGCATCCGGCGGGTGATCAGGACGCGCATCAGAACATCTTCCCGCCCAGCGGCACGTCATGGCCGGGGCCGATCAGCACGACCTCGCCGTTTTCGTCGGGCAAGCCCAGCACCAGCACCTCCGAGATGAACTTGCCGATCTGGCGCGGCGGGAAGTTGACGACGCCCAGAACCTGCCGCCCGACCAGCCCTTCGGGGGTGTAGTGCCGCGTGATCTGGGCCGAGGATTTGCGTTCCCCGATCCCGGGCCCGAAATCGACCCAGAGCTTGATCGCGGGCTTCCGCGCCTCGGGGTAGGGTTCGGCGCGGGTGATGCGACCCACGCGGATATCCACCTTCTGGAAATCGGCGTAGTCGATCATCGGCCCAGCTCCCGCCCGCGATCCGCCGCCGCCCTGACCGCGCGGGCCATCAGCCCCGGCAGTTCCGGCATCAGCACCGCCAGCGCCGCCGCTGTCGTCCCACCCGGAGACGTCACGTTCACCCGCAACTGCGCCGCACTCTCCCCCGACCGATGCGCCAATTCCCCCGCGCCACTCACCGTCGC
>JBEEOG010000368.1:0-3526 GCA_041191745.1 Pseudomonadota bacterium | reverse complement strand
CCGATCTCGAGGCGAGGTCCTCGTAGGTGGTGATCTCGCCGGGCGCGACCCGGTCGACGCTGGCATAGACGATGCGGGCGCGGGCGGTCAGGCCGAACCACATGTCATCCTTGTCGCGCAGGGTTTCGGGGATGTTGGCTTCCAGCACATCCGATTGCACGGGCTGGGTCACGCCCGCATCCACGACCTGCTTCAGGCGCGCGATATCGACCGTCAGCACGAGGTCGGCGGGCGAACGGTCGCCTTCGGCCTGCAGCCGTTCGGCCATGCCCTTGTCCACGAAGGCCACGTTGACGGCGATCCCCGTCTCGGCGGTGAAGGCATCGACCAGCGGCTGGATCAGTTCGGGCTGGCGGTGGGAGTAGACGTTCACCTCTTGCGCGAGGGCGGGCAGGGCGGTGCCCGTCAGGGCAATGGCGAGGAGCGGAAGGCGCAGGTTCATGACTGAGTCCTTTAGTCGGGATTTAATGGCCCCCATAAATCCGACTAAAATACTCAGGTCAAGCCCCTTCTGCGCCGCGGTGCGGTCACGGGCGCGTTATGGCGTGCCTTTCGCGGCCTTCTCCTCGGCCTTGGCGCGGTTCCAGAGGGCGTCCATCTCCTCCAGATCGCTTTGGACGGGGGTCTTGCCGCCCTCGGCCAGCCAGTCCTCGATCCGCCCGAAGCGGCGGGTGAACTTGGCATTGGCCGCGCGCAGGGCGGCTTCGGGATCGACCTTCAGGTGCCGCGCGAGGTTGGCCATGACGAAGAGAAGGTCGCCGAATTCCTCGGCCACCTCGGCCTCGGTCAACCTGTCGCGGGCTTCGACCAGTTCGGCGGCTTCCTCGGCGATCTTGGCCACCACCTGATCGGTCGAGGGCCAGTCGAACCCCACCCGCGCCGCGCGTTTCTGCAGCTTGACCGCGCGCGTCAGCGCGGGCAGGCCCAGCGCCACCCCGTCCAGCACCCGCGCCGCCGCACCCCGTTCGGCGGCCTTGATCCGCTCCCAGTCCACGGTCTGCTGTTCGGGCGTCTTGTCGCGGGACTCTGCCCCGAAGACATGGGGATGGCGGGCCACCATCTTGTCGGCGATGCCCGCGGCCACATCGTCAAAGCCGAACCAGCCGCGCTCTTCGGCCATGCGGGCGTGAAAGACCACTTGCAACAGAAGATCGCCCAACTCTCCCTTCAACTCGTCCCAGGCCTGCCGTTCGATGGCGTCGGCGACTTCGTGCGCTTCCTCGATCGTGTAGGGGGCGATGGAGGCGAAATCCTGCTCCACATCCCAGGGGCAGCCCGTTTCGGGGTCGCGCAGGCGGCGCATGATCTCCAGCAGGCGGGGCAGGGGTGTCGTCTCGCGCGGCATCCTTTCCCCCGTCCCGGCGTTTGTCCCGACGTCAGACATTGCGGATACCCCCGAATTCAGATTTGATCACATGTCCAGACGCCAAGGAGACGCCCGATGCCCGTCCTCAACCGTATCGCCGCTTATGCCGAGGAAATGAAGGGTTGGCGTCACCACCTGCACCGGCATCCGGAACTGGCCTTCGACTGCCACCAGACGGCGGCCTTCATCAAGGCGCGGCTGGCCGAATTCGGGGTGGACGAAATCCATGACGGCATCGCCACCAGCGGGATCGTGGCGATCATCAAGGGGCAGGGCGACGGCCCCACCATCGGCCTGCGCGCCGACATGGACGCGCTGCCCATCGTCGAGGCGACGGGGGCGGCCCATGCCTCGACCGTCGAGGGGAAGATGCATGCCTGCGGGCATGACGGGCATGTCACCATGCTTCTGGGCGCGGCGCGCTATCTGGCCGAGACGCGGCGTTTCGCGGGGCGCGTGGCGCTGATCTTCCAGCCCGCCGAAGAGGATGGCGGCGGCGGGCAGGTCATGGTGCAGGCGGGGATCATGGAAACCTTCGGCATCGGGCAGGTCTACGGCATCCACAACGCGCCGAACGTGGAATTCGGCCATTTCCACACCACACCCGGCGCGCTGATGGCATCGGTCGATACGGCCTTTGTCCGCGTCACCGGCAAGGGCGGGCATGGTGCCACGCCGCATGACTGCATCGACCCCATCGTCGCCGTGGTGGCGATGGTGCAGGCGGTGCAGACGATCATCCCGCGCAACGTCTATGCGCTGGACGAGGCGGTGATCTCGGTCACGCAGATCCATGCGGGCACCGCGTCGAACATCATCCCCGAAGAGGCGATGTTCTGCGCCACCATCCGGTCCTTCAGCCCCGAGGTGCGGGCGCTGCTGAAGCGGCGCTTCTTCGAGATCGTCGAAGGCCATGCGCGCGCCTTCAACGTCGCGGCGGATATCGATTACGACTGGGGTTATCCCCCCACGATCAACCACCCGCGCGAGGCGGGCTTCGCTGCCGAGGTCGCGCGCGAGGTGGCGGGGGCCGAGGCGGTGAATGCCGATGCCTGCAAGGAGATGGGGAGCGAGGATTTCTCCTACATGCTCGAGGCGCGGCCGGGGGCCTATCTCTTCCTCGGCACGGGGCCGGGGGCGGGGCTGCACCATCCGGCCTATGACTTCAACGACGAGGTGGCCCCGATCGGGGCAAGCTTCTTCGCGCGGTTGGTCGAACGCGCGCAGCCCGTGGCGTAAGGGGGGAGGGGACGATGGCGCTGGAGGATGCGAAGACCCAGATCGACACGGCCTTCACGCGGGCCGACCGCAGGGGGCTTGCCTTCGAGAATGCCTTTGGCGGGGCCACAAGCTTCCTGCGCCGGACCTATAGCAAGGATCTGGCGGGGGTGGACCTTGCCGTGACGGGCGTGCCCTTCGACCAGGCGGTGACGCATCGCGCGGGCGCGCGCTTCGGCCCCCGCGCGATCCGCGAGGCATCCACCCTGCAGGCCTTCGATCCGCCCTTTGGCTGGCCCACCAGCCCGCTGGAGGAGATGGCGGTGATCGATTACGGCGATCTGGCCTTCGACTATGCCAAGACCGCCGATTTCCCCGCCGCGCTGACCGCCCATATCCGCACGATCCTTGCCGCGGGGGCGGGGTCCATCGTGCTGGGGGGCGACCATTTCATCACGCTGCCCATCCTGCGCGCCTATGCCGAACGCTTCGGTCCCCTCGGCCTGATCCATTTCGACGCCCATTCCGACCTCTGGCCCGATGACGACATGGACCGGATCGACCACGGCACCTTCCTCTACAAGGCGGTCAAGACGGGGCTGATCGATCCCGCGCGATCCGTCCAGATCGGCATCCGCACGGTGACCGAGGATTATCTGGGCGTGAACGTCATCACCGCGCGGGAGGTGCACGAGAAGGGCACCGACTGGGCCGTGGCGGTGGCCAAGGACATCGTGGGCGATGCGCCCTGCTATGTGACCTTCGACATCGACGCGCTCGACCCCGCCTATGCGCCGGGGACGGGCACGCCGGTCTGGGGCGGGCTGCACAGCTGGCAGGCGGCGGCGATGCTGCGCGATCTGGCGGGGATCGACATGGTGGGTGGCGACGTGGTCGAGGTGTCGCCCCCCTATGACACGACGGGGGCGACGGCCATCGCGG
>JBEEOG010000367.1:0-5948 GCA_041191745.1 Pseudomonadota bacterium | reverse complement strand
CAAACAGATGAAGTCAGGGCCGCGGTCGGAGGCGGCTGCGGGTGATGCGTTCCCCGGTCGCCTGCATGTCAGGCGGCCTGTTCCAGCGCCGTGGCGGCGCGGTCCAGACGCGCCAGCGCCTCGGCGATGTCCTCATCGGGGATGTTCAGCGCGGGCAGGAGGCGCAGGACATTGTCGGCGGCCGGCACCGTCAGCAGGTGCTGGCCATAGGCGGCCTTGACCACGTCGGTATTGGCGGCGCGGCACTTCAGGCCCAGCATCAGGCCCTGACCGCGCACGCCCTCGAACACCGTCGGATGGCCGGCCACCAGCGCCTCGAGCCCCTGCCGGAAGCGCGCGCCCTTGCGCGAGACATCCGACAGGAAGGCATCGTCGGCCACCAGTTCCATCACCTTGGCCCCCACCGCGCAGCCCAGCGGATTGCCGCCATAGGTGGAGCCGTGGGTGCCCGCGGTCATGCCAAAGGCGGCGGCTTCGGTGGCGAGCACCGCGCCGAGCGGGAAGCCCCCGCCGATGCCCTTGGCCACCATCATGATGTCAGGCGTGACACCGGCCCATTCATGGGCAAAGAGCTTGCCCGTCCGGCCCATGCCGCATTGCACCTCGTCAAACACCAGAAGCGCGCCGGTCGCGTCGCAGAGGTCGCGCAGCCCCTTGAGGCAGGCATCGGGCAGGGTGCGGATGCCGCCCTCGCCCTGCACCGGTTCGATCATCACCGCGGCCGTGCGGTCGGTCAGCGCGGCGCGGAGCGCGTCGTGATCGCCGAATTTCAGGTGGGTGAAGCCCGGCATCAGGGGGCCGAAGCCCTTGACCATCTTTTCCGACCCCGCCGCCGCGATGGCACCGGTGGAGCGGCCATGGAAGGCCCCTTCGAAGGCGATGATCTGGGTCCGCTCGGGCTGGCCCTTCTCGGACCAGTATTTGCGGACCATCTTGATCGCCAGTTCCGCGGCCTCGGTCCCCGAATTGGTGAAGAAGACCGTGTCGGCGAAGGTCTTTTCCACCAGCATGTCGGCCAGCCGTTCCTGTTCGGGAATGCGGTAGAGGTTCGAGACATGCCAGAGCCTGGCCGCCTGTTCCGCCAGCGTCCGCACCAGCGCGGGATGGGCATGGCCCAGCGCGTTCACCGCGATCCCCGCGCCGAGGTCGAGGTATCGCGTCCCGTCCTCGGCCGTGAGCCAGGACCCTTCGCCCTTGGTGAAGGCGAGGGGGGCGCGGTTGTAGGTCGGCAGGACGTGAGGGATCATGGGCAATGTCCTTGAAAGCGAAGCCATAGCCGTAAAGGCGGCAGGCGGGCGGAGTCAACTTGGGAAGGGGGCCCGTGGCAAAGGGCCATGGCAGAGCGGCCGACGGTCAGCGTCGGCGTCGGGGCAGCGCGCAGGGGGCGGTGTCGAGGCTCATCCCGCCGTCATAGGACAGGGGCCGCGGCTTGAAAAGGGGAATCCCGGCCCGTCGCGCAGGGCCGCAGCGCCCCGATCCCGCCCGAGGCGCGCAGCGCGCCCCGCCCGAGCAGGGCATGGGCGCGGGGCCCGTAGCGAAGGGCGACCCCTGCCCCGTCCCCTGCCCCGACCCCTGCCCCGACCGATGCCGCCGTCCGGTCCGGAGCCAGCGCGGCGACAAGCTGCAGCAGGGCCATCGCCCCCAGCATCTGCAGCGCCTCGGGTCCGGGATAGAGGCTTTCCACCGGCGCGCCCGCGGCCGACAGGATCGCGTGGCGTGGCAGCAGCAGGTGGTGATGGGTCACCTGCCGCACCCCCTGCGCCACCCTGCAACCGGCGAAGCGCATCTCGGCCAGATGGCGGGCGCGCACCAGCACGGGCCGCCCGTCGGGCGCGGCCAGCAGCACGGCATGCTGCGGCGACAGGCGCAGCGTCGTGGCGTTGCCGACGGCCCCCGCCGGCAGGTGGATCGGGCGCAGGGCCGGATCGGCGGCCAGCCGGTCGGGGCCGAGCGTCCGCCCCCCGCCCAGATCACGGGCATCGGACCTTCGGCCGTGCAGACGCGGTCGCCCCTGCGGATCGCCTCGACGGGGCGCCAGCCGTCGGGCGTCAGGATCGGCGTGCCCGCGGTGAAGCAGGGAATGCCGATTTCGACCCCCTCGCGGACGCTGTCCACCTGATCGCGGCGGATGCCCAGCAGCACCACGCGTTCGCCCCCGGGAAAGACAAGGACGGCGTCCCCGCTGCCGTCGCCCACGGTATCCGTCACCGTGACATCGCTCCAGCGCAGCGGTTGGCCATTGGCGGCGGTCAGCAGGGACGGGTCGATCTGGTCGGTCGTGCGGCCATCCACGACGGTCATGTCGAAATCGGTGACCGTGTCCTGCCCGCCGCCGGAGGTGACGACAAAGACATCCCGGCCGCCGCCGCCGGTCAGCCGGTCGTCCCCGTCGCCGCCGATCAGCCAGTCATCACCGGCCCCGCCGGAAAGGGTATCGTTGCCGATCCCGCCTGTGGCCGTATCGCGGCCCTCGCCCGTGAAGATCAGGTCATCGCCGGTGCCGCCATCGGCGGTGTCATCCCCTTCATCGGCAAAGATCTCGTCATCGCCGGCCCCGCCCAGCAGGCTGTCATTCCCCGCTTCGGCAAAGAGCGTGTCATCGCCCTCGCCGGTAAAGACGAGATCCGCGCCGTCGCCCCCGTCGGCCAGATCGTTGCCGATACCTGCGTTGAGGGAGTCATTGCCCGTCCCCGCGATCAGGCTGTCATTGCCCTGCTCGCCGAACAGCACGTCATTGCCGGCACCGCCAAGGATCGTGTCGTTACCGTCCTGGCCGTAGATCTCGTCATCGCCATGGCCGCCATCGGCGCTGTCCTCGCCAAGGCCGGCATTGATCCGGTCATGCCCGGCACCGCCGGTGATGCTGTCATTTCCCGCGTCGCCGTCCAGCGTGTCCTCGCCCGCCCCGCCGTCGATCCTGTCGCCGCCGTCGCCGCCGAAGACCGCGTCGTTCCCGTCACCGCCAAGCAGGCGGTCCTGCCCGCCCTCTCCGCGCAGGGTGTCATCGCCCGACCCGCCGGACACCGCATCATTCCCGCCGCCTGCCGAGACGCTGTCATTGCCCCGCCCGCGGCGACGGTATCGTGGCCGGCGGTGATCCGGTCGCCCTGCGCGTCGACAAAGCCCGCATCAATCGTATCGCCCGCCGCCGTGCCATCGACCGTCCCGATGAAATCGCCCGCCACGCGGTCACCCGCCATGTCGCCGGTGGTGGACAGGACCGAACCCAGCGTCAGCGACAGGATCGGTGCCGCCGTCAGCGCGGCCTGATCGGCATTCGCCGTCTCTTCCGGCGCGAGATAGGTGTTGCCCGCCGTATCCTGAAAGACGGTGGCGGTGATGACGGCGGTCGTGCCGTCGGCATAGGTGATGAGGGCCGAATAGACGGCCACGGCATCGAATTGCTGCGGGGTGCCGCCATCGATGTGGAACCTGTCGAAACCGCCCCCGTTGTCCAGATCGTAGCTGTCATTCGCATCCTCGGTCAGGTCCACGGCGGACAGGACGCGGATCTGGCTGGCCAGCGGGCTGTCGGGCGACCCGTAGGTCCCGAGGATGGCCTGCGCGTTCTCGACCGTTTCATTGCCCTGCGTGGTGTCGATCCGCGCCAGCGTACCGAGGAAGATCACTTCGAAGGTTGACGGCATCGGGCTACCAATCTCGTGGGCGCGGGGCAAAGCTGGTTGACCTTGCCGACCAGCAGCCTTCGGGGTCTTCGTGCCCCCGCGCCGACGGGGGCCGGACGGGGGGGGTGCAGGTCGTCGGACAGGAAGGGCGGGGCGAACCGGACCGTCCCCTGCGACTGTCGAACGTCTTTCTGAAAGAAAAGTTTAGGCCGATGCCCCTGCGATCTTGCGGGGCGCGCCGCGGGCGCAGGGGCATGGCGGCGGGGCCGATCCCGACGCTTGATCTTGGCACGCGCGCCTTGTATCCCGCACTGTCCCGTCTAGAATGGCGGAAAACCATCTACCGAAGGGGTTGCCATGTCCTGGACCGACGAGCGCGTCGAGACGCTGAAGCGGATGTGGGCCGAAGGCCAGTCGGCCAGCCAGATCGCCAAGGAACTGGGCGGGGTGACCCGGAATGCCGTGATCGGAAAGGTCCACCGTCTGGGCCTGTCGAACCGCGCCCCCGGCGGGCGGGACGAGGACGAGGGTGATGCCCCCGCCGCCGCCGCGGCTGCCCCTGCCGCCGCCGCCCCGCGCGCCGAACCCGCCCCGCGCGCCGAAGCCCCGCGGGCCGAACCCGCCGCCCCGCGCCCTGCCGCCGAACGCCCCGCCGCCGCGCCCTCCGCGGGCGGCAACGTCACGCCGCTGCCCGTACGCAAGGCCATCGTGCCTGCGGGCCAGCCGCTGCCGCCGCAGCCCTCGGCGAACGAGATCAGCCCCGAAGCGCTGGCCTCGGTGCGCGAGGTGGAAAAGCGCGCGCGCAAGCTGACGCTGATGGAACTGACGGAACGGACCTGCAAATGGCCGATCGGCGACCCCGCGACCGAGGATTTCTGGTTCTGCGGCCTGCCCTCGCTGCCCGGCAAACCCTATTGCGAGGCGCATGTGGGCGTGGCCTTCCAGCCGATGAGCGCGCGGCGCGACCGCCGCCGCTGATCGCGCGCCCGCTGCCGGACGGACCCGACCCCGCCCCCTTTCGGGCGGGGTTTTTCGTTCAGTTCCCGCCCAGAAGCTCGTTCAGCGTATTGCCGATCTGGCGCTGCAATTCCTCTTCCAGCCGTCGCTTCGCCGCATCTTCGAGGCTTTCGCCCGGGGCGGCCCCCAGTTCCTCGGCGGCCTTCCGGCGGGCCTCGTCCTCCAGTTCGCGCGCGCGGGCGCGGGCGGCCTCTTCGGCGGCCTGCACCTCGTCCTCCAGCCTCTCGCGCGCCAGCCCTTCGAGGTCGAGCGTCACGGAAGGATCGCTCCACGGCCCCGCGATGCGGACCGGCACGCCCAGACCGCCCGTCCCGTCCGCCCCCGTCAGCGCGACGGGGCGCAGGCGGTAGTCGATGTCGCGCGTGGCCAGCCCGATGCGCCCCTGCCCCGTCGCCGTGACCAGCCGCCCGCCAAGGACGAGGTCGTCGTTCACCATCTGCCCCCGTTCGATCAGGAAACTGGCCGACAGGCTGTCGAAGGCCGTCGCCCCCGCGTCACCCGCGCGGTCGGGGTCGAGCGTGGCCAGAAGTGCAGGCAGATCGAGCCCCGCGATCTGCCCCGGGCCGAGCGCAACCGTCGCGCTGCCCGACAGCCGGTCGAGGATCGCCGCCACGGAATTGCCCGCCCCCAGCACCTGCACCGCCAGATCGCCGGTCGCCGACAGGCGCGTGATCCCCGCCAGATCGGTCAGCAGCGGTTGCAGCGCCACCGCGCGAAAGGCCAGATCGGCCGAAACGGACAGCCCGTCGCGGGCATTGGCGACCAGCGTGCCCGACATCGCCCCGTCATAGGCGGCCACCTCGGCCAACGTCAGCACGGCGCGGGCGCGGTCGATCACCAACTGCCCGTTGACCGCGCCCAGCGACAGCGGGCCGATCCGCAGCGCCTCGGCCGCAAAGCCGATATCGGCATCCAGCGCGCCAAGGGCCGAGGCATCGATCGGCGCGTCGGACCAGCCCGCCGCGGCGCCGCCTGCCGCACCGCCCGTATCGCCGCCCGCAGCCAGAACCAGCGGCCCCGTCGCCACCTGCGCCACCAGACGCGGGCGGCTGCCGCCAAGGGCCAGATCGGCATCGCCCCGCAACTCGCGGTCGTCCAGCGTCACCACCCCGCCGCGCAGATGCAGCGTCTGCGCCGCCGTCAGCGTCAGCGCGCCCGTCACCGCCACGCGCCCGCCCCCCCAGCCTGCGGGCAGGTCGGGCGGCGGCAGGGCCATGAGCGCGGCAAGGTCGGCCAGATCGGCAAGGTCGGCCTCGATCCGCCCCTCGGCGGCAAGGGGAAGCGCCGACATGCGCCCGTCGAACG
>JBEEOG010000366.1:0-3772 GCA_041191745.1 Pseudomonadota bacterium | reverse complement strand
CGAAGGCGATGCCCGCCGCCGCCATCGCCCGCCCCGCGATCCCCGTGTCGAGGTCGATCAGGCTGAGCCAGATCATCGGGATCATGTTCCACGGCACGACGAGGGGCAGCGCCACCAGCATCATTCCCAGCGTCCTGAGCGCGGGGGGCAGCCGCACCAAGACCAGCGCCAGCGCGATCCCCAAGGGCACCTGCACCGACAGGACAAGGGCCGAGAACATCAGGCTGCGGCCAAGGCTGGCCAGAAACCGCTCGGACGTGACGATGTCGTGGTACCAGCCCGCGCCGACCCAGTGGATGCTGTCCAGCGTGAAGATATCGTGGACGGAATAGTTGAAGACGGCGAGCAAGGGCAGCACCGCCACGACCGCCATGATCGCCAGCGCGGGGGCCAGCAGCAGGGCGACGGTGGCGGCGGGGGACCTCATGCCGACATGGTGGCCTGCACGGCACGCGTCCAGCGGGCGTATTTCGCGTCACGCGTGCCCGCATCCATCGCGGGGGTGAAGCGCCGCTCCAGCGCCCAGCCCTTGGCGAATTCCTCCGGCGCGGGACACAGCCCCGCCTGCAAGCCTGCCAGATAGGCCGCCCCCAGCGCGGTGGTTTCCGTCACCACCGGCCGGTCCACCGGCGCGCCGAGGATGTCGGACAGGAACTGCATCGCCCAGTCGCTGGCCGTCATGCCCCCGTCCACCCGCAGCACGCCATCGGCGGCGGCCCCCCAGTCGGACCGCATCGCCTCCAAAAGGTCGCGCGTCTGGTAGCCCACGCTTTCCAGCGCCGCGCGGGCGAATTCGGCGGGGCCGGAATTGCGCGTCAGCCCGAACACCGCGCCCCGGCAGTCGGGCCGCCAATAGGGCGCGCCAAGGCCGGTGAAGGCGGGAACCAGCACCACGTCCTGCGTGGGGTCGGCCTGATCGGCAAGGGGCTGGGTCTCCTTCGCCTCGCGGATGATCTTCAGCCCGTCGCGCAACCATTGCACCACGGCCCCCGCGATGAAGATCGACCCTTCCAGCGCATAGGTCGTCTTCCCGTCCAGCCGGTAGGCGATGGTGGTCAGCAGGCGGTTCTTCGACGGCACCATGTCCGCGCCCGTGTTCAGCAGCGCGAAGCAGCCCGTGCCATAGGTCGATTTCATCATGCCGGGCGCGAAACAGGCCTGCCCCACGGTCGCGGCCTGCTGGTCGCCCGCCACGCCCATGATCGGGATCGCGCGGCCAAAGAGATCGGGCCGCGTCGTGCCGTAGTTCGCGGCGCAGTCCTTCACCTCGGGCAGAAGGGCCATCGGGATGTCGAGAAGGGCGCAGATCTCGGCATCCCATTCGCCGCGCGCAATGTTGTAGACCAGCGTCCGCGCGGCATTGGTGGCATCGGTCGCGTGGACGCGGCCCCCCGTCAGCTTCCAGATCAGGAAGCTGTCGACGGTGCCGAAGGCAAGTTCGCCGCGCTTGGCACGGTCCCGCGCGCCGGGAACGTGGTCCAGAAGCCACTTGATCTTGGTGCCCGAAAAATAGGGGTCGAGCAGCAGCCCCGTGCGGGCGGTGATCATCGGCTCGTGCCCCGCGGCGCGCAGCGCCTCGCAGGTGTCCGCCGTGCGGCGGTCCTGCCAGACGATGGCGCGGTGGATCGGCTCGCCCGTCGCGCGGTCCCAGATCAGCACCGTCTCGCGCTGGTTGGTGATGCCGATGGCGGCGATGCTGTCGGCGCCGATCCCCGCCTTCTCGATCGCCGCCCGCGCCGTGCCCGCCACCGTGGCCCAGAGGTCCGACGGGTCATGTTCCACCCAGCCCGATTGCGGATAGTGCTGCGGAAACTCCTCTTGCGCGCTGGCCACGACGCGCAGGCCCCGATCGAAGATGATCGCGCGCGAAGAGGTCGTGCCCTGATCGATGGCAAGGATATGGGTCATCGGCCCGTCCCTTTTGTTCTGTCCCGTGTCGTCCTGTCTGGCAGAGACACTCGCCCGAGCGGCGGCTGAACCGCAAGCCCCGGGCGCGCCGTGGCGGCATCAAGCCTGCGAGTGTCCGTGAAAGACAGGAAGGGGGCGGCGCGTCAGCCACGCCGCCCCCCGTTGCGATCCTGCGGATCAGCCCTGCTGCCAGGACTTGATCAGCTCGTCATAGGAGATCGTCTCGCCCTGCGGCTTCTCGTTCTCCAGCTTGCCCACGGGCGAGCCGGGCTGGTCGATCCAGAACTGCGGATCCTGCTCCTCGTTCATCTTCGGGCCGATGTCGCCCTGAACGCCGGCACGCTCCAGACGCTCAAGCACGTCCTCCTGCGCCTCGCAGAGGGCATCGAGCGCTTCCTGCGGGGTCTTGGCACCCGACATGGCGTCGCCGATGTTCTGCCACCACAGCTGCGCCAGCTTCGGATAGTCCGGCACGTTGGTGCCCGTGGGCGACCACTGCACGCGGGCGGGGCTGCGGTAGAACTCGATCAGACCGCCGAGTTTCGGCGCGCGGTCGGTGAAGGACTGGTGCTGGATCGTCGATTCCCGCGCGAAGGTCAGGCCGACGTGCGATTTCTTCACGTCCACGGTCTTCGACGTCACGAACTGCGCGTAAAGCCATGCGGCCTGCGCGCGGTCCACGGGGGTGGACTGCATCAGCGTCCACGAGCCCACGTCCTGATAGCCGACCTTCATGCCATCCTGCCAGTAGGCGCCGTGGGGCGAGGGGGCCATGCGCCACTTGGGCGTGCCGTCCTCGTTCATCACGGGCAGACCTTCCTTGACCATGTCGGCGGTGAAGGCGGTGTACCAGAACATCTGCTGGGCGATCTCTCCCTGCGCGGGGACGGGACCGGCTTCGCCGAAGGTCATGCCCTGTGCTTCGGCGGGGCTGTACTTCTGCAGCCATTCGATCGCCTTGGTCACGGCATAGACCGCCGCCGCGTCGTTGGTCGCGCCGCCACGGGCGACGCAGCTGCCGACGGGACGGCTGTTCTCGTCCACGCGGATGCCCCATTCGTCGACCGGCAGGCCGTTCGGTTCACCCACGTCGCCCATGCCGGCCATCGACATCCACGCGTCGGTGTAGCGCCAGCCCAGCGAGGGGTCCTTCTTGCCGTAGTCCATGTTGCCATAGACCTTGGTCGGACCGCCCAGATAGCTCATGTCGCGGCCGGTGAAGAATTCCGCGATGTCCTCGTAGGCGGACCAGTTCAGCGGCACGCCAAGGTCATAGCCGTAGGCCGCCTTGAAATCCGCCTTGGTCTTTTCGTCGTTGAACCAGTCGTAGCGGAACCAGTAGAGGTTCGCGAACTGCTGGTCGGGCAGCTGGTACAGCTTGCCGTCCGGCGCGGTCGTGAACTTGGTGCCGATGAAGTCGGCGATGTCGAGGTTCGGGTTCGTCACCGACGCGCCTTCGCCCGCCATCCAGTCGGTCAGGTTGCGCACCTGCTGGTAGCGCCAGTGCGTGCCGATCAGGTCGCTATCGTTGATGTAGGCGTCATAGATGTTCTCGCCCGACTGCATCTGCGTCTGCAGCTTCTCCACCACGTCGCCTTCGCCGATCAGGTCATGGGTGACCTTGATGCCGGTGATCGCGGTGAAGGCCGGGGCCAGCACCTTGGCCTCGTATTCATGGGTGGTGATCGTTTCGGACACCACCTTGATCTCCATCCCCGCGAAGGGCTGGGCGGCGTCGATGAACCACTGCATCTCGGCTTCCTGATCGGCGCGGCTCAGCGTCGACAGATCGCCGATTTCGGCGTCGAGGAAGGCTTTCGCCGCCTCCATATCCGCCCATGCCGGTGCGCCAAGGGCCATCATG
>JBEEOG010000365.1:0-3783 GCA_041191745.1 Pseudomonadota bacterium | reverse complement strand
GATGCAGCCTCAGGCCAGTCAGTGGCACAGACGACAGCCCCATTCCCTCCGTCGCCCACCGATGGCCGGCGCTGGCCTCTGTCGGTCTAACGGAACGCGAGAGCGGAAAGGTGGTCACGCGGGCGGGGAAAGGCAGTGCCTTTCCTTTTCCGCCCGATGCGGCGTCGCGCCTGCCGCTCCCCCTTCCCCCCGCCGCCCACCCATGGCAGGCTGCGCTGACACGGTCCAAGGTGCGCCATGATCCCAGTCTTTGACGGCCATAACGACATCCTCCTGCGCCTCTTCCTCGCCCCCGAACGGCGCGAGGCGATCTGGAAGGGCTGTGACCGCAGCGGCCATCTCGACCTGCCCCGGATGCAAAAGGGCGGCTTTGCGGGCGGCATGTTCGCGATCTATGTCCCCTCGCCCATGGAAGGGGACCCGGCCGAGGTGGAGCGGCGGATGGACGCGCCGCCCTATGCCCTGCCCCTGCCCGCCCCGGTGCCCCTGACCACCGCGCAACCCATGGCGCTGGCCATGGCCGCGCATCTGATGTGGATGGAACGGGCGTCCGAGGGGGCCTTCCGCCTTTGCCGCACGGCGGCGGAGATCGAGGCCGCCCGCGCGGAAAACGTCATCGCAGGCGTCATGCACATGGAGGGCGCCGAGGCCATCGACGAAGGCTGCGACGCGCTTCACGCCTTTCACGCCATGGGCCTGCGCTCGCTCGGCCCGGTGTGGAGCCGCCCGACCGTCTTTGGCGAAGGCGTGCCCTTCGCCTACCCCTCAAGCCCGGACACCGGGGCCGGACTGACCGCGGCGGGCAAGCGGCTGGTCAAGGAATGCAACGCCCTGCGCATCCTGATCGACCTGTCGCATCTGAACGAAAAGGGGTTTGACGATGTGGCCCGCCTGTCGGACGCGCCGCTGATTGCCACCCATTCCAACGCCCATGTGGTCACCCCCTCCAGCCGCAACCTGACGGATCGGCAGTTGGGGATGATCCGCGACAGCGGCGGCATGGTCGGCCTGAACTTCGCCACCGTCTTCCTGCGTGAGGATGGCCGCCGCGACCCCGCCATCGGCTGGGACCCGGTGCTGCGCCATCTGGATCACCTGATCGACCGGCTGGGCGAAGATCATGTCGGCTTCGGCTCTGATTTCGACGGTGCGACGGTGCAGCAGGGGATCGGCGATGTCGCGGGCCTGCCCGCGCTGCTGGCGGCGCTGTCGCGGCACGGGTATGATGCGGCGCTGATCCAAAAGCTGGCCTGGGCCAACTGGATCGCCGCGCTGCGCCGCGTCTGGGGCGCCTGATCCGCCCCGACCTCTATCCTTCCGCATAGGATGCCAAAGCTAAAACCCGCGCTAACGGCATCGTTATAGCATTCGGGTGCAGGCCATCGCGCGCCACCCGCCCTCCGGATTTCGCCGGAGTGGCGGTCACTTGGCGCGCAATCAGGGCAAGGAAATCGTTAAAAAATGAGATTGACCATTCGCGCGCGGCTGATCGGTGCCTTCGCCCTTGTCTTTGCCCTGTCGCTGGGGGCGCTGGCGCTCTGCCTATGGGAATTGAAGCAGGCGAACGAACGGCTTGACCGCATCGTCGATCAGGATGCCGAGGCGATCCGCTTCGTCGCGGACCTGAACCGCGACGAGGTGATGACTCAGGCCATCCTGCGCGAGGCGCTTTCCGTGATCCGCGTGGCGGATGAGGCCGACCTCGCCCGCGACCGCGCCACGACGGAACAGGAACTCGATGCCGCGATTTCCAGCCTGACACCGCTGATCGATGCCGATGCGCAACCCTTGCTCAAGAGCTACATCGACGCGCACAAGGCACTGGCCGAGATGTCGGACAAGGCGCTTGACCTGCACGCCAAGGGCGACACGACCGGGGCGGCGGCCCTGCTGGATGAGGCCGAAGAACGCCAATTCGCCGCCACCGTCACGGCGATGGACGCGCTGACGCTGCATCTGGACGAGCGGATGGAGATGGACCGCGACCTGTCGGACGCCGCCTATCGCCAGGCGCGCACCATTTCGGTCGCGGCGGCGGCGCTGGCGCTGCTGACCGGGATCGCCGCCGCCTGGGCCATCATCCATTCGATCAACCGCGGCCTGCGCGCCGCCCGGCGCATGACGGGCCGTGTCTCGCAGGGTGATCTGCGCCGCACCGCCAACCTGCGCGGCAATGACGAGATCACCGACGTCCTGCGCGCGGTGAACGAGATGGTGATCAACCTGCGGGACGTCGTCGGCAATGTGATGGGCGCGGTGCGCAACATCGCCGCCGGAAGCGCGCAACTGGCCGCGACGGCGGAAGAACTGTCACAGGGCGCGATGGAACAGGCGGCCTCGACCGAGGAAACCTCGGCCTCGATCGAACAGATGACCTCGAACATCATGCTCAGCGCCAGCAATGCCGCCGAAACAGAACGCAGCGCGGCGAAATCCGCCATTGACGCGCGGGGCAGCGGCGCTGCCGTGGCCGATGCCGTGGGGGCGATGCAGACCATTTCCGACAAGATCATGGTGGTGCAGGAAATCGCGCGGCAGACCGACCTTCTGGCCCTGAACGCCGCGGTCGAGGCGGCGCGGGCGGGCGAGCATGGGCGCGGCTTTGCCGTCGTGGCGGGCGAGGTGCGCAAACTGGCCGAACGCAGCCAAGCGGCGGCGGCAGAAATCTCGGCCCTGTCGGGGGCGACGGCACGGTCGGCCCGGTCCGCCGAACAGCGCCTGGGCGTGCTGGTCCCGGACATCGAGCGGACCTCGGCCCTTGTCGCCGGAATTTCGCTGTCCTCGCGCGAGATGAGCATCGGGGCCGCGCAGATCACGCAGGCGGTGCGGCAGTTGGAACAGGTGACGCAGTCCAACACCTCCGCCTCGGAACAGCTTGCCGCCAGCGCCGAGGAATTGGCGAGCCAGGCCGACATGCTGTCCGATACGATGCGCTTCTTCCAGGTGGATGAACCGTCCCTGCCCGGGATGGAGGCGGCGCCCGTCACCGTGGCCAAAGCGGCCCCGGCCCCGGCCCCGGGGCCAGCCGTGACCGCCCGGATCGGTTCGACGCAGCGGGGCGGGTTTGATTTCGCCCTGACGGCCCCTTCGCAGCCGGACACGGCGACCGATGCGCTGGACGCGGGCTTTTCCCGCAGCAAGGTTGCCTGAGCGGCGGCTGACAAGCGCCCGGGCGCGACCGATGCACGTTGACGACAGCCCCCGCATCGGGCAAGCCCTGCGCCATGCTGCGCATCGATGACATCACCTATTCCGTCGAAGGCCGCCCCCTGTTCGAAGGGGCCTCGGCCACCATTCCCACCGGCCACAAGGTCGGTCTTGTCGGGCGCAATGGCGCGGGCAAGACCACGCTGTTCCGCCTGATCCGGGGCGAATTGTCGCTGGAAGGCGGCGCGATCACGCTGCCCGCCCGCGCGCGGATCGGCGGTGTGGCGCAGGAGGTGCCGTCGTCATCAACCTCGCTTCTGGATACCGTGCTCGCCGCCGACACCGAACGCAGCGCCCTGATGGCGGAAGCGGAGGTCGCGACCGATCCCCACCGCATCGCCGACATCCAGTCGCGCCTTGCCGATATCGACGCCTGGAGCGCGGAAGGCCGCGCCTCGGCCATCCTGAAGGGGCTGGGGTTCGAGCCTGAGGCGCAGTTGCGCCCCTGTTCCGACTTCTCGGGCGGGTGGCGGATGCGGGTGGCGCTGGCGGGGGTGCTCTTCGCCCAGCCGGATTATCTGCTTCTGGACGAACCGACCAACTATCTGGACCTTGAAGGTGCCTTGTGGCTGGAAA
>JBEEOG010000364.1:0-3338 GCA_041191745.1 Pseudomonadota bacterium | reverse complement strand
CCATGCCCGTCATCACCTGCATCGACGACCTCAAACGCCTGCACCGCCGCCGCACCCCGCGCATGTTCTATGACTACTGCGAAAGCGGCAGCTATACCGAGCAGACCTTCCGCGAGAATGTCTCGGATTTCGCCGATATCCGCCTGCGCCAGCGCATCGCGGTGGACATGTCGGGGCGCACGACCGAAAGCACGATGATCGGCGAAAAGGTGGCGATGCCCACGGCGCTGGCCCCCGTCGGGCTGACCGGCATGCAAAGGGCGGATGGCGAGATCAAGGCCGCCCGCGCGGCGGAAAAGTTCGGCGTGCCCTTCACGCTGTCCACCATGTCCATCTGTTCGATCGAGGATGTGGCCGCCCACACGACCAAGCCCTTCTGGTTTCAGGTCTACACGCTGCGGGATGACGATTTCATGCGCCGCCTGTTCGACCGCGCCCGCGCGGCGAACTGTTCGGCCATCGTGATCACGGTGGATCTGCAGATCCTTGGCCAGCGGCACAAGGACCTGAAGAACGGCCTCTCTGCCCCGCCGAAATTCACCGCCAAATCCATCGCCGACATGATGACCAAGGTGCACTGGGGATGGGAGATGCTGCAGACGAAGCGCCGCTTCTTCGGCAACATCGTGGGCCATGCCAAGGGGGTGTCGGACCCGTCCTCGCTGTCGTCATGGACGGCCGAGGCCTTCGATCTGACGCTCGACTGGGACCGCATCGCCGAGTTCCGCCGGATGTGGGGCGGCAAGGTGATCCTGAAGGGCATCCTCGACGAGGAGGATGCGAAAAAGGCGCTGTCGGTCGGGGCCGATGCCATCGTCGTGTCGAACCACGGGGGGCGGCAACTCGACGGGGCGCTTTCGTCGATCCGGATGCTGCCCCGCATCCTCGATGCCGTGGGCGACCGGACCGAGGTCTGGATGGACAGCGGCATCCGGTCGGGTCAGGACATGCTCAAGGCGCTGGCGATGGGGGCGAAAGGCACGATGATCGGGCGGTCCTGGGTCTATGGCCTCGGCGCGATGGGCGAGGCGGGGGTGACCAAGGCGCTGGACATCCTGCGAAAGGAACTCGACACCTCGATGGCGCTGTGCGGCGAGCGGGATGTCAGGAACCTCGGCCGCCACAACCTGCTGGTGCCCAAGGATTTCTCGGGCGACTGGGTCTGAGGTCGCGCGCAGCGCCGCCCGCACGGACGCGGGCCCGCCGTCACCACGTCGGGTGGAACTTGCCCGCGGGCGAGAGGGTGAAGATCTGGCATCCCGTGGCCGTCACGCCCACGGAATGTTCGAACTGCGCCGACAGCGACTTGTCCCGCGTCACGGCGGTCCAGTCATCGGCCAGAACCTTTGTCTCGGGGCGGCCAAGGTTCACCATCGGCTCGATGGTGAAGAACATCCCTTCCTCGAGCACCGGCCCCGTTCCCGCGCGGCCGTAATGCAGGACGTTCGGCGGCGCGTGGAAGACGCGGCCCAGCCCGTGGCCGCAGAAATCGCGCACCACGCTCATGCGGTTGGCTTCGACATAGGTCTGGATGGCGTGGCCGATGTCGCCGAAGGTGTTGCCCGGCTTCACGGCGGCGATGCCGCGCATCAGCGCCTCGTGCGTCACCTCGATCAGACGTTCCGCCTTGCGGCCCAGCGCGCCCGCCACATACATGCGCGAGGTGTCGCCGAACCAGCCGTCCACGATCACCGTGACATCGACGTTCAGGATGTCGCCATCCGCCAGCACCTTGGTGCCCGGGATGCCGTGGCAGACCACATGGTTCACGCTGATGCAGCTGGCGTGCTGATAGCCCTTGTAGCCGATGGTGGCCGACACCACGCCGCGGCGGGCGATCTCTTCGCGGATGAAATCGTCGATGGCCGCCGTCGTCGCCCCCGGCACGACCAGCGGCGCGACCATGTCGAGGATTTCGGCGGCAACCCGCCCCGCGGCAGCCATGCCCGCGAAATCCGCATCCTCGTAGATGCGGATACCGTCCTTCGTGATGCGCCCGCGCGTGTCGTCCACCGGAAGATCCTTGCCGTTTTGCCCCTAATTAGGGGAAGCCCGCCCCGAAGGCCAGAGGGGGCGTACGGTCGTCGCAGGGGTTTGAATCCCCCCGCGCCGACCTATACCCTGCGAAGCCGCAAAGAAGGAGCCGCCGATGACCAACCCCACCGCCGCCATGCTTGTGATCGGGGACGAGATCCTGTCGGGGCGCACGCGCGATTCGAACATGCACCATCTGGCGCAGCGGCTGACCGAACACGGCATCCGTCTGGCCGAGGCGCGGGTCGTGGCCGACGATCACGCGGCCATCGTCGCCGCCGTGAACGCCCTGCGCGCGACGCATGACCATGTCTTCACCTCGGGCGGGATCGGCCCCACCCATGACGACATCACCGCCGATGCCATCGCCGCGGCCTTCGGCGTGGCGATCACCCACCGCGCCGATGCGATGGCGCGTCTGCAGGCCCATTACGACCGCGCGGGCCTGCCCTTCAACGAGGCCCGCCAGCGCATGGCGCGCATCCCCGACGGGGCCGTGCTGATCGACAACCCGATCTCGACCGCGCCGGGCTTCACGATCGGCAACGTGCATGTCATGGCGGGCGTGCCCAACATCTTCGAGGCGATGCTGGCAGGCGTGATCCCCACCCTGACGGGCGGCGCGCCGCTTCTGTCGCAATCCCTGCGCGTGAACCGGGGCGAGGGCGAGATCGCCGGCCCCTTCGCCGCGCTGGCAGCCGATTATCCCGACCTGTCGATGGGCTCCTATCCCTTCCTGCAGAACGGGGCGCATGGCACCAACCTCGTCATCCGCGGAACCGATGCGGGGCGGATCGATCAGGCCATGTCGCGGCTGGCCGCGCTGTTCGGATGACCGACCTTCCTGCCCTGACGGATGCGACATGGCCCCCCGCCGCGCGCGCGGCACTGGGGCCGTGGACGATCCGCGACGGACAGGGCGGCGGGCAGCGCGTCTCGGCCGCGACCCTGCATGGCCCGCTGGCCGAGGGCGACATCGACCGCGCCGAGGCCGCGATGGCCGCGCTGGGGCAGGCCCCGCTCTTTCAGGTCTGGCCGCAGGACCGCGCGCTTGACGATGCGCTGGCCGCGCGTGGCTACCGCGTGAAGGACCCCGTCCTTGCCTATGCCGCCCCCGTCGCGGCGCTGGCCGCGCCGGACCTGCCGCCGCTTGCGGCCTTTGCCCATTGGCCCCCGCTCGGCATCGCCGACGCGCTCTGGGACGAGGCGGGGATCGGCCCCGCCCGCCGTGCGGTGATGGCGCGGGCCGCAGGGCCCAAGACCGTGCTTCTGGGGCGCGCGGGCGACCGCGCGGCAGGGGTGGC
>JBEEOG010000363.1:0-3876 GCA_041191745.1 Pseudomonadota bacterium | reverse complement strand
CCGGCAGGCCGATCACGGGGCGCGCGCCGATCCGGCCATGGAACAGCAGGTTGCCGGGGTCCACGGGCATGCCGAAGCGCGCCACCGTCCCGCCCGCCAGACGCACGCCCTCGGGCGCGGTGTCGTGCAGGTCGGAGGTGGCCGAGCCGGTCAGGATCAGCGCCATCCCGCCCCCCACGCGCCCCAGCGCCGCGGCGATGGCGCGGGCGTCATGGGCCACGACCTCGACCCCGCTCAGGCGCATCCCCAGCGCCGCCAGCCGCGCCTCGATCGCGCGGCGGCCCTTGGCGGCAAGCTTGCGGTCCTGTCCGGCCACCTCGGTCAGCACCAGCCCCGCGTCGCGCAGCGCGACGGGGCGGATGCGGATCGCCCCGCGCGCCGCCGCACAGGCGGCCTGCAAGGCCGCGCCCGAGACGGCGTAAGAGATGATCTTGACCGTGCCCACCAGCATCCCCGCCGCCACCCGCTGGAAGGGCGGCAGCGTGGCCAGCGTGATCGACGGATCGATCAGGTTCATCCGGTGGATGGCGCGGGCGTCCATCTCGACGATCCCCGCCCCCGTGGCGTTCAGGTTCACGCGCCCCGTAAAGGCCGCCCCCACCGCCAGCCCCGCCGCCGCCGGATCGGGGACGAGCGCCGCGGCAAGGGCGGCGGCGGCGGCATCCTCGGCCACGTCGCCCGGATCGGGCCGCGCCACGGCGACCCGCGCCACGCCCGCCGCCGTCAGCGCCACCACATCCGCCGCCGTGAGCACCAGCCCCTTGCGGAACCGTCCGCCCTCCAGCGGCACGGAATGGGCAAGGATCGCCCCCTCGGCCGCTTCGGTTGGCACCTCGCCGAAGCGCATCAGCCCTGCCTCAGCGCCTGCGTGACCTGCGCCATGACCGAGACGGCAATCTCGGCCGGCGTCTTGGCCCCGATGGCCAGCCCCACGGGCGCGTGGATGCGGGCCAGTTGCGCCTCGGTGAAGCCCGCCGCGCGCAGCCGTTCCATCCGCTTCGCATGGGTCTTGGGCGACCCCAGACAGCCAAGGTAGAAGACGGGCGAGGAAAGCGCGAAGCGGATCGCCGGATCGTCGAGCTTGGGGTCATGCGTCAGCGTCACGATCGCCGTGCGCGCATCGGGGGCCAGCGCCTCCAGCGCCTCGTCCGGCCAGTCCTCGAGGATCGTCTCGCCCGGGAAGCGCGCGGCCGAGCCGAAGGCGGAACGCGGGTCGATGAGCGTGCAGTCATAGCCGCAGGTCCGCGCGATGGCGATCAGCGCCTGCGCGATATGGACCGCCCCCACGATGACCAGCCTGAGCGGCGGGTTGTGGACGGCGATGAAGCGGCCATCCTCCTCCATCCCCGACCGGTCGGCGCGCAGACGGGCGTCGACCGCCGCATCCGCACCTGCGGGCAGCAGCGCGCGCGACCAGTCCTCGGGCCGCGTCACCATGCCCACCGCCCGCTTTTCCGCCCGCGCGGCGACCAGATCGGCGAGCATCGCCTCGGGCAGGGCCTGCGCGCCCGCACCCACGGGTTCGACCAGCACGCGGATCGTGCCGCCGCAGGCCAGCCCCACGGCAAAGGCCGTCTCGTCGCTGACGCCGAAGGTCAGAAGGCGCGGGGTGCGGTCGGCCATCGCCGCCAGCGCCTCGGTCACAACGGCGCCCTCGACGCATCCGCCCGAGACGGAGCCCATGATCTCGCCCTTGCCCGACACGGCCAGCTGGCTGCCCGCCTGCCGCGGGGCCGAACCCCATGTCTCCACCACCGTCGCCAGTGCCGCGCCCGCGCCCGCGCGGTGCCAGTCCAGCGCGATGGCGGGGATGTCGTCATGCGATGCGGGCATGTCTCGCCTCCGTTTCCCTGCCCCCGAGCTTAACCGTCAGGGCAAAGCGCCCGCCACTGGCAAAAGGTGGCAGAGACGAAAAAGCGCCGCGGGAGGGAGGCCCACGGCGCCTGTCCGGCCCCGCCGCGCAGGGAGGGGCGGCGGGCACGGGCGGGGCGGGAGCCGAGGGAGAACGGCCCCGCCCGTGCCTGCATTGTTCCACGGGCGGGGCCGCCCGTGCCTTGATCCCGATCAAGCCTAGCGCTGGGCGGTCTGCAGCAGAGGCGTGACCACCCGCACCGCGACGCGGCGGTTCTGGCGTTCGTCGGCCTGCGTGTTCACGCGCAACTCCGACTCGCCATAGCCTTGGACGACCATGTTTTCCGGCGGCACGCCGAAATATTCGGTCAGCGCCAGCGCCACCGATTCCGCGCGCCGGTCCGACAGCGCAAGGTTCGACGCCGCCGACCCCACCGCATCGGTATGGCCTTCGATCAGGAACATCTCGCGCGGGTTGTCGCGGATCAGCGCGCTGATGAACCGGCCGAGCGCGGCCAGTTCTTCCGCCTCGCTGGCCTTGATCGCGGCAGAGCCCGAATCGAAGGTGATGTTGTTCACGTCGATCGTGGCGGCCAGTTGGCGGACCTCGCGGATCTCGCGGATCTGGCGGAGCGAGAAGGTCCGGCCCAGCGCCTCGGCATCCAGCGCGGCCATGCGCGCCTTGAGAAGCGCCTCCTCCTCGGATCCCGAGATCGAGATGACGCGCGCGCGCGGCGGCGGCAGGTCAGAGACGATCACCCGTTCCTCGCGCACCAGATCGTCGATCAGCACGATCTCGCGGCCAAGGCTGTCATAGGTCGCGCGGCGCAGCACGCGGCCCGTCGCGTCGCGGATGGTGACGACCTGCGTGCCATCGGCGCGTTGCACCGTGGTGCGGGTCGATCCGTCGCGGAAGGTTTCGGTCCGCACCGTCGATCCGGGGCGGCGCAGCAGCGTGTCGTCATCCTTGTAGATGACATAATCGCCCGTGCCGCGTTCCACGATCACGCGGTCGCCCGTATTGGCGACGACACGGTCCTTGGTCGCGGCATTGATCAGCGCGCCCACGGCCAGCGCGCCCAGCACGACGAGGCCCGCCTTCTCAAGGTCGGACAGGCCGTCATCCTCTTGCGGCTGCACGAGTGTCGCCGCAGGGGCGGGATTGGCCGTCGCCGCCGCCGAGGTGGCGAATTCCTCGGACGAGGAGCGCGCCGTTTCCTCGGTCACCTTGGTGACGGTGACCGTTTCCGGCGCGGGCGCGGGGGCGGCGGGATCGGCCGACACGGCCGCGACGGGGGCCGGCGCGGGGGCGGGTTCGGTCGCCGTCGCGGTCGCCGTGCCGTCGGCGGGGGCCTCGGTCGCGGGGGGCGCTGCCATCAGGTCCAGCACCGACTCCACCGCCTCGTCCGTCACGGGCGCGGGGGCGATCTGGTCTTCCGGCACGGCCTCGGTCGTGTCGATCGGGACGATCTCGACCACCGGTGCCTCGGCCGGGGTGTCGCCCGCGGCATCGGCGGGGACGTCTTCCGTCGCGGGGGCTTCGGTCGCTTCGGTGGCGGGGGCGTCCTGCGTCACGGGGGCTTCGGCCGGGGCTTCTTCGGTCGGCGCTTCGGTCGCCTCGGCAGGGGCCTCCGGCGCGGGCTCTTCGGTCAGAAGCTGCTCCATCGCCTCGTCCAGCGCGGGGTCTTCCACGCCTTCGCCAGCGGAAGCTTCCCCGACGGCCGTATCGGCGGGGGCCTCGGCGGGGGCAGCCTCCTCGGCGGCGGCGGCTTCTTCGGCTTCGGCCTGCGCGGCGGCTTCCGCCTCGGCGGCAGCGGCGGCGGCGGCTTCTTCGGCGGCGCGGGCGGCGGCCTCGGCTTCGGCCTGCGCGGCGGCTTCCGCCTCGGCGGCAGCAGCGGCGGCGGCTTCTTCGGCGGCGCGGGCGGCGGCTTCGGCCTCGGCCTGCGCGGCGGCTTCCGCCTCGGCGGCAGCAGCGGCGGCGGCGGCTTCCTCGGCAGCGCGGGCGGCGGCCTCGGCTTCGGCCTG
>JBEEOG010000362.1:0-4176 GCA_041191745.1 Pseudomonadota bacterium | reverse complement strand
CAAAGAAAGCCCGTGATCGCCATGGTCCATCTGGGCGCCTTGCCCGGCACGCCGCTGCACGACGCGGGGCGCGGGGTGGAGGGGATCATCGCCGACGCCCGCGACGACCTGCGCGCGCTTCAGGCGGCGGGGGTCGATGCGGTGATGTTCGGCAACGAGAATGACCGCCCCTACGAGTTGAAGGTGGACACGGCATCGACGGCGACGATGGCCTATGTCGTGGGCCGCCTGCGGGACGAGATCACCGTGCCTTTCGGCGTGAACGTGCTGTGGGACCCGATGGCCTCCGTCGCCTTGGCCGCCGCGACGGGCGCGGCCTTCCTGCGCGAGATCTTTACCGGCACCTATGCCAGCGACATGGGCGTCTGGGCCCCCGATGCAGGCGCGGCGCAACGCTATCGTGCGCGGCTCGGGAATACGGGCTGCGCGCTTCTCTACAACGTGTCGGCCGAGTTTGCGGGCAGTCTCGACCCGCGCAGCCTGCCCGATCGGGCGCGCTCGGCGGTGTTTTCGTCCATTCCCGATGCGGTGCTGGTGTCGGGCGCGATCACGGGCGAGGCGGCGGCGATGACGGACCTCGAAGCCGTCAAGCGGGTGCTGCCGAAGACCCCCGTGCTGGCCAATACGGGCGTGAAACATGCCACCGTGGCCGATGTGCTGCGCGTGGCGGACGGCTGCGTGGTGGGATCGGCGCTGAAGGTCGATGGCGACACATGGGCCAAGGTGGATGCCGACCGCGCCAAGGATTTCATGGACCGCGTCCGCGCGGCGCGGGGGTATTGATGGAGCTTGCCGCGCTGATCCGCGACTACATGCTGATCCCCGGCCTGTCGGGGCACGAGGGGCGCATCCGCGCGCGCATCGCGGCCGATCTGGACAGCCTTGGCATCGCGCACCGGACGGACCGGCTTGGCAATCTTGTCGCCTCGATCGAAGGTGACCCCGCCGCGCCGCCCGTCATGGTCTTTACCCATATGGACCAGCTGGGCTTCGTGGTCCGCAAGATCGAAGCCTCCGGCCTGATCCGGCTGGAACGGCTGGGCGGCGTGCCCGAACGCGCGCTGGCGGCGCAGGCGGTGCTGCTCTGCACCCGCGCGGGCGACCTGCCCGCCGTGATCGCCAACAAAAGCCATCACGCCACCACGCCCGAGGAGAAATACCGCGTCGTCCCCTATGCCGAGCTTTACGTCGATGCGGGCTTCGCATCGAAGGCCGAGGCCGAGGCGGCAGGCGTCCGCATCGGCGATCCCGTGGTCTACCGCCCCCATGCGATGACGCTGGCCAATGGCCGCATCGCAGGCACCAGCATCGACGACCGCGCGGGCTGCGCGGCGCTGGTCCTCTTGGCCGAACGGCTGCGCGGGCGGGCAGAGGGGCCGACCGTCCACCTCGTCTGGTCGGTGCAAGAGGAATACAACCTGCGCGGCGTCCTGCCCGCCGCGACCGCCCTGATGCCCGCGATTGCCTTGCAGATCGACCTGCTTCTGGCCTGCGACACGCCCGACATGACCCATCGGGGCGAGGTCACCTTGGGCGGCGGGGCGGGGATCAGCCTCTATTCCTTCCACGGGCGCGGCACGCTGAACGGGGTCATCCCCCATCCCGCACTGGTGGGTCTGATGGAGGAGACGGCCAGCGCGCTGGGCCAGCCCCTGCAGCGGTCGGCCCATACCGGCGCGCTCACGGACCTGAGCTATATCCAGTTCATGGGCGATCAGGGGGTGGCCTGCCTCGATGTCGGGTTCCCGATGCGCTACACCCATTCCGCGCTGGAAGTCGTGGACCCCGCCGATGTGGCCGCCCTTGTGGACCTCATCGATGCCGCGCTGGCGCGGATCGGGCCGGATTTCGACCTGAACAGGTGACGCCATGACCTGCACGCTGGGCATCGATATCGGAACCTTCGAATCCAAGGGCGTGCTGGTGGATGCCGAAGGCACGATCCTTGCCAGCGCCAGCCACCCGCACCGGATGCAGGTGCCGCGCGCGGGCTGGGCGGAACATGACGCGGAACAGGACTGGTGGGGCGATTTCGTCCGCATCACCCGCACGATCCTGAAGGACTGGGGCGGCGACCCGCGCCGCATCACGGGCATCGCGGCCAGCGCCATCGGCCCCTGCATGCTGCCCGTCGATGCCGCCGGTGCGCCCCTGATGAACGGCGTCCTTTACGGTGTGGACACCCGCGCCGCCGCACAGATCGACCGCCTGACGGCCGAGATCGGGGCCGAGCGGATCATGGATGTCTGCGGCAATGCGCTGACCTCGCAATCCGTCGGGCCAAAGATCCTGTGGCTGAAGGAGACGCGGCCCGACCTCTATGCCCGCACGGCAAAGGTGCTGACATCGACCAGCTACATCACATGGAAGCTGACGGGCGAATATGTGATCGACCATTACACGGCGGCCAATTTCTCGCCCCTCTATGACGTGAACCGCCTGTGCTGGACCGATGCGCTGGCCCCCGACATCCTGCCGCTCGAAAAGCTGCCCGCCCTGCGCTGGTCGACCGAGATCGCGGGCCATGTGACGGCGGCGGCGGCGGCCGAGACGGGGCTGGCGGAAGGCACGCCCGTCACCGTGGGCACCATCGACGCGGCGGCCGAGGCGGTCAGCGTCGGCGTCCGCCATCCGGGCGAGATGATGATGATGTATGGCTCCACCATCTTCATCATTCAGGTCACCGGCGATCCGGTGCGCGACCCGCGGCTCTGGTATGCGCCGTGGCTGTTTCCGGGCATGCACGCCTCGATGGCGGGGCTTGCCACATCGGGCACGCTGACCCACTGGTTCCGCGACACGCTGGCGCGGGATGCCGATTTCGCCACACTGGCGGCGGAAGCCGAGGCCAGCCCCAAGGGGGCCAAGGGCCTGATCTGCCTGCCCTATTTCAGCGGCGAGCGGACGCCGATCCATGATCCCCTCGCCAAGGGGGCGTTCTTCGGCCTCGACCTGACCCACGGGCGGGGCGACCTGTTCCGCGCGGTGCTTGAAGGGATCGCCGCGGGCACGGCCCATGTGATGGACACCTGTGCCGAACTGGGGGCTGCCCCCACGCGGGTGCTGGCGGTGGGGGGCGGCACGAAGAACGCGGTCTGGATGCAGGCCACATCGGATTTCGCGGGCGTGCCGCAGGTCGTCTGCGAAAAGACGGTGGGGGCGAGTTACGGCGACGCCTTCCTTGCCGCCATAGCCACGGGCCACGCCACGCCCGACCGGATCGCCGAATGGAACCCCGTGGCGCGGATCGTCCAGCCCGAGGATGTGCCCGCCTATCGCCGCCAGTATCCGCTGTTCAAGGCGCTCTACCGGCAGACGAAGGATATCGCGCATGCGCTGGGTGCGGGCTGATGCGCTATGACCGGATGCGCCCCGATCAGGTGCAGGCGGCCATCGCGGCCAACACACCCGTGGTCCTGCCGCTGGGGGTGATGGAACATCACGGCGGGCATCTTCCGGCGGGTGTCGATCTGCTGGCGGTGACCGGTGTGCTCGACCGTCTGGGGGACGAGGTGGTGGTCCTGCCCCCCTTCGCCTATGGCGCGGCAAGCCATGCCGTGGCGGGGCCGGAACATGGCACGACACTGCATGTCGATGCCTCGGCGCTGGTGCCGTTCTTCGAAGGGCTCTGCGCCGCGCTGCTGAAGGCGGGGTTCCGCAACGTCCACGCCGTGATCCACCACCAGTCCGAGAACATCGCGCAGGGCATGCCCACCGACCTTGCCTTCCGCCTTGCCGCGCGCAACGCGATCTTCCGCCATCTGGAGGCCACGCGCGGCGCGGGCTGGTGGGGCGACCGCGCGATGCACGACTACTATGCCCGGCACGCGGCGGGTGAGGACCCGTTCAACTGGATCCGCCTGCATGCGCTTTTCCCGAAGAACGATGTCTTTCCCTTCGATCACGCGGGCGAGGGGGAGACCGCCCTGATGCTGGCGCTCGCCCCCGAGACGGTGGCGATGGAGCGTTTCGCCGATGGCGGCGCGCCGTGGTGGACGCAAACCGCGCCAAGGGCGTCGGCCGGGCAGGGAGAGGCGGGCGTCGCGCTGGCCGTCGCCCATCTGCGGCGGGTGCTGGGGCTTTCCTAAGATTTTTCGGAGAAAAATCTTATCCTCGGCCGAAGCACGCGTCAGGCGACGTTGCGGCGATGGTCGCCCTGACCTGCCAGTAGCCCCG
>JBEEOG010000361.1:0-3719 GCA_041191745.1 Pseudomonadota bacterium | reverse complement strand
CGTGCATGACCTGACCGCCGAAGGTCCCGCCGTGCAGCGCGAGCTGGCGCTGTTCAAGGTGGCGGGCAAGGGCGAGCACCGGATCGAGGCGCTGCGTCTGGCCGAGATCTTCCGCGCCAATGTGGTGGATTCGACGCTGGAAAGCTTTGTCTTCGAAATCACCGGCACGCCGGAAAAGATCGACGCCTTCGCCGACCTGATGCGCCCGCTGGGCCTGCGCGAGATGGCGCGGACGGGCGTCGCGGCACTGGCGCGCGGGGTCTGAGGGAGACTGGGACGCCTGCGGCGGGGCTGGTTGCTATCGTGTTTGGGGGTGTTGAGGCCCCCTCACCCCTCCCTCTCCCAACGGGGAAGAAGCTCAGGTGAGGGCGCGCGCGCAAGCGCGACGCGCGGAAGGCTAGTGCCCCTGAAACCGCGGCGCGCGCTTTTCGAGGAAGGCCGCCACCCCTTCGCGGAAATCGGCCGTGCGCCCCGCCTGCCCCTGCAAATCCGCCTCGAGCGCCAGTTGCGCGGGCAGGTCGTTGGCGGGCGAGGCGCGCAGCGCCTGCTTCAGCAGGCGGTAGGCCGCCGTCGGCCCCTGCGCCAGCGCTGCGGCGCGGGCGGCGACATGGGCGGCAAAGCCCTCGTCCGGCACGGCTTCCCAGATCATCCCCCAGTCGGCGGCCTGCCGCGCCGTGATCCTTTCGGCAAACAGCGCCGCCCCCATGGCGCGGGCCATGCCCACCTGACGCGGCAGCCACCATGTGCCGCCCGCATCGGGGATCAGGCCGATCCGCGTGAAGGCCTGAATGAAGCTGGCGCTTTCCGTGGCGATCACAACGTCGCAGGCGAGCGCGAGATTCGCCCCCGCCCCCGCCGCCGCCCCGTTCACGGCGGCGATGGTGGGCACGGGGCAGTCGGCGATGGCCATCAGGAGCGGCTCGTATTCCTCGGTCAGGATCCGGCCCAGATCGTCCTGCCCCAGCGCCATCGCATCCTGCAGGTCCTGCCCCGAACAGAAGGCGCGGCCCGTCCCCGTCAGCACGATCACGCGGGCGCGGGTTTCGACGTCGCGCAGCGCGGCAAGGAGTTCGCGCCGCAGGGTGGAGGACAGCGCGTTCATCACCTCGGGCCGGTTGAGCGCCAGCGTCGCCACCCCGCCCTCTTCCGTCACCGTGATCGTCTGCCAGACCATGCGCGCCCCTCCCTGCCCTGTCGCGGCAGGTTACAGCGCGGCGGGCACGGGGAAAGCGCGACCTTGCGTCAGTCCTTCAGAAGTTCGGCCAGACGGGCGCGTTCGGCATCCGAGAGGTCGGCGCCGGCAGGGGCGGTCGCGCGGCGGCGCAGCGCGGCCAGCGCGATCCCCCCGCCCAGCACCAGCATCGCCGGACCCGCCAGCCAGAGCGCGATGTTCGATCCCGTCGGGCGGGGATTGAGCAGGACATATTCGCCGTAGCGGTCCACGAGGAACTGCACCGCCTCGTCGTCGCTGTCGCCCGCGACAAGCCTTTCGCGCAGCACGATCCGCAGGTCGCGGGCCAGCTGGGCGTTGGAATCGTCGATGTTCTCGTTCTGGCAGACAAGGCAGCGTAGCCCCTTGGACAGCGCCCGCGCCCGCGCCTCGAGCGCGGGATCGGACAGGATCTCGTCGGGTTGGACGGCCAGCGCGGGGGGCGCGGCCAGCGGCAGCAGGGCCAGCAGCGCGGAGAGGAGGAGCGCCCGTCTCATTCCGCGGGCACCCCTGCCACGGGGGCGCGGCGGGCACCGGCGGCCACGCGGTAGCGCCGGTCGGTCAGCGACAGAAGCCCGCCGAGCGACATGATGATGCAGCCCGCCCAGAGCCAGTTGGCAAAGGGTTCGATATAGCTGCGGACAGCCCAGCCGCCGTTGTCCTGCGGGTCGCCGATTACCAGATAGACATCGCGCCAGAAGCCGTAATCGATCGCGGCTTCGGTCGTGGGCATGCCCGCCACCGGATAGATGCGCTTTTCGGGGTAGAGCACCGCCACCTCGGCCCCGTCGCGCATGACGCGCAGTTCGGCCTTGGTCGTGGTGAAGTTCGGCCCCTGCTCCTCGCGCACGTCGACCAGCGTGATCTCGTAGGGGCCGAGCGGGTAGGACCCGCCCACCTGCACGACGCGGATGTCCTCGGTCTTCCATGCCAGCATCGCGGCCACGGCAAAGACGGTGATGCCAAGGCCCGTATGCGCCGTGGCCTTGCCCCAGTCGGCACGCGGCAGCCGCGCGAGACGCGACAGACGCCCCGCCATCCCTCCGGCGCGCCCCGTGCGCGACCACAGATCGAAGCCCGCGCCCAGCACGACCCAGAGGCCGAGGATCACCCCCACCGGCCCCAGCGCGCTCCGCCCCGTCTGCATCGCCCAGACCAGCGCGCCCAGCGCCACCGACAGCGCGGCAAGGCCCGCAAGCGGCCGCACCGTCCGCCCCAGATCGCCCCGCTTCCACGGCAGCATCGCGCCCACGGGCAACAGCATCGCAAGGGCCACCATGAAGGGCGAGAAGGCCGCGTTGAAGAAGGGTTCGCCCACGCTCAGCTTGCGGTCGAAGAACATCTCGGCCACCAGCGGCCAGATCGTGCCGACGAAGACGACAAGCGACGACACCGCCAGCAGCAGGTTGTTGGCCACCAGCGCGCTCTCGCGGCTGACCATGGCGAAGACGCCCTTCGCCTCCATCGCATGGGCGCGGGCGGCGAACAGCGTCAGCGCGCCGCCCATGAAGACGGCAAGGATCAACAGGATGAAGACCCCGCGTTCGGGATCGTTGGCAAAGGCATGGACCGAGGTGATCACGCCCGAGCGCACGATGAAGGTCCCGATGAGCGAGAAGCCGAAGGCCATGATCGCCAGAAGGATCGTCCATGCCTTCAGGCTTTCGCGCTTTTCCACCACGATCGCGGAATGCAGAAGCGCCGCGGCAAAGAGCCATGGCATGAAGGAGGCGTTCTCGACCGGATCCCAGAACCAGAACCCGCCCCAGCCCAGTTCGTAATAGGCCCACCACGACCCCAGCGCGATGCCGATGGTCAGGAAGACCCAGCTCACCAGCGTCCACGGGCGCACCCAGCGGCCCCATGCGGCATCCACCCGCCCCTCGATCAGGGCGGCCACCGCGAAGGAGAAGCTCATCGAGAGCCCGACATAGCCCAGATAGAGGAAGGGCGGATGGAAGGCCAAACCGGGATCCTGCAACAGCGGGTTCAGGTCGCGGCCGTCCAGGGGCGGGACCTCCAGCCGCAGGAAGGGGTTGGAGGTGAAGAGCATGAACAGCAGGAAGGCCACCCCCACCATGCCCTGCACCGCCAGCACGCGGGCCTTCAGCTGCGGCGGCAGGTTGCCCCCGAACCAGACCGCGCAGGCCCCGAACAGCGCAAGGATCAGCACCCAGAGCAGGAGCGAGCCTTCGTGGTTCCCCCAGACGCCCGAGATCTTGTAGAGCATCGGCTTGAGCGTGTGGGAATTGGCCACGACCAGTTGCAGCGAGAAGTCCGACACCACGAAGGCATAGGTCAGCGCCGCGAAGGAAAAGGTCACCAGCAGGAACTGCGTCACCGCCGCCGCATCGCCCAGCGCCATCAGCGCCACGTTGCGCCGGTGCGCGCCGTAAAGCGGCAGGGTCGATTGCACCAGCGCGACGCAGAGCGCGAGGATGAGGGCGTAATGGCCAAGCTCGACGATCACGTGTCTCTCCCGTTGTTATGCGCCAGATTAGGCGCAAAC
>JBEEOG010000360.1:0-13985 GCA_041191745.1 Pseudomonadota bacterium | reverse complement strand
TGGCGGGGGCCGGATCGGTATCCGCATTGGCGTCGGGATCGGCTTCCGGCTCTGCCGGCGGTTTCACCGTGGCCTTGCCCAGCGCGATGGCGATGTCCTCGATCGTCGCGTCCTTGGCGATGCCTTCGGCGATATAGGTCACGCCGTCGATCACGACCGTCAGGTTGTAGGTCGTCATCGCCGGAACGGTGATCTCGAAGGTCGGGCCCTTCGGATCGTAGCCCGCCTTGGTCACCTTGGTCTCGACCTTCAGGCCCTTGACCGTGTCGCCCACCTCGGCGGTGATCTCTTCCACCGCCTGATTGCCCAGTTCGCCACGGAACAGGACCTTCAGCCGCAGCGGCCATGTCGCGGCAGGCTCTGCCGGCGCTTCCTCCTCCGGGGCCGGCTCGGCGGGCGTTTCCTCGGCGCTTGCAGGCGCCGGATCGGCCGGATCGGCCGGGTCCGCGGGATCGGCCGGATCTGCCGGGTCGGCGGGTTCTTCCGCCTCGGGTTCCTCGGGGAAAAGGCTGACCTTGGTGTTGCCTTCGCCAAGGATGGCATCCAGCGCCGCCTGAACCTCGGCGATCTGGTCATCCACCGTGATCTCGTCGCCTTCGACCAGCGTGCTGGCCCGCACGATCAGGAAGCCGATCTGCGTCGTGATCTTGGCACGGATCTGCGGCAGGTCGACGCCTTCCTCGGCGAATTCGATGTCGAAGGCCCAGCCGGCGCTCGAATCCTTGGCGTTGTAGGTGACGGTGGCGACATCCGCGCCAAGAAGCTTGTCGATCGCCCCTTGCAGGATCGTCACCGTTGCCGCGGCGGTGGCGCCAAGGCTCAGTTCTGCGCTGGACTTTTCCTTCGGCGCGGGCTGGCCCTCGACCGCCGCGGGGGTGAAGAACAGCTTGAACTCGCTGGCGATATCCAGATCGGCGCGCAGGAAGAGCAGGCGCTGCTTCTCTTTCGTCTTGGCCCCGATGTCGAGGATCTTGATCGGTTCCGTGGTCTTGTCGCCATAGGTGAGGGTAAAGGTCTTTTCGTCCTTTTCCTCTTCCGCCGGCGGGTCGGCCTCGTTCGCCGCGGCAGGGGCCACGTTGTCGTTGGCCGCGTCGTCATCGGCGGGGGTATCGTCGCCCGCGTCGGACTCGGCGCTTTCGTCCGTCAGGGTCAGGATGATTTCCTGGATCGCGGACGTGCCTTCTTCCTCGGCCTCGACCTGCTGGGCGCCCTCGGGCTCTTCGGCGGCGGGCGCGTTGCCCTTGGGCTGCTTCGAAATCGGCAGGTTGAACCCGAGCGAGGACAGAAGCTGCACACCCAGATCGAAGGCGGCGGCATATTCCGGCTTTTTCAGATCCTCGGGCGTGATGTCGCCAAGGTCGATCTTGGGGATGGTGTATTCGAACGTCTTTTCGGGATTGACCAGATACTCCGACAGGCCGGGCAACAGGGCATCCCAGATGCCGCTGATGTCCACCATCAGGTGGCTGGATTCATCATTGCTTAGCAGATCATGCTTGACCGAAGACCCCGTGAGCTTGGTCCACAGCGCGGTATCGTCGTAATTGGCGCCGGACAGGGTGAACGTGGCCGTTTCGCCGATGTAGCGGTAGACACTGCCGACTTCCCCGCCTGCCGAATGCGACGGCGCGACCTTGACCTTGGTCCCTGTCTTGACCTCGGTTTCCGTCTTGGGCGACAGGATGTCCGTCGGGCTCAGACCGGCCAGCACGCTCGACAGCGGCAGCTTCTGCGACAGCTTGTAGCCCAGCATCGACACGTTCAGCGTCGGGTCGGTCAGATCGAGCGTCGCGGGCAGGACCTTCAGCGCCTGCAGCAGGCTGTCCTTGAACGCGGTGGGCGACGAGATGTCCAGAATGACAGAGTCGTCCCAGTAGTTCGCGGGACGGTCGGCCAGATCCTCGGCATCCCAGATCTTCTTGTCCAGATCGAGAGAGGCGATCTCTTCGCCCTCTTCTGGCGGGATCGTCACATGCAGCACGGGCAGCGACGCGTCGAAGATCAGAGGCTCGTCCACGGGCAGGGTGATCGGCCCGGCGCTTGCCGGATAGCTCAGCTTGAAGGGCTGGCCGAAGACCGAGAACTTGATCTCGAACGGGCCGATGTCATAGCGCGTGGGCAGCTTCTGGATCAGCGCGACATCGGCCTGATCCTCGGCGTCGATGTAGAAGCCGAAATCCAGCTGCGGCAGGAAGTAGTCGGTGTCGTTCTCGAACAGGGCGGTGACGAAATCCTTGAAGTTCGGCTCTTTCTCCCAGCCGAATTTCAATTCGATCCCGTAGTCGACCATCTCGCCGTTATGTTCGACCTGCCCGACCACCTGCTTGTACTTGTAGTTCGGCAGCTCGATCTTCGGCATGACCAGATCGACCGACAGCGACGGCAGCGCAAGGCCGGTATCGCCCGCAGCGCCCAGCCCGAAGATGATGCCCTTTTCCGTCAGCCGCAGACCGGACTCGACGATGCCCATCTTCGACACCCAGTCGAGAACGGTCAGATCATCCCAGCCCGCCTTGACGGTGAAGCCGACGGTCATCCCGTCCTCGCCGATCGGCAGGACGGTGGTGATGGTCTTGGACTGCTGCGGCATCCCCTGGTAGAGGAAGCCCAGCGTATCGCCCATGAAGCCCTTGGGCGGCGGGATTTCCCACCAGAAGCGGCTGTCGTCGTAATCCGTCTCGGTCAGGTTGAGGACGGCTTCCTCGCCCATGTAGCGGTAGATATGGCCGATGGTGCCGCCGGCCTCGTGGCCTGCCTTCACAAAGACCTGCTGGCCGAAGACGATGGTGACCTCGCCCTCGTCGCTGAAGCGGTCGACCTTGATGTAGGCCTTGCCTTCCTCTTCCTCGTCCACGGTGGTGGCGACGACGGTGCCCTTGGCGGTGATCTCGGGCGCGTCGGTGGCGGCGACGGACAGCCCGCCCCCGACCAGCATGGCGACCGAAGGCTGCAGCACCTCGGCCGCGGCTTCGGCCTTGACGAGGTTCGTCGCCAGCACGATCGAGGCACCGGCCCCTGCCGCGCCGGCCTTGGATTCGTTCACGATCTCGGCCGTGATGGTGGCCACCATGTCCGCCGTGACGTTCATGTCGCCGCCGACGACGACCGCGCTGTTGGTCACGCGGGCGGTGGCAAAGGCGGTCTCGGGGTCCCCGATATCGGTGCCGAGCAGGGCATCGATCGTGCGGGCAAAGATGTTCGACGGTGCCCAGCCGATGGTGTTGAAGGCCAGCATCACGCCGACCGCCGTGCCTTCGCCGCTGGCCGATTGCGTGGCCGAGTTGGTGGCCGAGATGTCGGCCGAATTGACCGCAGCCACCGTCATGTCGCCGCCGACGCTGAGGTCGGACTGCGTGACAAGCGCGCTGGCCTTGGACAGCACGAGGTTGGTGGCGATCACGCCGCTCGCGCCGATGGCGGTGCCTTCGGAATCGGCGGCCGCGCCTTCCTCTTCCTCTTCGGCGGTGGATTCGGTCTTGCCGGTCAGTTCCGCCGTGATCGTGGTGGCCGCCTCGGCCCGCAGGTCGAGCCCGTCCTGCACCAGAAGGTCGAGCCCGCTGATCAGCGCATCGACCGTGCTGTCGGCTTCGTTCAGCACGACGACGATACCGACCGCGGCACCGCCGCCGCTGCCTGCGGTCATGGCGGTCTTGGCTTCGATGGCCGCCGCATCCTTGGCGGCGACCTCGACCGCGCCAAGCGCGAAATAGCCCGGATCGGCCACGCCGGTGGCGATGGTCGCCTTGGTCTCGGTCAGGACGCGGTTCGTTGCCAGAACCAGACCGACCCCCGCCGAACCCGCCCCGCCGGTGGCGGAGCTGTCGATTTCGGCGCTGATCATCGAACCGATGCGTTCGGCTTCGGGATCGGTGCCGCCCGCCAGCACGCGCAGCGTGCCATCCGCGGCAAAGCGCGCATCCTGGATCAGCGCGATCGTCTTGATGGCGCTTTCATCGCCGATGGACTGGCCCAGAAGCGCGCTTGCGCCCAGCGTGAAGATATCGGTCGAAGACCAGCCCACGCTGTTGAAGGCCAGCGTCACGCCGACAGCCGTACCGTCCGACTCGGCCGCCATCGCGTTCGATGCGGTGATGCCCGTCAGCGTATCGGCCAGAACATCGAGCCCGCCGCCCGAGCGCACCTCGCCCCGCATGACAGAGGCTTGCGCCCCACCGAGGACGGAGTTGTTGGCGATCAGCCCGCCAAAGGCGATGCCGCCTTCTTCCTCTTCGGCCGCGGGGGCCGCGTCATCGGCGGGCGCGGCTTCCTCTTCGGCGGCGACGATCTTGACCGACCCTTTCGCCGTGGCCTCGATGGTGGCCGCGCCGATGGCCGACAGGATGAAATCCGACCCCGACTTGGCCGAGACATCGGACAACGTCGCATCGACCCCGCCGCGCACGTCGTTACGCACGACCAGCCCGCCGATGGCCGAGGTGCCGCCCTCGGCCGTCAGTTCCGACGTGGCGGTGATCGTGGCCGAGTCTTCGGCGCGGACGGCCAGCGTCCCGCCCGCCTGCAGGCCGTCGGCCAGCGGCTGCACCACCCATGCCGGATTGGTGGCGAAATTGACCGAGGTCAGGTCGATCTCGGCATCGTCACCCGTATAGCGATAGATGCGTCCGGCCTCTCCGCCCGCGGTATGGGCAGGGGCGACCAGCACGCGCGTGCCTTCGCTGACCGCGGTCTTGGGCAGCGAGGCGGCCGAATGGTCCGCCCCGCGCTGGCCATAGATGGCCCACGGATCGGAGAAGTAATTCTGGGCGGCAAGGTTCAGCGCCGTCGGCTCTGCCCCCAGATATTCGGCCCGCATGCCGCCGATTTCGACGATCTGATGCGGCGCGACGGTGACGAGCTTCGGCTCGTTCGTGTGATCGGCCCCTTCCTCCGCCCGCGCGGCATTATAGACCAGCGACCAGAGCGACGGGTCCCCGACGGACCCGCCATAGAGGTAGAACGGCGCGTTGTCCCCGATATAGGCGTAATAGAGGTCGCCGTCCTTGACGACATCCCCCGTCGCGAGCGCCATGTCGGCGCCGACTTGCAGCGTGGCCGTGTCGTAGCGCGGAACAATCCCGTCAAGGGTGTAGAGCCGCCAGTCGGGGCCCGTGTAATCGGCATTCGCCAGATCGATCTGGGCACCCCAACCGCGGTATTCGTAAAGCACCCCGTCCACATCGACCAGATCGCCCGCGACGACGTCGGTCATGCTGTCGGCCCAGCTGTGGTCGTAGACGTCGTAATCCAGCGTGTAACGCCGCCAGTCCGCCGTCTGGTAATCGACGCTGGGCAGGTGAAGCTCTGCCGGATCGGACCCGATGTACTGGAACAGCCCGCTGCCCGCATTGACGATGTCATAGGGCTGAACCAGGGACAGCGGCGCGGGATGGGTGGCCACGTCATAATCGGAGCTGACCAGCGCCCAGCGGTCGGTGTCGGAATAATCCTCCATCGACGGCACGATCGGCCCTGCCGTGCCGATGTATTCGTAGACCTGACCCGCAAGGCCGCCTGCCGAATGGCTGGGAACGACCAGCACGCGGTCCCCCGGCTGGACCATGGCCGAGGAAATCCGGTTGCTTGCCAGCTGCTGATTGGTCTTGATGTCGACCTTGCTGCGCGAGCTGACCATGTTCGACGCGATGACGATCCCCGCCCCCACGCCGCCCGTGGACGTGGCCGCAGCCCCCAGCGTGGCCACGATGGTCTGCGCGCTTTGCGCGTCGACCGACAGGTCGCCGCCGGCGCTCAGCCGGCTGTCGACGACCTGAAGCACCGCCTGCGCGGGCCGTTCGTTGCCGATCGAGGTGCCCAGCAGCGCGTCGATCGCGCCGAAGAGGATGTTCTGCGCTTCCCAGCCCACGCTGTTGAAGGCAAGCGTGATGCCGACAGAGGTGCCGTTGCTGGCGACCGTGGCGCTGTTCGTCGCGGTGATGTCACCCGAGCTGCGCGCCAGCGCCGTCAGGTTGCCGCCCGCGGTCAGGGCGCTGTCGGTGATGGTGGCCGCCACATCGACAAGGATCAGGTTGTTGGCGATATGCCCGCCGAAGGCGAGCCCGCCTTCGTCCTCGCTCGCTGCGGCGTCGGCAGGGGCGTCAGCGGGGGCTGCGTCGCCTTCCTCTTCCTCTTTCGGGGCCATCTTGAATTCGCCGGTCAGCGTGGCGGTGATCGCCCCCGCCGCCCGCGCCGCGACGTCGAGATCGCCTTCCGCATCCAGCGTGCTGCTGGCGACCGTCAGATCGACGTCGCTACGCACGTCGTTGCGCGCGGCAAGCCCGCCCGCCGCCACCGTGGCGCCCGCGACCTTCAGCTCGACCGTCGCCGTGACCGTGGCCGATTCATTCGCGCCCAGCGCCATGTTGCCGCCGCTCGTCAGGGTGACCCCCGACTGCGTGACCCGCGTCCGCGCGCTGAGCATGTTGGACGACAGCAGGATGCCCGCCGCCGCCGCCGCACCCGAAGCTGCCGCCGCCGCAAGCGTTGCGGTGATCGTCTGCGTATTCTCGGCCTGCACCGACAGATCGCCGCCCGCCGTCACCGTGACATCCGAAAGCGAAACGGTGGCCAGCGCCGGATCGTCATTGCCCAGATCGGTGCCAAGGATCGCGTCGATGGAGCTGAACAGGATGTTCTGCGCCTGCCAGCCGATGCTGTTGAAGGCAAGGCTCACGCCCACCGCCGTGCCTTCGCCCGTCGCGGCGCCCGCGTTTTCCGCCGTGATGGTGCCGGAATTCGTGGCCGACAGGGCGACGTCGCCCCCCGCGGTCAGGTCGGACGCGCTGATGGCCAGCGCCACGCCGCCGCGCAGCACGTTGTTGGCGATGATGCCCGTCAGGGCAAAGGACGGATCCTTGGGCTCTTCTTCCGCAGGATCGGCCGGATCGGGTTCGGGCGCGGGGTCGGCGGGTGCCTCTTCCTCGGGTTCGGGTTCGGGCTGGTTGCCGCTGACCGCCGCCTCGATCGTGGCGGTGGTCGATGCCTCCACCGACAGGTCTTCGGCGGCATCAAGGATGGCGCGCGTGACGGTCAGGGTGACGCTGCTGTCCACCTCGTTCCGCGCGGCCAGACCGCCCGCGGCGGGACCGCCCGAGCTTGACGCCTCGACCGTGGCGGACGAGGTGATGGTGGCGGTATCGGCCGCCGTGACAGCCAGCGACCCGCCGGACAGAAGCGCGGCCGGCGCATCCGGCGTGCTGCCTTCGATCAGCACACCCACGTCCGAGCGGATGCGGTTGCCCGACAGGACAAGCCCCATCCCGAGCGATTCCTTGTCCGCCGAGGCGGTCGAGGTGACCTCGGCCTCGACGGTCGGATTGGCGACGGCCGAAACGGTGATGGCGCCGCCCATGTCGATCTCGACATCCGTCAGCGTGACGCGGGTCGTCAGCGGGTCCGCGACCTGCCCGACGGTGGTGCCAAGCAGCACGTTCAGCGCATCGGCCCAGAGGTTCCCCGTCTCGTAGCCCATGCTGTTGAAGGCGACCGATGCGCCCAGCGCGACGGAACCCGACTTCACCCCGCCCGCCACATGGGCGGTGACGGTCATGTCATTGGTGGCAGCCAGCGTCAGTTCGCCCGCGCCGTCGAGCGTGCTGTCGCTCAGGCTCACCGTCACATCGGCCAGAACCTCGTTCGCGGCGATCATGCCGGAAATGGCAAAGCTCGGCAGGCCCGAGGGCTGCGGATTGTTGCCGCCGCCGAATTCGTTCGGGAACGAGGTCGCGTTGCCCGCCAGATGCGCCAGCACCGTCGTCTCGTCCGTCGCGGTGACCGAGATGTCGCCGCCCGAGGTGATCGTCGCCGCCGACAGCGTGACATCGGCCTTGACGCTGACCGTGTTGAAGGCAAAGGCCGCCATCGCCATCGGGAAGGTCGGCGCTTCTTCCAGCGCGCCCTTGTACGGCCCGACCGACGACACCTCGAGCGAGGTGGTCGCGGCGATTGCGACGCCTTCCTCGCCCGCCGTGATCGTCGTCCCCGCGCCTGCGATGGTCGCGCTGGCATTGATGTCCTGCGTGACCAGCATGCCGGCCAGATCGTAGACGGTGTCGACCGTTGCCGCGACCGACACGCCGGCCGCGCTGTCCAGCACAACCGCGCCCAGATCGACCGCCGCGATGTCGGTGGCCTCGATCAGCACGAATTTCAGCGAATCGATCGCCGCACCCATCGCACTGGGCACGCCCGTGTCGCCGCCGATGGTCACCGTGCCGGTGACCTTGGCGTCGATCTCGATCCCCGCGGCCACGAGGGAAGCGCCCGCGCCGAAGGTGATGCTCGCACGCATCGTTTCAAAATCGTAATCGGCAAGCCCGAGCGAGCCGTCGGTCAGGTCGCGCGTCGCGACCGCCGTGATCCGCACGGAACCGCCAGAGGTCAGCCCGTCGGTCAGCGTCACCTGCGCCGATCCGCCCATCACCTCGGTCGCGGCGCCCAGATCGACGGCACCGGCCACGATGAAGGACCCCTGCACGTCGTCCACGGCGGACAGCGTGATCGATTCCGCAGCGACCGTCAGGCCACCCAGCGAAAGCGACCCCTGCCGCACCAGCGTGACCGCATCCACCCCGTCACTGCCGACGAACGAGATGCCCACCGACCCGCCGTCGAAGCCGTCACCAAAGACAAGCGTCACCGTATCGTCGGTCACGGCGTCATCGTCGCCGCCGCCAACGATGTCGAGCGTTCCGTCAGCGAGGGCCGTCTTGAGGAAGGACAGCTCCTCGGCCCCCTCGACGAAGGTCCCGTCGTTGTCGATGTCGGTCCACAGGCGCGCGATGATCCGGTCGTCGGTGGACTGCAGCCGCAACTCGGCCGGCACGCCGGCCGAATAGCCCGCAAGGCTTGCCAGCGCGATGTCCGCACTCATTAGGATGCGCGGTTCAAGCGCCTCGAGAGCGTAGAGGTGGTCTGTCGGCCGGATCGGAGCGGCCTTCTGGTGCCCCCCCAGACGCATCGCCCTGCGACGGGCGCGACGCAGGGCGCGCGAGAGGGTCATACCGAATTTGGAAGGTCCGAACGGTGCCGACATGATAGTCCAATTTCTAAATGATCATAAGGCCGGAAATCGGCCTATAGAGGGATCCACATTAACTAATCTTTGAAATTCTTTAATCTTTCAAGCCAGCACTGTCCGGCCCGCGGAACTTTTTGCAGCCCCTACCACCTTGACGCGAAAGCCGGGCCACAGAAAATTATCCAGGTTGCAAACCATTCTAAATCAATGGATTTTCCAAACACATACGACGGTATGGGGTATGTATAAATTATAGTTAATTCAATTAATGTTATTGTATGCAATTGCAGGATGCAGCAAGTCGATCCGGCCCGCACCGCTGGATGGATGGATTGACCGTGGCCCGATTTATGGGGATACGCGCGCAAGGTTTATCGGGATCGCGCCGGAATGACACGACAGTTGCTGATCTATGACCGCATGGTTCCGGTCTCTTTCGCGAACCATGGCGGCCTGTGCCTTCAGGCGACGGGGCGCTTCGACTTTGCCGCCCGTCTGAACGCCATCCCCCTGCTGGCGGCGGAATTCGCCGAGGCGGGGCTCGATCACCCCGTGGTCTTCCTGCGCCAAAGCGACGGGGTCTTTCCCGTGGCGCTGACCGGCCTGCGTCCCGACCGCAACGAACATGTGGGCCATGACGGGCGCTGGGGGCAAAGCTACCTGCCCGCCTTCCTGCGCCGCTATCCCTTTGCGCTGGCCCGCGACGGGGGGCGGGGGGCGGACATGCTCGCCCTCTGCCTTGACGAAAGCTATGCGGGGCTGAACCGCGACGGGCGGGGCGAGCGGCTTTTCGACAGCGAGGGCCAGCAGACGGCCTTCCTGCGCCGTGCCATCGACATGGCGGCGGATTACCACGCCCAGCACCACCGCACCGCCGAGTTCTGCGCGCGGATCGACGCGCTCGGCCTGCTCGATCCGGCCGAGGCCGCCTTTACCTACTGGTCGGGACGGGCGGGTTCGCTGGGCGGCTTTTCCATCATCAGCCGGACGCGCCTGCACCAGTTGCCGCAGGACGAGGTGCTGTCCCTCTTCGGGTCCGGCGGGCTGGAGCGTATCCATGCCCATCTCGCCTCGCTTTCGCGGATCGAGACGCTGCGCGAGGCCGCAGGGCACGAAGGCGGCGGCGCGCTTGCCGGCCCCCGTGCCGCTGCCGGACGGCAAGGCACGGTCCCGCCGGCGGCGGACGACGCGGGCCATGCCCTGCAGCGCGCGCTGGACGCGGTCCTCAAGCGCCCCGCGCTGGTCGCGCGGTCGCGCAAGATCGCGGCGGGCCATCCGGCGGCCGACCGCAGGCTTTTCACCTTTGGCCGCGCCGACCTGCACGATCCCGACACGCCCGACGCGCTCGAGCCGATCCTTGGCCACCCTGTCCCGCAGGTGCTGCGCGATCTGTGGACGCGGGCGCGGATCGTGCATCTGGGCCTTGATTCTGGCGACCCGCAGGAAGGGGCGGTCCGCAAGCTCTATCTCGAATTCCCGCCCGATGCCGCGCCCGAACCGGGGCTTGTCTACCTGTCGGCCAAGACGGGACGGCGCAGCGTGATCCACCGCTACGAACGGGTGACCGATGCCGCCGCCCTGATCGGGTCGCTGACATCCGATCCGGCGCTGCGCGCGGCGGTGCAGGCGCTGGCGGAACGCTCGCAGATGCTGCTCAAGGTGCACGAGGCGGGGGGGAAGCGGCTGTCTCTCGACATCAACCTTGCCGACCTGAGCCCCGAACCCGCGCTGCAAAACGCGCTGGATGATCTGGTGGCGCGCATCGACCCCGACGCACCCAGGGCCGGCCATTGGCCGTCGCATGTGGCCATCGGTCAGGATGGCGCGGGCAAGCCCTTCGTCACGCTTTACGGCTGGCCCGATGCGCCCGCGCCCTGAGCTTTGGCCAAGCCCCCCTCACCGGCGCGAAAGGATCCCGCCATGCCCCGCCAGTTGCTGATCTACGACCGCGTGGTGCCGATCGCCACCGACACCCATGCCGATGTCTCGGTCGAGGTGACGCGGAACATGGGCTTCGCGCGCGAGATCAACTCCGCCCCGCTACTGGGGGTGGAGTTCCTTGCCGCCGCGATGGATCATCCCATCGTCTTTTCGCGCAGCGGGGCCGATCTCTTTCCCGCCGTGCTGCTGGGCCTGCGGCCCGATCACAACGAACATGTGGCCCTCGACGGCACATGGACGGGCGGATACCTGCCCGCCTTCCTGCGCCGCTATCCCTTCGTCTTCGCCCCGGCCGAGGGCGAGGCAGAGGCCGGCGACGCCGAGGAAGGCAAAGAGCGCAACTTCACCCTCTGCCTTGACGAGGCCAGCCCTGCCGTGAACCGCGAGGGGCGGGGAGAGCGGCTTTTCGATCCCGAAGGCGGGCGCACCGCCTTTCTGGCCGAACGGCTGGCCTTCGCGTCGGAATTCCACAACCAGTTCCACACCACCCGCGCCTTCTGCCGCAGGCTTGACGCGCTTGGCCTGCTAGAGCCGTCGCAGGCCCGCTACCGCCGCCGCGACGGGGCCGAAGGCAGCATGGGCGGGTTTTCCGTCATCAACCGCGCGCGGCTGAAACAGATCGCCCCCGACAGCCTGCCCGCGCTGGCGAAGTCGGGCTTCCTCGAGATGTGCTACGCCCATCTCCACTCTCTCCAGCATATCCTGAAACTGGGCGAGGCGGCGCGCTACGGCGCGGATGCGGGGGTGCGGGCGGTCTGATGGGCACAGGCGGGCGGGCATCGCCGCAGGCACTGGAACGGGCGCTGGCGGCGCTGCTGGGGCGCGCGCCGCTGTCGGCCCGTTCGCGCAAGGTCTTTGCCGACCACCAGTCGGACAACCGCTTCCTGTGGAGCTTTCCGCGCGACTGGCTGCCTGCGCCGGATGATCCGGCCCCGCTGGCGGCGTTGCTGTCCGCCGACCTGCCCGACGAGATCCGCCGCCGCTGGAGCGATGCCCCGATGATCCATGTGGGCTTCGACGGCGCGGCGCGGGCGGGCGGGGCGGATATCCGCAAGCTCTATCTCGAACTTCCGGTGACGGGGGATTCCTCTTTGGCCTATCTGGCGGTGAAATGCGGCGCGCGCGGCGATCTGCACCGCTACGATGCGCTGTCCGATCCGGCGGCACTGTTGCGGGACCTTGCCCTGCCCGCCCCGTTTTCGGCCGCGGCCGGGGCGCTGGCCCGCGCCTCGGGCGATTGCCTGCGCGTCGCCGAGGACGGGACGGGGCGGCTGTCCATCGACATCGGCCTTGCCGATCTGGACCCTGACGCCGGCCTTTCCGCGATGCTTGCGACGCTGGTCGCGGCGGTGAACCCCGCGGCCTTGCCCCCCGCCTGCTGGCCGTCGCATGTCGCGCTGGGCCGGGATCGCGGCGGAGAGGTATTCGTCACCCTCTACGGCTGGCCATCGGAGGACTGCCCATGATCCCGCAGGACTGGTACTGGCAGAGGGGCGATGCCTTCCGCGATTTCTGCCAGTGGGACTATGACCCGCCCTGCCCGCCCGCCACGGGCATGTTCCGGCAGGCGGCGCTGCTCTGGCACAGCCTGACGCTGGTGCCCTGCGGCGGGGAACTGGCATGGATGTTCCATGCGATCCGCGATGCCATCGGCCCCTTCCGCACCGTCTGGGGCGTCAAGTCCGGCGCGGGCGGCCTGTCGTGGGAACTCTACTTCTACGACTACGACCGGCAGGACCGCCGCACGGGCCTTGCCACGCTGGACAAGGCCTTGCCCGGCCTGTTCGCGCCGGGCCTGACCGATGCCGATGGCTGGCCGTGGTTCATGGCCTCGGTCGAATTCGATGCCGGCACGGTCGCCACGGGGCGCATCGGCTGCGTCGATCTTTACTTCGAAGGCGAGGGCGGCACGATCAGCGCGGGCCTGTCCGAGGTCTGGGACGGACGCACCCGCCGCGCGAAGAACGACTACCGCTTCTACCGCAGCCGCGAGGATCGCGCCGCGGTGCTGCGCGACCTTGCCGCCGAACCGCCCCTGCCCAAGGGCTTTGCCCCCGGCTGCTTCGAGGAGGAGATCTTCGTCATCTCGCGCAAGGCGGCGTCGAACGCGGCCTATTTCTCGCGCGTGGGGATCGACGGGACGCTGGCCTTTGCCGAAGCGGCGGGGCTTGATCCCCGACTGGCGCGCTTCCTGCGCGACCACCGCGATGCCCTGTCGCCCTATCTGTTCGATCTGGGGCTGGACCACCGCGACGGGACGCTTCTGCGCGGGGCGATCTACGGCATCTTCTGAAGAACGGCTCAGGGCCGGAAGCTGACGGACAGCGCAAAGGAATAGCGCGCCTCGGTCAGGGCGCGCGGCGCGGCGGGGAACCGTCCCGCCCGTTCGACCGCCTTCAGCGCGGCGTGGTCCAGCGCGGCATTGCCGGAGGAGGCCGCGATGTCCACCCCGACCAGACGCCCGTCGCGCCCGACCACAAGCGCCAGCGTCACCTTGCCCGATGCACCATCCGCCGCGGCGGGATAGTCCTTGCGCCGTTCGATCCGCGCGCGGATCTTGGCCCCCCATCCCGACTTGGCCTCATCCAGCCGCGCCGAGGACGGCGCGTCGGTGCCCGTCCCCTCCGCCTGCGCGCCATTGCCCTGCGCCGCCGCACCGCCCGCCGCGGCCTGTGCAGGCGGGGCTTCGGGCGCGGGGGCAGGCTGGGGGGCAGGATCGGGGGCGGCTTCGGGTTGCGGGGCGGGCGGGGTTTGGGTCCGTGCACCCTCGGCCCGCGGCGGTTCGGGGGCGCGGCGCGGCGGGTCCACCACATCGGGCCGCTTGCGCGGCTTGGTCTGGGGCGACGGCGGGCTTGGCGGGGGCGCTTCGGTCACCGCGTCCGCGACGGGGGGTGGCGCGGGGGGCGGGGGCGGCGGGGCCAGACGCGGCGGCGCTTCCGCGCGCGGCGCGACAAGACCTGCCGGACCGGGCGGTGGTGGCGGGGCGGGCCTGTCGGGCGCGGGGCCAGCCATGGCCACGGCAAGGGGT
>JBEEOG010000359.1:0-9415 GCA_041191745.1 Pseudomonadota bacterium | reverse complement strand
CAGGAACTGGCACTGGCCGGAACCGGTTCGATCATCTGCGTCTCGATGGTCGACACCTCATGCACCGCGTCGGCTTCCACGGCGACGACCGCCGCCTCGCCCGCCACCTGCATCTCCAGCACAAGGATGCGGCGCCGGTCGTCCTGGCCTTCGGCGGGGATGCACAGCACCTGTCGCAGGTCCGCCAGAGGCACCACCGATCCGCGCACATTCACCACGCCCGGAACATGCGCCCCGGCCCCCGGCACCCGCGTCACCGGCAGGGGATCAAGGATTTCGCGCAGCAGATGCGCCGGAATGGCCAGCGTCTGCGTGCCCAGCGACATCGTCACCACCGTCAGGTTTTTCTGCGGCCTCAGATCATGCAGCTTCATGCCGCCACCTCCCGCGCGGCGCCGTCCTGCGCCCGCCCCATGCCCACCAGATGCTGTACGTCAAGGATCAGCGCGACCGACCCGTCGCCAAGGATCGTTGCCCCCGACACGGCCCGTACGCCCGCGTGCAGCTTCGACATCTGCTTGATGACGGTCTGGTTCGTGCCAACGATGCGGTCCACGACGATGCCGATCCGCGCCTCGCCCTGCATGACGATGACCACGTTCTGGTCGGTTGGCGGCTCGCCCGCGCAGTCGAACAGGTGGCGCAGCCGCAGGAAGGGGACGAAGCGGCCACGGATGTCGAGGAAATCGCCCCCGACACGCGGCGCGCGCTTTTCGGCGGGAAGGGCCACGATCTCGTGCACGGCGGCCATCGGCAGGGTGTAGCGCTCGCCCTGCACCTCGATCAGCAGGCCCTCGACGATGGCCAGCGTCAGCGGCAGGCGCAGCGTGACGGTGGTGCCCTGTCCAAGGCGCGAGTCGATCTCGATCTGGCCGCGCAGGCCCTCGATCGTGCGGCGCACCACATCCATGCCGACGCCGCGCCCCGACAGTTCCGTGACCTGCGCCGCCGTCGAGAAGCCGGGTTCGAGGACAAGCGCGAAGAGCTGCGCCTCGGCCAGCTGGGCATCGGGCGCGATCAGGCCCTGCGCCAGAGCCTTGGCACGGATGCGTTCGGCATCCATGCCCCGCCCGTCGTCGCGCACGCGGATCAGCACCTCGGCCCCCGCATGTTCGGCGGTCAGCTCCACCAGCCCCTCGGCCGGCTTGCCCGCCGCGCGGCGCTCGTCCGGCGTTTCCATCCCGTGATCCAGCGCGTTGCGAAGGATATGGACCAGCGGATCGGCCAGCTTCTCGATCAGGGTCTTGTCGAGTTCCGTCTCCTCTCCCAGCACGCTGAAGGCGACGGGCTTGCCCAGTTGCTGCGACAGGTCCATCACCAGCCGCCGGAACCGCGCGACGAGCGAGCGCATCGGCACCATCCGCATCGTCATGGTCGCATCGCGCAGCCCGCCCGCAAGGCGGGTGATCTGTTCGGCCGTGGCCAGCAGCGCGGGATCGCGGCTCTGGCGGGCAAGTTCGGTCAGCCGCGCCTCGACGATCACCAGCTCGCCCACCGCATCCATCAGCGCGTCCAGCCGCTCGGCCGGCACGCGGACGGTCGCGCCCGCCTGCGGCTGCGGCGCCTCGGCCCGCGCGGGTGCGGCTGCGGGCGGGGGGATCGGGGTCGGGGCGGCGGGCTGGGCGTTGGCGCCCGCCGCCGTGCCCCTTGCCGGGGCCCCTGCGGGGGCCATGTCCTCTGCCGGCGCTGCGTCCTGGTGTGCCGGTTCGATCTTCCAGTCGGCATCGGCGAAGCAGAAGACCTCTTCGATCTGCGCCGCCGTCACCGTCGCGGGCAGGTCGAGCGTCCATGCCACATAGCACTGGTCAGGCTGCAGCCGGTCGAGCAGCGGCACGTCGCGCGTTTCCGCCGCAATCCCCGTCGCGCCCAGCCCGCGCAGTTCCTGCAGGATCACCAGCGGCTGCGCCCCGAGGCCCAGCGCATCGGCGGCAAAGCGGAAGCTCAGCCGCTGCAGGCGGTCCCCGCCTGCCGCCGCATCGGACCCTTCCGCCGCGACCGCAGCCGCTGCGGGCGGGGCCTGATCCATCAGCGCCGCCACCGCCGCCTTGATCGCCGCGCGGCGGCCGTCGGTGTCGGGCGCGTCGTCCACCAGTCGGGGGATCTCGTCGCGCGCCGCAAGGGCAAGGCGCAGGATGTCGGGCGTCAGCGGCAGCAGGCCCGCGCGGACGCGTTCGAACATCGTCTCGAAATCGTGGATGAAGGCGGCCAGCGCGGTGAAGCCGAACATCGCCCCGCTGCCCTTGACCGTGTGCAGGTCGCGGAAGACCTGGTTGATCAGGTCGGCATTGTCCGGCCGGTCGCCCAGATCGAGCAGCCCGCGCTCGAGGCTTTCGAGAAGGTCCCGCAATTCCTCGCGGAAGATGGCGCCAAGATCGTCGGTCATCAGCCCAGCACCTTCCTGATCACGGCCAGCAGCTTGTCCTGCGTGAAGGGTTTGACCATCCAGCCCAGCGCCCCCGCCTCGCGCGCCTGTGCCTTCAGCTCCTCGGCCGAGTCAGTGGACAGCACGATCACCGGCACGCCGCGCCCCATCGGGTGCTGGCGCAGCGCGCGGATGAAGCCCAGACCATCGAGTTCGGGCATGTTCTGGTCGGTGATGATCGCATCGACAGGTTGCGCGGTGGCCTTGGCCAGCCCGTCGCGGCCATCGCAGGCCTCGACCACGGCATAGCCTGCCTCGCTCAGCGTCATGGCGATCATGCGGCGGATCGAGGGGCTGTCATCCACCGTCAGGACGGTCTTCTGGGTCATGTCACTTCCTGTGTTTCTCTGCCGTCTCCGGCCCTGTCACGCCGCGAGGCCCGCATCGCGGGCGGCCTCGGCCTGTGTCGCGCCGTCGGGCAGGAAGATCTGCAAGTTCCGGTCCAGCGCCCGCGCGGTCAGCCGTGCCGAGACCAGCACCTGCAACAGGCCGAAGGGCAGGGCATGGGCCCCCGTCGCGTCGATCAGCGCGTCGCCTTCGGCCAGCGCGGCCTGCGCGGCGGCCTGCAACCCCGCGGCATCGGCATGGCGCAGCTCGCCCGTCAGCGTGATCGTCGCGCCCGTCTGCAAGATCGGCATGGCGTCTTGTCCCTCCCTCGTCTTCCGGCCTCGGTTCTCATTACGGACCGCTCTGCCGCAGGTTTAGGGCGGGGCGCGCTTTCGGGCGGCGCGCCTGCGGGCCAGTGTGCGGTCCGGTGCGGGGTCCGGTGCGCGGTCCGGTGCGGGGCGGGTTGACCTCGGGGCGGGGGCAAGGGACAAGGGGGGCATGCGCCCCGCCCCCCGACCCCAGACGACCGTTCCGGCATGACCCCCGCCGCCCGCGCCGCCGCCGCGATCGGCGTGCTTGACACCATCCTTGCCGGACAGCCCGCCGAACAGGCGCTGACGAACTGGGGCCGCGCGAACCGCTATGCCGGATCCTCCGACCGCGCCGCGCTGCGCGATCTGGTCTTTGACGCGCTGCGCTGCCGCCGTTCCTTCGCCGCGCTGGGGGGCGCGATGACGGGGCGGGGGCTGATCCTCGGCGGTCTGCGCGCGGCGGGGCTCGATCCGGCGGCGGTCTTCGCGGACGACCGCTACGCGCCCCCGCCGCCGGACGCGGCCGATGCCCCCCGCGCACCCGAAGGGGACGAGGCGCTGGATGTGCCCGACTGGCTGGCCCCGCGGCTGAAGGACAGCCTCGGCCCCGATTACACCCCCGTGATGCAGGCGATGCGCCAGCGCGCGCCCGTCTTCCTGCGCGTGAACCCGCTGCGGGCGACGCGGGCCGCGGCGATCGCCGCCCTTGCCGCCGACGGGGTGGAGGCACGGCCCCATCCGCTTGCCGCGGGCGCGCTCGAGGTCTTGGGCGGCGCGCGGCGCATCCAGCAGGGCGCGGCCTATCTGGACGGGCTGGTGGAGCTGCAGGACGCCTCCTCGCAGGCCGTGGTGGAGGCGCTGCCGCTGCGGGACGGGCAGCGCGTCCTCGACCTCTGCGCGGGCGGGGGCGGCAAGACGCTGGCGATGGCGGGGCGCGCGCGCGTCGCGCTTTTCGCCCATGATGCCGATCCGCGCCGGATGCGCGACCTGCCCGCCCGTGCCGCGCGCGCAGGGGCGGCGGTGAAGATCACGGAAAAACCAGAAAAGACTGGCCCTTATGACCTGATCTTGACGGATGTCCCCTGTTCTGGTTCGGGCAGCTGGCGGCGCGATCCCGAAGGCAAGTGGCGTCTGACCGCCGCGCGTCTGGACGAACTTCTGGCCATCCAGTCCGGCGTCATGGACCGCGCGGCCGGAATGTTGCGGGCGGGCGGGGTGCTGGCCTATGCCACATGCTCGTTGCTCCGCGACGAAAACGGCGCGCAGGTGGCGGCCTTCCTTGCCCGCAACGCGGGATGGCACTGCACCGCGCAGCACCGCCTGACGCCGCTGACGGGGGGCGACGGGTTCTTCCTCGCGCTGCTCGCGCGCGGGTGATGCGGGCCGCGCGTCTTTTTCCGCGTCGGGCTTTGCCGCGTTAACCTTTCGAAAAGGATTTGTGCCTTTTCTGTTCCGGTAAGGCGAATCTGGAACGACGCAGCGCGCGGGGGCGATGGTGGCGCAGGTCCTTGACCCGACAGATGGCGATGATGCCGGCCCGCATCGGGCGGGGCGGCTGCGCGGCTGGCCGGTCGCGCTCTGCCTCGTGCTGCTTGCGACGGCGGGGGCTTCGGTCCTGTTCTGGCGCGGGGACGGGCCCGCGGCGGTGTCGGTCGCCCTTGGCGGGGTGCTGCTGGCGGCCCTGTCACTGCTTTACGGCACCGGCGGGGTCGGGCTGGGCGCGCTGATCCGCCACGACCCCTGTCCCGCGCTGATCACCGACAGGCTCGGCGCGGTGCTGATGGCCAATCCGGCAGCGCGGCGTCTGGCGGGTGACAAGTTGTCGGTCGCGCGCATCCTGCGCGACCAGCTGGCCGATCCCGGCGCGCTGTTCCGCCGCCTGCAATCGCGCGCGCAGGCCGACGGCTCCGCGCGCGAGATCGTGGCGGGCGCGTCCGGCCCTGTCGCGGTCGGGGTGCATCGCCTCGGTCGGGGGCGGTTCCTGTGGCGTCTCGACGGGCCTGAGGAGGCGGGGCTGGGCAGCCGTGCCGCCGAAAGCCTCGGCCTGCCCATGCTGACGGCCAACAGTCAGGGGATCGTGCTTTTCGCCAATGCCGCGCTGCGCCGCCTGCTCGGCCACCGTCCCCGCCGGATGGAGGATGTCTTCGGCGCGGGTGTCGTGCCCGTCACGGGGATGGTCACGGCCATTCCCGCGGGGTCGCAGCGCGCGCTGGTGCGCGTGACCGCCATTGCTGGCGCGGGCGGGCGGCAGGAAATCTATCTCTCGCCCGCCGCGCAGGCCGATGGCGGCACGCGGGCGCTGACGGGCTTCGACGACCTGCCCGTTCCGCTGATGCGCTTTTCTGCCGAAGGCCGGCTTGTCGCCGCCAACCGCGCCGCCCGCGCCCTGACGGGCGAGGATGCGGGCGAAGCCCCCCGCATCCAGGACCTGTTCGACGGTCTGGGCCGCCCGCTGCGCGACTGGCTGGCCGATGTCGCCACCGGCCAGCATCCCGGCGGGGCCGAGGTGCTGCAGCTTCTCTCGGCGGGGGGCGAGGCTTTCGTGCAGGTGACGCTGCGGCGCATCGCGGGGGATGGCGCGCAGGGGCCGTCGGACGTTCTGGCCATCCTGCAGGACGCCACCACCCTCAAGCGGATGGAAGCGCAATATGTCCAGAGCCAGAAGATGCAGGCGATCGGCCAGCTTGCCGGCGGGATCGCGCATGATTTCAACAACCTGCTGACCGCGATCTCGGGCCATTGCGACCTGCTTCTGCTGCGCCGCCGGGCGGGAGAGGCCGATCACGCCGACCTGACCCAGATCAGCCAGAACGCCAACCGCGCGGCGGCGCTGGTGGCGCAGCTTCTGGCCTTCTCGCGCAAGCAGACGATGAAGCCCGAACGCATCGACCTGCCCGAGGCGCTGGCCGACCTGACCCATCTGCTCAACCGGCTGGTGGGCGAAAAGATCGACCTGCGGCTGCAGCACGACCCCGCGCTCGGCGCGGTGCGGGCGGACCGGCGGCAGCTGGAACAGGCGATCATGAACCTTGTCGTCAATGCCCGCGACGCGATGCCCGAAGGCGGGCTGATCCGGATCGAGACGCAGGACATCCGCATCGACCGCGACACGCAACGCGGCCGCGCCACGGTGCCCGCGGGCCGCTATGCCGCGATCCGCGTGCGCGACGAAGGCACGGGCATCCCCGAGGACCGCCGCGACAAAATCTTCGAACCCTTCTTCACCACCAAGCGCCCGGGCGAGGGGACGGGGCTTGGCCTGTCGATGGTCTATGGCATCGTCAAGCAGTCGGGCGGCTTCGTCTTCGTCGACTCGCGTCTGGGGCAGGGAAGCTGTTTCGAAATCCTCCTGCCGGTGCAGGAGGCGGCGGACCGCCCCCTCGACGCCCCCGCCGCCCCCGCCGCGCCGGACCGTCCCGCGCGGCTGTCCGAAGGGGTGATCCTGCTGGTCGAGGACGAACCCCCCGTCCGCGCCTTTGCCGCGCGCGCCTTGCGCCTGCGCGGCCACAGCGTGCTGGAGGCCGACACGGCGGAAGAGGCGCTGCGGATCCTGCAGGACCCCGCGCTGCAGGTGGATGTCTTCGTGACCGACGTGGTGATGCCCGGCCTCGACGGGCCAAGCTGGGTGAGCGAGGCGCTGAAGACACGGCCCGAGGTGCGGGTCGTCTTCGTCTCGGGCTATGCCGAGGATTGTCTGGCCGATGTGCAGGACAGGCTGCCCGGGTCGGTCTTCCTGCCCAAACCCTTCTCGCTGGTGGACCTGACCCAGACGGTGCAGCGCCAGCTCGAGGCAGAGGCCCAGCCCCAGCCCGTTCCCGCCTGACGCGGCGCCTGCATGGCCTGACGGTCGCGCGATCCGGTCCGGCCTGCGCCTTGCAGGGCCGGAACGCTGCGCGGGTGCGCGGCCCTAGCGGCCCAGACTGTCGTACAGCGCGTAATCGGCCGCGGCGGCCGCGCGCAGCCGCGCCTCTGTCGCGGGCGACAGGTCGAGGTTCGCATCGGGCGAGACGTTCAGGCGCGGCAAGATGATCTCGTGGCCCAGCCGGTCCTCGAGGAAATCGGTGAAGCGGCCGATCTCCTCGTAGCGGAACAGATGGTCGGCCCCGCGCCCGTCCAGCGGCGCGAGAAAGGCCGATTGGCTGCCCACCGCGGCATGGGCGGGCTGCGGGGCGTCGCACCAGTCGTTCACGAAGCGGTCGAAGCTGATCCCCTGCGTGCTGTCCGGCAGGCCCGCCACATCGTCGCGCTGGCGCGTGCGATACCAGCTGCCCAGCCAGCTTTTCGGCTCGCGCATCAAGGCGACCAGCGTGAAGGGCGTGCCCGATGCCGCCTGCAGATAGGGGCCGAGATGGCGGTGATAGTCGCGCACGCTGGTATGCTTCAGCGCGGGCGGGCGCTGGATCGCGATCTCGGCCATCGAATCGAGCGCGGCCTCGATCGCGGTCGACCCCGTCTTGGGCGTGGCAAGGATCGCCAGACGCTGCTCCCAGAACACCAGCATGAAGGAACACCCCCGAAAACTCCGCGCCTGCCATAGCGGAAGCGACGCGCGTAAACCACCCCTTAACCATCTGGGTCCAGTCTGGCTCCGTGGAAAAACCTGTTGCCATGTTCTTCTTTTGTGCTCATAAGAATCAGAACACTTGGGGAACAAACCCGCCCGCAGCCCGGCCCCGCGCCGGAACAGGGGCAGCGATTGCCGCCGCATCGCGGCTGTGGAATAAGGAGAGAGAGATGACGGTGGCGAACCTCCTCGACTTCAACGGGAAGCGTGAAATGGACAAGCAGAAGGCGCTGGAAAGCGCTCTGGCGCAGATCGAACGGCAGTTCGGCAAGGGCTCGATCATGAAGCTGGGGGAAAACAACCCCATCATGGACATCGAGGCGACCTCGACCGGCTCGCTGGGCCTCGATATCGCGCTGGGGATCGGCGGGCTGCCCAAGGGGCGGATCGTCGAAATCTATGGCCCCGAATCCTCGGGCAAGACGACGCTGACGCTGCATGTGGTGGCCGAGGAGCAGAAGAAGGGCGGCGTCTGCGCCTTCGTCGATGCCGAACACGCGCTGGACCCGTCCTATGCCAAGAAGCTGGGCGTCAATCTGGACGAGCTTCTGATCAGCCAGCCCGATACGGGCGAACAGGCGCTGGAGATCGTGGATACGCTGGTGCGTTCCGGCGCGGTCAGCCTGATCGTGGTCGACTCGGTCGCGGCACTGACCCCCAAGGCCGAGATCGAGGGCGACATGGGCGATGCCACGGTCGGCGCGCAGGCCCGCCTGATGAGCCAGGCGATGCGGAAATTGACCGCCTCCATCGGCCGGTCGAACTGCATGGTGATCTTCATCAACCAGATCCGCATGAAGATTGGCGTGATGTTCGGCAGCCCCGAAACGACGACGGGCGGCAATGCGCTGAAATTCTATGCCAGCGTGCGTTTGGATATCCGCCGTATTGGGTCGATCAAGGAAAAAGACGAGGTTGTGGGCAACTCCACCCGCGTCAAGGTGGTGAAGAACAAGGTCTCGCCGCCGTTCAAGCAGGTTGAATTCGACATCATGTATGGCGAAGGGATTTCCAAGACCGGCGAATTGATCGACATCGGCGTGAAGGCCGGGGTCGTGGAAAAATCGGGCGCTTGGTATTCTTATGGCGATGAGCGGATCGGGCAGGGGCGTGAGAATGCCAAGCTGTTCCTGAAGCAGAACCCCGCCACCGCCGCCGAGATCGAGGATAAGATCCGGGCCGCCAATGGCCTCGATTTCCACATCTCGGGCGGGGCGGATGAGGCCGACGTTCTGGACATGTAAGTTCTGACCAAGTGGACAAAGATCAGGCCGGAACCCTTGAGTTCCGGCCTTTTTTCATGGCGCGCGGCGCAGGCGGTGGACAGGGGCGGATTGCAGGGCTAATTGGGACGCCGAACACCGGAAACCCAAGCCTTTGAAAGGGCAGACCGAGCATGGCGTCGCTGAACGATATCCGCTCTACCTTCCTCGACTTTTTCCAGCGCAATGGCCACCGTGTGGTGGACAGCTCTCCGCTGGTGCCGCGCAATGACCCAACGCTGATGTTCGCGAATTCCGGGATGGTGCAGTTCAAGAATTGCTTCACCGGGGTCGAGACGCGCGACTATAAACGCGCGACCACGGCGCAGAAATGCGTGCGCGCGGGCGGTAAGCACAACGATCTGGACAATGTCGGCTATACCGCGCGGCATCACACGTTCTTTGAGATGCTGGGGAACTTCAGCTTTGGCGATTATTTCAAGGCCGAGGCCATCGCCTTTTCCTGGGAACTTCTGACCAAGGATTTCGGCATCAACCCCAACAAGCTGTGCGTGACGGTCTATCACAC
>JBEEOG010000358.1:0-7443 GCA_041191745.1 Pseudomonadota bacterium | reverse complement strand
ATCCCCGCGGCGGCGCGCAGGCCGCCGCGACGCGTGCCGTCCCGCGCCTCTGCCGCCGCGCGGTCGGCATCGAGCAGGCGGCGCGACACTTCGGTCCGCAGGCGGTCGGCTTCCTCGGCCGGCAGGGTGCCGCGCGCGAGGTCGCGGTCGATATCGGCCAGCTGGTCCTTGTAGACCTGCAGGTCATAGGCGGCGGCGGCGCGCAACTCTCCCTTCGCGCGGGCCGCCGCGCGGATCAGCGTGGCCCCGACCGCAAGGGCGATCCCCCCCGCCGCAAGCCAGAACTGCCAGTTCTCCATCACGCCTCCACCCGCCAAAGCTGCGGCAGATTTAGCCTGTCGCGCCCCGCTCTGAAAGGCGCGAAACGAAAGCGTGAGAGGGGCAACCCGTCGCAGCCCGCCCCCGCGCGATCCCGCCTGCCGCCGCCCGACCGGACGATGTCGCATTTTTCCCGATTGCGCCGTTTCGGGTGACGTCTATATCTCGGCCCCGTTCCAGAACGGCTATCGACGGCATCATGCCGCGCGTCACGGGGGTCCATGCCATGAAACGCTATTCCGTCTTTGCCATCGCCCGCGAGGCGCTGCGCTATCATACGGGCTGGGAACGCGCATGGCGCAGCCCCGAACCCAAGAAGGAATATGACGCGATCATCATCGGCGCGGGCGGCCACGGGCTGGCCACGGCCTATTACCTTGGCAAGAACCACGGCATCCGCAACGTCGCGGTGATCGAGAAGGGCTGGCTCGGCGGCGGCAACACGGGCCGCAACACGACCATCATCCGCTCCAACTACCTGCAGGACCCGTCGGCGGCGCTGTATGAAAAGGCCCGCTCGCTCTACGAGACGCTGAGCCAGGACCTGAACTACAACATCATGTTCAGCCCGCGCGGCCTGCTGATGCTGGCCCAGACCCATCACGAGGTGCGGGGCTACCTGCGGACGGTGCATGCCAACAACCTGCAGGGCGTGTCGACCGAATGGATCGAACCCGCCCGCGTCAAGGAACTGGTGCCGATCATCAACATCGACGGGCCGCGCTATCCGGTCCTCGGCGCGCTCTATCAGGCGCGCGGCGGCACGGCGCGGCATGACGCCGTGGCCTGGGGCTATGCGAGGGCCTGTTCGGACATGGGGATGGACATCATCCAGCAGACCGAGGTGAAGGGCGTCCGGTCCGAGAACGGCAAGGTCACGGGGGTGGAAACCACCCGCGGCTTCATCGGCTGCAAGAAGCTGGGCATCGTCGTCGCGGGCCATTCGGGACAGGTGGCCGACATGGCGGGCTTCCGCCTGCCGGTGGAGGCGGTGGCGCTGCAGGCGCTGGTGTCAGAGCCGATCAAGCCCTGCATGGACGTGGTCGTGATGGCCAACACGGTGCATGGCTACATGAGCCAGTCCGACAAGGGCGAGATGGTGATCGGCGGCGGCACCGACGGGTTCAACAACTTCACCCAGCGCGGCAGCTTCCACCACATCGAGGAGACTTTGCGCGCGCTGATCGAGACCTTCCCGATGATCAGCCGGCTCAAGATGCTGCGCCAGTGGGGCGGGATCGTGGACATGACGGGCGACCGTTCGCCCATCATCTCGAAGACGCCGCTCGGCAACTGCTTCATCAACTGCGGCTGGGGCACCGGCGGGTTCAAGGCGATCCCCGGTTCCGGCTGGGCCATGGCCGAGCTGATGGCCAAGGGCGAACCCGGGCCGCTGGCCGCCGATTTCAGCATGTGGCGCTTCCGCGAGGGCCAGTTCATCGACGAATCCGTCGCCGCAGGGGTGGCGCATTGATGCAGATGCCCATGGCATCCGGATGGCCCGAAGAATTTTCGTACGAAAATTCTTCGCCCCCCCGACCGGCGGTCGGCGGAAATCCTCGGACGGGGATTTTCGCGGGCGCGGCGGACCGGAACCCCGTGCCTTGCCCTGACGTTTCCGCACCGGTCCTGACCGGAACGGAGACACGCACATGGCCACTAACCGAAGCGGCGGGGGAATGGGGCCTTGGGCCTTCATCCTCGGCGCCATCGTCATCCTTGTCATCGGCATCATCTGGTACATCGGCGCGGGCAGCCCTGCGCTCGATGCCCCGGGCGGCGCGGAGATCACCGCGCCCGATCTGGACGCCCCCGATGTCGATGCGCCCGACGCCGATGCCCCCGACATCGTCGAACCCGACGCGGTCGACCCCGTCGATCCGGCCCCCGAAGCCGAACCGCTGCCCGAAGGCGGCGGCACCGTCGCGCCTGCCCCTGCGCCGGCCGACTGAGGCTTTCCACCCCACACCCGACCTTGCGGGCGGGCGCCATCCGGCGTCCGCCCTTTTTTCGCATGGAGGCACCCCGTGCTGACCCTGACCTGTCCCTATTGCGGCGTCAAAGCCGAGGAAACCGAACTCGCCCCCGGCGGCGAGGCGCATCTGAAGCGCTTTGGCCCCGGATCTTCGGACGAGGATTTCGAGAATTACATGTTCGCCCGCAAGAACCCCAAGGGCGTGCATTTCGAACGCTGGCGGCATGCCTATGGCTGCGGGAAGTGGTTCCTTGCCGCGCGCTGCACGGCGAGCCTCGAGGTGTTCGGCACCTATCCCGCGCAGACATCGGAGCCGCCCGCGGATCTGGTGGAGAAGATCAAGGCCAAGCGGCCTGACTGGAAGGGCTACAAATGAGCACGCGTCTTGCCAAGGGCGGGCGGTTGATCGACCGCAGCGCCGCCCGCGAATTCACCTTCAACGGCAAGCGGATGAAGGGCTTTGCCGGCGACACCCTGGCCGCCGCGCTGCTGGCCAACGACCAGATGCTGGTGGGCCGTTCGTTCAAGTACCACCGCCCGCGCGGCGTGGTCGGGTCGGGCCCCGAGGAGCCGAACGCGCTGGTGAACCTCGGCTCCGGCGCGCGGCTGGAACCGAACCAGCGCACCACGATGACCGAGCTTTTCGACGGGCTGGAAGCCACCAGCCAGAACCACTGGCCCAGCCTCGAATACGATGTGGGCGTGGTGAACAACTATGCCGCGCGCTTCCTGCCGGCGGGGTTCTACTACAAGACCTTCATCCATCCGCGCCCCTTCTGGAAGCATGTCTTCGAACCGGTCATCCGGCAGTCGGCGGGTCTGGGCAAGGCGCCCAAGGACCGCGACGCCGACCGCTACGAGCAGGCCTACGCCTTCTGTGACGTGCTGGTGATCGGCGGCGGCGTGGCGGGCTTGCAGGCCGCACTGGTCGCAGGCCGCGCGGGGCTGCGCGTGATCGTGCTGGAACAGCACGCCCATTGGGGCGGGCGCGCGCCGGTCGATGGCGACACGATCGACGGAAAGACCGCTGACGCATGGGTGAAGGACGCCCTGCAAGCCCTTGGCGCGATGGACAATGTCACGCTGAAGGCACGCACGGTGGGCGCGGGCGTCTATGACCACGGCTATGTGCTGGCGGATGAGAAGGTCGCCGACCACAGCCCCGGCGACGGGCGGCCCAAGCACCGCCTGTGGCGCATCCGCGCGGCCAAGATCGTCAGCGCCACGGGCGCGATCGAACGGCCGCTGTCCTTTGCGGGCAACGACATTCCGGGCGTGATGCTGGCCAGCGCGGTGCGCGACTATGTGGTGAACTGGGCCGTCAGCCCGGGGGATCGCACGGTGGTCGTCACCAACAATGACGATGCCTACCGCACGGCAATCGCGCTGAAGGAGGCGGGGCTGGAGGTTCCGGCGATCATCGACGCCCGCGCGGTCGTCTCGGGCGACCTGCCCGCGAAGGCCCGCGCCATGGGCATCCGGATCGAGGCGGGCCGCGCCATCGCCAAGGTCAAGGGCGGCAAGCGCGTCACCAGCGTGGCGCTTTGCCTGCAGGCGGGCGAAGGCGCGGTGATCGACGAGATCGCCTGCGACGCGGTCGCCATGTCGGGCGGCTGGTCACCGGTCGTGCACCTGTGGTCCCATTGCGGCGGCAAGCTGGTCTGGGACACGACGCATGCCCATTTCCGCCCCGACCCCGCAAAGCCCGCCATCACCGATGACGGCAGCGCGATGGTCTATGCGGCGGGCAACGCCAATGGCGCGATGACAGGCGCGGCCGCGCTGGCCGATGCCCATGCACAGGCCGTGGCGGTTGTCGAAGCGCTCGGCAAATCCACGGCGGACAAGGCCCCTGTGGCAACGGTCCCCGCAGAAGGCCCGATGGAGGCCGTCTGGATCATGCCGCAGGGCGCGGGCGTCGCGCTGAAATCGAAGATGTGGCTCGACTACCAGAACGATGTGAAGGTGTCGGACGTCCAGCTTGCCGCGCGCGAGGGCTACGAGTCGGTCGAACATACCAAGCGCTACACCACGCTCGGCATGGCGACCGATCAGGGCAAACTGTCCAACATCAACGGTCTGGCGGTGCTGGCGGGGTCGCTGAACGCCGATATCCCGCAGGTCGGCACCACCACCTTCCGCCCGCCCTACACGCCCGTCACCCTTGGCGCGCTGGCAGGCGAGGCACGGGGCGAGATCTTCCAGCCGCTGCGCCGCACGCCCATGCATGGCTGGCACGAGGCGCAGGGGGCCTATATGGAGCCCGTGGGGTACTGGCGCCGCCCCTACTGCTTCCCCCGCGCGGGCGAAACCCACGCGCAGGCCGTCCACCGCGAGGTGACGAACACCCGTTCGGCGCTGGGGCTGCTGGATGCCTCGACCCTTGGCAAGATCATCGTCAAGGGGCCGGATGCGGGGCGTTTCCTCGACATGCTCTACACCGGCGTGATGTCGACCCTGCCCGTCGGCAAATGCCGCTACGGGCTGATGTGCAACGAACAGGGCTTTTTGTCCGATGACGGCGTGGTGGCGCGGATCGACGAGGAGACGTTCCTCTGCCATACCACGTCCGGCGGGGCGGACCGCATCCATGCGTGGATGGAAGACTGGCTGCAATGCGAATGGTGGGACTGGAAGGTCTATACCGCCAACGTGACCGAGGAATACGCGCAGGTGGCCGTCGTCGGGCCCAACGCGCGCAAGCTTCTGGAAAAGCTGGGCGGCATGGATGTGTCGAAAGAGGCGCTGCCCTTCATGGCATGGGCCGACGGCACGCTGGGGGGCTTCCCCTGCCGCATCTACCGCATCTCCTTCTCGGGTGAGCTGTCCTACGAGATCGCCGTTCCGGCCTCGGTCGGTCTGGCCTTCTGGGAGCGGCTCCATGCCGAGGGCGCGGAATTCGGCGCGATGCCCTACGGGACCGAGGCGCTGCACGTCATGCGGGCCGAGAAGGGCTTCATCATGATCGGCGACGAAACCGACGGCACGGTGATCCCGCAGGACCTGAACCTCGGCTGGGCGATTTCCAAGAAGAAGGCGGATTATCTAGGCAAGCGCGGGCAGGAACGTCCCTACCTCGCCAGCCCCGACCGCTGGAAACTGGCGGGGTTCGAGACGCTGGACGGATCGGTCATTCCCGACGGGGCCTATATCCCCGCGCCGGGCGTGAACGGAAACGGTCAGGGCAACACGCAGGGGCGCGTCACCTCGACCTATTTCTCGCCCACGCTGAAGCGCGGGATCGCGATGGGGCTGATCAAGGGCGGGCTCGACCGGATGGGCGAGACGGTGGAATTCACCACGCTTTCGGGCGGCAGGGTCAAGGCGCGGGTCGTGGACCCCGTCTTCTATGACAAGGACGGGGAGAGAGTGAATGGCTGATCCCATCAGCGCCCTGAACGGGGCTTCCTTCGACGGTTTCGCCAGGATCCGCGAGATCGGCCCCCTCGGCATGATCACGCTGCGCGCCAAGCCCGATGTGAAGGGGCTGGACAAGGCGATCAAGGCGGCGGTCGGCACCAAGGTTCCGGCCACGCGCCGGATCGAGGTCGCGGGCGAGCGTGCCTGCGGCTGGATGAGCCCCGACGAATACCTGCTGGTGCTGCCCTACGCGCAGGTGGGCGAGGCGATGGCGGCGCTGGCCAAGGCGCTGGCGGGCGAGCATCACCTTGCGGCCAACGTGTCGGACGCGCGGGCCGTGTTCCGCATCGAAGGCGCCAAGGCCGATCAGGTGCTGCGGAAGCTCTCGCCCGTCGATTTCGACGCGCTGCAGGCAGGAGAGCTGCGCCGCACGCGCACGGCGCAGGTCGCGGCGGCCTTCTGGCGGGATGGCGACGGGTTCACGCTGGTCTGCTTCCGGTCGGTGGCGGCCTATGTGATGGGCCTTCTGTCCCATTCGGCCCTGCCGGGGTCGGAACTGGCGTGAGCGCCTGACAGGTCAGGGAACGGGCGGGGGCTCCCCGCCCTTTTCCTTTGGTGGCGGACCATGACGGGGCGATCCCGTCTTGACCTTCCCGCATCGAACACACTTATTCGTCAGGTCTTGGGCGCCGGCAGGCGCCCCAATGAACAGAGAGGAATGCAAGATGGCTTTCACCCTTCCCGACCTTCCCTATGCCCATGACGCGCTGGCGCCGCTCGGCATGTCGAAGGAGACGCTGGAATACCACCACGACCTTCACCACAAGGCCTATGTCGACAACGGCAACAAGCTGATCGCCGGCACCGAGTGGGAAGCGAAGTCGCTGGAAGACATCGTGCGCGGCACCTATCAGGCCGGCGCCGTGGCGCAGAACGGCATCTTCAACAACGCCAGCCAGCACTGGAACCACAACCTGTTCTGGGAGATCATGGGCCCGGGCGAGGACAAGAAGATGCCCGGCGCGCTGGAAAAGGCGCTGGTCGAGGCCTTCGGATCGGTCGCCAAGTTCAAGGAAGACTTCTCCGCCGCCGGTGCGGGCCAGTTCGGTTCGGGCTGGGCGTGGCTGGTCAAGGACAAGGACGGCGCGCTGAAGATCACCAAGACCGAGAACGGGGTGAACCCGCTCTGCTTCGGGCAGACCGCGCTGCTGGGCTGCGATGTGTGGGAACATTCCTATTACATCGATTTCCGCAACAAGCGCCCCGCCTATCTGACCAACTTCCTTGAAAAGCTGGTCAACTGGGAAGCCGTCGCCGCGCGCCTGTAATCGCGCCCGACCCTGCCGGATCGAGAAGCCCGTCGCACGCCGTGCGGCGGGTTTTCGCTTTTCCGGCATCGGGCGGGGAACCGCCCCACCGCCGCCGGACTTACGACCCCGACGGACTCCCCCGACGGGGCGCTCCCGTCATCCAGATGGGGGAAGCGAGATGCGGGCGGATATGCGGGCGGCTGAACTGTGGATCGTGGCGGCGGACAGGCTGGGCGCGGTCATCCGTGACGGGTCGGGGGCGGTGATCGCCCGCGCCCTTGCCCCCGTCCTGCCCGACCGTGCCGTTGCGATGGCCGAAGCCCCTGCCCGCGAGCGGCTGGTCATCGGCGCGATGGCGGTCAAGCTGCGGGCGTGGCTTCTGGCGGAACGCGCGGCGGGGCGGTTCGACCGCCTTGCCCTTGTCGCCCCGTCCGAGGTGCTGGCCGCGCTGCACCTGCGCCTGTCGGACGGGCTGGCCGA
>JBEEOG010000357.1:0-2673 GCA_041191745.1 Pseudomonadota bacterium | reverse complement strand
AGCGACTTGTAAAGCCGGATGCCCGCGACGGTCTGGTTCAGGAAGATGGCGATGAACAGCCCGACGGGCAGCGCCAGCATATACAGGACCAGCCATTTCAGGTTGTTCCACAGGCTGACCTCGAAGGCCGGATCGCGCATCAGTTCCTGATAGTTGGCCAACCCCACGAAGGTGCCGGTGAACTGCCCCTCGCGGTTGTAAAGCCCGTTCCAGTCATAGAAGGACAGCGTGATGCTTTCGACGATGGGCCAGAGCACATAGACCGCGAACATGAACAGGCCCGGCGCCAGAAAGAGCCATGGCGCGATGGTGCGCTGGTTCAGGCGCCGCGCGCCAAGCGTGACGGTATCGCTTCGCTGTGCCATTGCGGCCCCCGCAGTTGAAAAAGGGCGCCCCCCGCGCAGGGGGACGCCCGTCATTCAGTCAAGGATCACTGCGGATAGAGACGCAGGCGGGTCGCCTCGAGGTTCGCCAGAATCTCTTCCAGCGCGTCGGGCTGCACGAGGAACCGCTGGAAGCCTTCCATGCCGGCCTTGGCATATTCGGCATCCGCGTCGCGGTCCCAGAACTGGGCGATGCCGCCCGTCGCGGTCGACAGCGCCTCGAAGCCCGCGGTCAGGAACGGGTCATCCGCGGGGACGGTCGCGTTCTTGTTCGTCGGCAGCTGGCCCACGGCGGTGTTCCACTTGGACTGCGCTTCGGCGCTTGCCATGTAGGCAAGGAACGTCTTCGCATCCTCGGGGTTCTTCGCCCCGCTCGTCAGGTGGATCGTGTCGGTCGGCGCTTCTTCGGCCCGCGCGATGCCGGGGGTGATTTCCGGGAACACCATGAAGCCGAGGTTGTCATTCGTCATCCCGCCTTCCTTGAAGACGCCGACGGCGAAGTTGCCCATGACGTAATGCGCGGCCTTGTCCTGCACGAAGATCGCGGCGGCATCCTGCCAGTCGATCGCGGCGTGGTTCTCGGTCACGAAGGGCTGCAGCTTGGCGAATTCCGCGAACACCGCGCGCGCTTCGGGCGAGGTCCACGAGATCTTGCCCGCCGCCAGATCGCTGTGGAACTGGTAGCCGTTGGTCCGCAGGCTGAGGTAGTCGAAGATCCCTGCCACGGGCCACAGCGCGCTGGAGCCGGTGGTCACGCAGTCGATGCCCGCGGCCTTGAACTTCTCGCAATTGGCAAGGAACTGGTCCCAGGTCACGCCACCTTCGCCCGGAAGCTCCACCCCCGCGGCGGCATAGGCGTCGCGGTTATAGTAGATGCCCCACTGGTAGTAGGTGTAGGGGATCGCATACTGCTTGCCGTCGATCGTGGACGACGGCACCGACGAGGCGAGCGACTCGAGCAGCCCGTTGTTGGCCCAGACGTCCGAGATGTCGGCGAACAGGCCCGCTTCCACGAAGGGACGCATGCGGTTCGCGGCATACCAGTTGGCCAGATCCGGCGGATCGGCGGTCAGGAAGTTGCGGATCGCGTTCTTGTAGCCTTCGTGATCGAAGTTGGTCAGCTGGATGTCGATCTCGGGGTTTGCGGCCTCGAAATCGGCGATCAGCGCCTCGGCGGCGGCCAGCGGAATCGGGTCATAGTCCGCATTCCACGTGACGACGCGCTTGTCCTGCGCCACGGCAGCCGAAGACAGCAGCAATGCCGCCGTCAGCGCGACCGCGCCCTTTGCGTAATGGACCATGGTTTCCTCCCTTTTGGTTCCATTATGTGAAACTTAGTCTTGAATATTGAAAACTATGTCGGCTATCCGTTAGTCTGTCAACCGTGACAAGCGAGGACGCGGCATGGGACTGGATCAGGGCGACGGCACAGTGGGAAAGGCGCTCGACGTGCTGGACCGCGTGGCCGCGCATGGCCGCCCCGTGCGCTTTACCGAACTGCTGGATCAGGGCGCCTATCCCAAGGCCACGCTCTACCGGCTGCTGCAAACCCTGACACATCAGGGGATGCTCGCCTATGATTCGGACCGCCAGACCTATGCGCTGGGCGTGCGGCTGGTGCGGCTGGCCCATGCGGCATGGGCGACATCCTCGCTCGCGCCCATCGCGCGGCCCTATCTCGATGAATTGTCGGCAGAAACGGGCGAGACGATCCATCTGGCGCAGATGGACAACGGGCAGGTGCTCTACGTCGACAAGCGCAATGCGGCAAAGCCGGTCGAGATGTTCGCGCAGGCCGGAAAGATCGGTCCTGCCTATTGCACGGGCGTGGGCAAGGCGATGCTGGCCTTTCTGCCGCCCGACGCGCTGGACGCCGCGCTGAAGCGGCAGACCTATCTGCGCTTCACGCCCCAGACGCTCGCCTCGCCCGCGGCGCTGCGGGACGAGCTGCAGGCGATTCGCGCCCGTGGCCATGCCTTCGACGCCGAAGAGCATGAACCCGGCATCATCTGCTGCGCCGTGCCGATCCTGACACGGTCGGGCCGCGTGATCGGGGCGCTGTCGGTCACCTCGACCACCGCGCGCACGACGCTGGCCGCGCTGGACGCGCGCGCGCCGAGGATCAAGGAAACCGCGGCGCGCATCGCCGCCGAAGCGGAAAGCTGGCGCTTTCCCGAACAGGGTTAAGGGGAGGGATAACGATGACCGGAGTGACGCTGAAGAACGTCGTCAAGAAATTCGGCGACGTGCAGGTGATCCACGGGGTGGACCTGCAGGTGGAGGATGGCGA
>JBEEOG010000356.1:0-2832 GCA_041191745.1 Pseudomonadota bacterium | reverse complement strand
GGATGTGCTGGTGGTGGCCTTTGCCAGCATCGGGCATGACCCGGGGCGGATGCCGTCGCCGGAATTCGTGGGGGTGCTGCGCGGGCGGCGGGCGCTGTTCGTGATGGATCATGAGCGGAGCTGGGGGACCGGTGCAGGGTTCGATGTGGCGCTGCGGGCGGGGCTGGCAGCGTCGGGACCTGCGGGGCGGATCGTGGCGCTGGGGTCCAGCATGGGGGCGGTGGCGGCGCTGCGGGCGGCGGCGGTGATGCCCGCCGATGCGGTGCTGGCCTTTGGCCCGCAGTCGCGGCTGGACGATCCGCGCTGGTCCGCGCTGACGGCAGGGCTGCCTGCGCCCCCTGCCCTGCCCGATTGCTGGACGGTGCTGTGCCACGGGCTGGCCGATGACGCCGATCAGGCCCGCGGATGGGCGGAACGGGCGGGGGTGGACCACCTGCTGTTCCCAGGTATCGGCCATTCCGACCTTGCCGCCCATCTTAAGGCGCGGGGCGGGTTGCAGGGGCTGGTCGATGCCGCCTGCACCGGCGATCGCCGCCGCCTGCTGCGCATCGCGGGACGGGCAGGCGCGGTGCAGCGTCGGAAGGTCGGGCTATCACCCCTTCGGACGGATGGGCGGCTAAGATAGCAGTGATGTCGTCCGTTCCCCCTGATGTCCACCAATGGGAGATATCGGCATGGCAAGCATGATCATCCGCAATCTGGAAGACGACGTGAAGGCACGCCTGAAGATGCGCGCCGCCCAGCGTGGCGTGTCGATGGAGGAGGAGGCGCGCGACATCCTGCGCCGCTCTGTCGGGGCAGCCAATCCCCGTTCCGATCTGGGGGCCGCGATCGCCGCGCGCTTTGCCGGGATGAACGTGACCTTACCCCCGCTGGTGCGGCAATGATCCTTCTGGATACGCCAGTCCTGTCGGCGCTGATGGATGCTTCGCCGGATGCGCGCCTGCTGGACTGGTTCGCCGACCATCCGGCGGCGGAACTGCATATCTCCACCGTGACGGAGGCAGAGCTTCTGGCCGCCGCAGCGCGCCTGCCCGACGGGGTGCGCCAGCGCACCATCGCGCAGATCGACGCCATGGTGAGCGAGGATTTCGCCGGCCGCGTGCTGCCCCTGGACAGCGCCGCCGCGCGCGATCTTGCCGCGATCCTCGCGCGGGCGACGCGGGCGGGGCGCAGCCTGCCGATGGCCGTGGCGCAGAATGCCGCCATCGCCCGGGCCGCGGGCGCGGTGGTGGCCACGCTGACCCCGGTGCTTTACGGCGCGACGGGGGTGGATTGCGTGAACCCGATGGATCAGGACCCGCGATACGTCGAATAGGCGAAGGGCGACAGAAGCAGCGGCACGTGATAGTGCTGCGCTGCATCCGGCACGCCGAAGCGGATGGGAATCTGGTCAAGGAAGATCACCCCGTCGCCCGCCTGCCCCGTCGCGCGCAGATAGTCGCCGGCAAAGAAGATCAGCTCGTAACTGCCTTCGGTAAGGTCCTTGCCCGTCAGCATCGGCGCATCGGTGCGCCCGTCGTGATTGGTCACCGTTTCGGCGATCTTGCTGTGGGAATTGCCCGACACGCGATAGAGCGCGATCTTCACCCCGGCCGCGGGCCTTCCCCGCGCGGTGTCGAGGACATGGGTGGTAAGCCTGCCGCCGGTCATCTGATGCCTCCTGCTGTCGTTCCGCCCATCCTGACGCATTTCCGCCCCCCGCGCGACCGGAGAGGCAGCGGATAGGTCTTTCTGGCATTTTTTGATAAACCCCGCTGCATTCCACGCCTAAGCTTTGGCAAAAGACAGGGGATGACCGACGTGAACCGCTATCCGCGCGACTTCCGGGGGCACGGGCCCAATCCGCCCGACGCGAAATGGCCCGGCGGGGCCAAGGTCGCCATCTCGCTGGTGCTGAACTACGAAGAGGGCGGCGAGAACAACATCCTGCACGGGGATGCGCAGTCCGAGGCCTTCCTGTCCGATATCGCTGGGGCCGCGCCCTGGCCGGGGATGCGGCACTGGAACATGGAGTCGATCTACGACTACGGCGCACGGGCCGGGTTCTGGCGGCTGCACCGGCTGTTCACCGGGATGGGGCTGCCGGTGACGATCTATGGCGTGACCTCGGCGCTGGCGCGCAACCCCGAACAGGTGGCGGCGATGAAGGCCGCCGGATGGGAGATCGCCTCGCACGGGCTGAAATGGGTCGACCATCGCGACATGCCCGAAGAGGAGGAACGCCGCCAGATCGCCGAAAGCTTCCGCCTGCACGAAGAGGTGGTGGGGGAACCCCCGCGCGGCTGGTACACGGGGCGCTGTTCGATGAACACCGTCCGGCTGGTGGCCGAGACGGGGCAGCTCGACTGGATATCCGACACCTATGACGACGACCTGCCCTACTGGATGGAGGTGGGGGACCGCGATCAACTGGTCATCCCCTATACGCTGGAGGCGAACGACATGCGCTTTGCCACCGCGCCGGGATATATCGAGGGTGAGCAGTTCTTCACCTATCTGCGCGACAGCTTTGACACGCTCTATGCCGAAGGGGCGGAGGGCCGTGCGAAGATGTTCTCCATCGGTCTGCATTGCCGCCTGATCGGGCGGCCGGGCAAGGTGGCGGGGCTGAAGCGCTTTCTCGACTACGCGCGCGGGCAGGGCGGCGTCTGGTTCGCCACGCGGGGCGACATCGCGCGGCATTGGGCGGCCACGCATCCGCACCGGCGGTGGGAGCGGCCCTCGCGCATGGACAAGGCGCGCTTCGTGGACCGCTTCGGCGGCATCTTCGAACATTCCCCCTGGATCGCCGAACGGGCCTGGGCGCTGGAGCTTGGCCCCGCGCATGAC
>JBEEOG010000355.1:0-6785 GCA_041191745.1 Pseudomonadota bacterium | reverse complement strand
TGCTGTGGTTCCTGCTGCGCGCCGTGCCGCCCGCGCCGATCCGCCGCCGCTTTCCGGGTGTTGCGCTGCTTCTGGGGCTGCGGGATGACGAGGCCGAGACGGACAAGACCCCGTGGTGGCTGCTGCTTCTGCGGATGGCCGCCGTGGCGCTGGCGATTATCGCCTTTGCCGGACCCGTGCTGAACCCGCAGGCGCGGCAGGCGGGGACGGGGCCGCTTCTGCTGGTCTTCGATGGCACATGGGCCGATGCCCGCGACTGGCAGCGCCGCATCGACCGCGCCGCCGCGCTGGTGGACGAGGCCGCCCGCGCGGGCCGGCCCGTGGCGATGGTCCGCCTGACCGACCGTCCCGCAAGCGTCGCCTTCCAGACACCGCAGGATGTGGCGGGGCGCATCGCCGCGCTGTCGCCGCAGGCTTGGGCGCCTGCCGACCTGCAGGCATGGGTGCCCGCCCTGCCCGAAGGCGGGTTCGAAACCTACTGGCTGACCGACGGGCTGGACCATCCGGGTCGCGGCGCGCTGTTCGATGCGCTGGCCGCGCGCGGGGCGGTGACGGTCTATGCCTCGCCCCGCCCCGTGCTGGCGCTGCATCCCGCGCGGTTCGAGGAGGGCACCGTGCGCGTCGCGGCGAGCCGCCTGCCCGCCTCGGGCCCGCTGGAGGTGGAGGTGTCGGCGCGCGGCCCCGATCCGGCGGGGATCGAGCGGGAACTGGCGCGCGGCACGCTTTCGTTCGGGGCGGCAGAGGGACGGGCCGAAACCGCCCTGTCGCTGCCGCCGGAACTGCGTAACCGCATCACGCGGTTCGAGATCGCGGGCCAGCGGTCCGCGGGGGCGGTCAGCCTGACCGATGACAGCCTGAAGCGGCGCAAGGTCGCGCTGATCGGGGGCCGCAGCGACCGCGAGGGGCTGCAGCTTCTGTCGCCCACGCATTACCTGCGGCAGGCGCTCGCCCCCGTGGCCGACCTGTTCGAAGGCAGCCTGACCGATGCGCTGACCGCCTCGCCCGATGTGGTCATCCTTGCCGACATCGCCCGCATCACTGAGGCGGAAGCCGAGGCGCTGACCGGATGGCTGGAAGAGGGCGGCCTGCTTCTGCGCTTCGCGGGGCCGGTGCTTGCGGCATCGGATGTCAGCCGCATCGACGAGGACCCGCTGATGCCCGTGCGCCTGCGCGAGGGCGGGCGCACGGTGGGCGGCGCGATGAGCTGGGGCGAACCCAAGGCGCTTGCGCCCTTTCCCGAAGGATCGCCCTTCTTCGGCCTGCCGGTGCCGGCGGATGTGGCTGTCAGCGCGCAGGTCATGGCCCAGCCCGACCCCGACCTGACCGCCCGCACCATCGCCGCGCTCGAGGACGGCACGCCCCTCGTGACGCGCAAGGCGGTGGGGCAGGGGCAGGTCGTGCTTGTCCATGTCACGGCCAATGCGGAATGGTCCACGCTGCCCTTGTCGGGCCTTTTCGTGCAGATGCTGGAACGTCTGGCCGTGTCCACCCGCCCCGCCGCGCCCGATGCCGCCGATCTGGCGGGGCAGGTCTGGGTGCCGGAAGTCAGGCTCGATGCCTTTGGCCAGCCGCAGGACGCGGGCGAGGTCGCGGGCGTGGCGGGCGAGATGCTGGCCGCCGCGCTGGGCGCAGGGCCGGGGCCCGATCTGCCGCCGGGGCTATACGCCGGATCCGACCGCCGCGTGGCGCTGAACGTGATCGCCGACGGCACAACGCTCGCCCCCGCCACATGGCCTGCGGGGACTGTGATCGAAGGGCTGGACGTCACGCCCGAACAGTCGCTGAAGGGGGCGGCGCTGACGGCGGCGGTGCTTCTGCTGATGGCCGACATCCTCGCCTCGCTGTGGCTTTCGGGCAGGCTTTCGGGCCTGCGCGGCGGGGTGGCGGTGCTGGCCGCCCTGATGCTGGCCGCGCCGCAGGCCCGCGCGCAGGAAGGAACCGACGCGCTGGGGCTTCAGGCCACGACCGCCGTGGTGCTGGCCCATGTCCTGACCGGCGACCCGCAGGTGGACGCGGTGGCCGAGGCCGGTCTGCGCGGCCTTGGCGAGCGGCTTTGGGAACGGACCTCGGTCGAACCGGCGGCCCCGATCGGGGTGGATGTCGAACGCGACGAGCTTGCGTTCTTTCCCTTCCTCTACTGGCCCGTGACGGCGGACCAGCAACTGCCGTCGGCCGCGGCCTATGCGAAGCTGAACCAGTATCTCCGCACCGGCGGGATGATCCTGTTTGACACGCGCGACGGCGATGTCGCGGGCACCGGCGCCCTGTCGGCCGAGGCCGCGCATCTGCAGCGCATCGCGGCGGGGCTGGATGTGCCGCCCCTCGAACAGGTGCCGCAGGACCATGTGCTGACGCGCACCTTCTATCTGCTGCAGGATTTCCCCGGCCGCCATGTCGGCGCGCCGGTCTGGGTCGAAGCCGCGCCGCCCGATGCCGAACAGGTGGAGGGGATGCCCTTCCGCAACCTCAATGACGGGGTCACGCCCGTGGTGATCGGCGGCAACGACTGGGCGGGGGCATGGGCGGTGGACGCCTCCGGCGCGCCGATGTTCCCCGTGGGGCGCGGCTTTGCGGGCGAACGCCAGCGCGAGATGGCCAACCGCTTCGGCGTCAACCTGATCATGCATGTGCTGACGGGCAACTACAAATCCGATCAGGTCCATGTGCCTGCGCTTCTGGAAAGGCTGGGCCAATGACGGGCGGCATCGTCTTCGACCCGCTGGTGGCGTGGCCGCTGGTCTGGGGTCTGGCGGCCTTTGCCGCGATCTTCATCGCGCTGGCGCTGTGGCGGGGCCTGTCGGGCTGGTGGCTGCGGGCCCTGACGGCGGTGGTGCTGCTGGCCGCGCTCGCCAACCCCGCGCTCCAGCGCGAGGATCGCGCGGCGCTCAGCGATATCGTCCTGCTGGTCGTCGATGACAGCGCGAGCCAGCGCCTGTCGGACCGCGCCGACCAGACCGCCCGCGCCATCGCGGCGGTAGAGGCCGAGGTGGCCGCGCTGGAGAATACCGAGCTGCGGATCGTCCGCTTCGCCGACGGGCAGGACAATGCCGGATCGCTGGCCATGACCGCGCTGGCCGAGGCGCTGGCGCAGGAACCCCGCGCCCGCGTGGCGGGGGCCATCCTGATCTCGGACGGGCAGGTGCATGACCTTGGCCTTGCGCCGCAACTGCCCGCGCCGTTGCATCTGCTGCTGACCGGACGGGACACGGACTGGGACCGCCGCCTGATCGTCAAGGACGCGCCCGCCTTTGCCATCCTTGGCGAAGAGGTGATGCTGACGCTCAGGATCGAGGATCAGGGCCGCGCGCCCGAAGGGTCAGAGGCGGAACTGACCATCACCGTCGATGACGGCGCGCCGCAATCCTACCGCGTTCCGGTGGGCGAGGACCTGCAGCTGCCCGTCACCCTGCCGCACGGGGGCATGAACGTGCTGCAATTCAGCACGCCCGCCGCCGAAGGGGAGCTGACCGACCGCAACAATGCCGCCGTCGTGCAGATGAACGGCGTGCGCGACCGTCTGCGCGTGTTGTTGGTCTCGGGCGAGCCGCATGCCGGCGAACGGGTCTGGCGCAACCTGCTCAAGTCCGATGCGAGCGTGGATCTTGTCCACTTCACCATCCTGCGCCCGCCGGAAAAGCAGGACGGCATCCCCGTCACCGAACTGTCGCTGATCGCCTTTCCCACGCGCGAGCTGTTCGTGGAAAAGATCGACGAATTCGACCTGATCATCTTCGACCGCTACCGGATGCGGGGCATCCTGCCGATGTCCTATCTGGAAAACGTCGCGCAATATGTGCGCGACGGCGGCACCGTTCTGGTCGCGGCGGGGCCGGAATTCGGCGCGGTGGACAGCCTGTGGCGGTCCCCCCTGTCCGAAATCCTGCCGGTCGAGCCGACGGCGCGGGTGATCGAGGAAGGCTTCCGCCCCGCGCTGACCGACCTCGGCCGCCGCCATCCTGTGACCGAAGGGCTGGAAGCGGCCGCGCCCGAAGGCGGCTGGGGCCGCTGGTTCCGTCAGGTCGATGTGATCCAGCGCGAGGGGCAGGCGGTCATGTCCGGCCCAGGCGACCGGCCCCTGCTGGTGCTGAACCGCGTGGGCGAGGGGCGCGTGGCGGTTCTGGCCTCGGATCATGCATGGCTCTGGGGGCGGGGGTTCGAAGGGGGCGGGCCGCAGCTCGAACTCCTGCGCCGTCTGGCGCACTGGATGCTGAAAGAGCCGGAACTCGAGGAAGAGGCGCTGACCGCCAGCGCCGACGGCCAGACCCTGACGATCACGCGGCGGTCGGTGGCCGAAACCCCGCCCGGCGATCTGGTGATCACGGGGCCGGACGGGGCCGAGGTGACGCTGCCCCTGCCCGAAGTTTCGCCGGGGCGTTACCAGACCGAATGGCAGGCCCCCGATATCGGCCTCTACCGCCTGCAGAACGGCGATCTGACCCGCGTCGTCGCCGTCGGCCCCTCGGCCCCCAAGGAGTTCGAGGAAACCATCGCCTCGGCCGATCCGATGCAGCCGCTGGTCGCGCCCACCAATGGCGGCATCCTGCGGATCGAGGATGGCACCCCCGACATCCGCGCCGTGCGCGAGGGACGGCCCGCCGCGGGGCGCGGCTGGATCGGCATCACCCCGCGCGGGGCCTATGTGGCGCAGGACATCACGCTGACGCCGATCCTGCCCGCCTGGGGCTGGCTGCTGCTGGCCGCCGCTCTGGCCGTTGCGGCATGGCTGGTCGAAGGGCGGCGCGGGCCTGCCATCCGTCGTCTGTGACTTGCCCGCAGGGGGAACGGGGCGCTAGTGTCGGCCCCGTGTGTAAGGGGTTGACCGATGGGCGAGAACGAAAACCGCAGGCTCTTGAAGCTTCTGTCCGACTGGAAATCCTCGGAGGAGCCGCCTGCCAACCTGATCGCCGCGCTGGGCCGCAACCGGCTGGAGGTGCGGCCCGTCAAGCTGACGCGGGCCTATGTCAGGACGCTGGGCTTCGCGCCCGCGACGGTGTTTGACATCGGGGTTCATCGCGGGACGTCGTGGCTTTATTCCTCGTTCCCCGAGGCGCGGCTCGTGCTGATCGACCCGATGCCGCGCCCCGACCATCTGGACAAGCTGCTGGGCGACCGGCCGAATGTCGAATACCTGCAATGCGCGGCGGGGGCGCAGAAGGGCAGCGTCACCATGCATACGCCGGTCCTTGATGGTGTGGGCCTGCGCGCCGCCCGCACCGCGATGGGCGTGCCCATCGACACGCAGAAGAAGATCGCCGAGGTGAAAAGCTTCGAGGCCGAGGTGATCCGTCTGGACGATCTGGTGGCGCGCTATCCCGACCGCCCCTACGGGCTGAAGATCGACACCGAAGGGTTCGAATACGGCGTGATCGAAGGGGCGGCCGAATTCCTGAAACACTGTGAATTCGTCATCGTGGAAACCACCGTGAAGCGGCGCTTCGCGGGGCAGAAGCCGTTTTCCGCCTTCATCGCTCTGATGGCGCAGAACGGGTTCGAGGCGATGGAGACGCTGACCGATTTCGACCGCCACCGCCCTGCGACGGACATCGTCTATGTGAAGGCGGACTCGCCCCTGCTGTCCAACGCGGATCAGGACCGCCCCTGACCGTCGCCCAGCATGACCTGCCGCGAATGCGACGCGAATTCGCGCCGCACCAGAACACCCGCCGACAGGCAGGCCGTCACGGCCAGCACGACGGGACCCAGAAGCCATCCCAGCGCGCCGAGCGCGAAGTAGATCGACCGCAGCCCGCGGTTGAAGCTCTTGGCGGCGGTGATGTTCACCTCGGCCGCCTGACGGGCGCGGGGCTGGGCCAGCGGATCGGCGGGATCGTTCGGCACGGCGGCCATCAGGATCGCGCAATAGCCGAACAGCCGGTGCGCCCAGATGAATTTCAGCAGCGCATTGGCAAGGAAGGCCACGACGAGGATCAGCTTGACCTCCAGCGCGACGCCCGCCGCAGGCAGCGGCAGTTCCGCGCTCAGATCGGCAAGCTGGCGCGGGTTGCCCACCAGCGCCACCCCGCCCCCGATGGCGATCATGCAGGCCGAGGCGAAGAAGGCCGTGCCCTGCCGCAGCGAGTCGATCACCGTGGCGTCGAAGATGCGCGGCTGGCGCGTCACGAACTGGCGCATCCATTCGCGGCGGTATTCCGCCATCAGGACCGAGACAGAGGCGCGCGCGGCGGGCGGATGTTCGATCAGCCGCCCCACCCCGACCCAAAGCGCAAGGATCAGCGCCACGGCGGCAAGGTCTAGGGCGGTGGTCCCCCCTGCGAGACCGAGGATGGTGTCGAAATGCTCCATCCCCGATGCATAGCGGGGCGGGGGAATGCTTGTCACGCGGTAGAATTGGTTATATCAATTTACCAATTCAGCCGGAACGAGGGTTCGCTCATGGATATGCCCACCCCCGACATGACGATCCTCGCGCGGCGCGACCGGATCGTCGCCCGCCTTGCCGCGGTGCTGCCGCCCGATGCGCTGATCACCGATCCGGCGGAAACGCGGGCCTATGAATGCGATGCGCTGACCGCCTATCGCTGCCAGCCGCTGGCCGTCACCCTGCCGCGCACAACCGACGAGGTCGCGGCGATCCTGCGCGTCTGCCATGACGAAGGCGTGCCCGCGATCCCGCGCGGGGCGGGAACCTCGCTCGCGGGCGGGTCGCTGCCCACGGCGGATTCGGTGCTGGTGGGGGTGGCGCGGATGAATGCGGTGCTTGAGACCGATTATGCCGACCGCTTCATCCATGTGCAGACGGGCCGCACCAACCTGTCCGTCACCGG
>JBEEOG010000354.1:0-7951 GCA_041191745.1 Pseudomonadota bacterium | reverse complement strand
CGCCGCGCCGTGGAACTGCGCCGCGTGAAGGACAAGGCCGCGGTCATGGCCGCCTCTGTCGCCCTGACCTCCGGCTCCGAGGACGAGGCCGCGCGCGCGCTGGAATCACTCGACGACGCGTCGAAGGGGCTGGACTGGTTCCTTGCCGAACGTCTTGGTCCCATCGCCAAGCAGATCGGCCTGCTGTGGAACGAGGACAAGGTGTCCTTCCTCGAAGCCACGGTCGGGGCCACGCGCATCTATACCTATATCCGCTACCGCCGCCGCCCGCCCGTCATCGTGACCCGCACGAGCAAGCGCGCGGCGACCTTCGTGCTGGTGCCGGGAGACATGCATTCGCTGGGGATTTCGGCGGCGACCGATGTGTTCCGCAGCCGCGGCTGGGACATCACGCTTCTGGTGGGCCACAGCCATGAGGAGCTGGTGGCGCATTTCGAAACCTCGACCGACCTGCATTACGGCTTTTCGGCGGGCACCTCGCTCTCGCTCGGGGCGCTGGGGCGGCTGATCGTGGCGCTGACCGTGGCGCAGCCGCATGCCCATGTGCTGGTGTCGGGCCAGATCGCCACCGACCGCACGGGCGTCATGGGCCTGCCCGGCGTCGATGCCTGCGACCCCGAACTGGAGGGGGCCTATCTCTGGCTCGACGCGCAATATGCGTGACGCGTCCTAGCGCAGCACCTGCGTCGCCGCCCAGACGATCGCCAGAAGCACGGGCTGGTGGACCAGATAGACCATCAGGCTGTGCCGCCCCGGCCATGCCAGACGGTCCGCCCAATGCCCCTTTTGCACGCGGACGGCGGCGATGCGGTCCCACAGCCCCGTCGCGGTTGCCACCCGACCCGCCGCGATGCCCGCCAGCACGGCGGAAAACCACGGGAAGACCGGGACGTAATCGACCGCGACGACCGGCGCCGCGCCCAGCCCCGTCCAGAGCCACGGCCCCGCGTCGAAGGCGGGCAGCGCCACCGTCCAGCCGGTCCAGAAGACCAGCACGGCACAGGCCGCCGTCACCGCGGCGGGCAGGCGCAGGAAGGCCAGCCCCGCCACCGCGCCAAAGGCGATCATGTGCAGGATGCCCCAGAAGACGAAGCCCTGCCCCAGCGCCAGATAGGTCGCCCCCGTGACCAGCGCCGCGGCGGCGGCGATCCTTCCGAAGCGCCGCGCCCAGCGGCCCCGATCAAGGCCGTTGCGATGCGCCAGCCACAGCGTGAGGCCCGACAGGAACAGGAAGGACGACGCCACGACCCGCGCCCAGAGCGGCCAGAACCCTTCGTAGATCACCGCGACGGGCAGATGGCCGAACAGCACGAGGTCGAAGACGAAGTGAAAGACCGCCATGCCCAGAAGCGCCGCCGTCCGCACAAGGTCCAGCGCGACCGCCCTGTCCCGTCCGCCCACTTTCGCCCCTTCAGTCCGCATAGACCATCTTCCGCGTCATGCCCCCGTCCACCACGACCACCTGCCCCGTGACGAAACCCGCCCCCGCCAGCCACAGGACCGTCTCGGCGATGTCCTGCGGGCGGCCCACGCGGCCTGCGGGGTGCTGGGCGTGATCTTCGGGGCGCAGTCCCGCCCCGTCCGCGATCCAGCCCGGCGCGATGGCGTTGACGCGGATCTTAGGGCCAAGGCTGACCGCCAGCGCATGGGTCAGCGCGACGATGCCGCCCTTGGCCGCGGCATAGGCCTCGCCGTCCGGTTCGGACATGAAGGCGCGGGTCGAGGCGATGTTGACGATGGACGCCCCCTGCCCCATGCGCGCCACGGCGGCGCGGGTCATCAGGAAGGCGCCCGTCAGGTGGCTGTCCACCACCCGCCGCCAATCGGCCAGCGACAGGTCGGCAATCGGCCCGTGATGCGCCCTTGCGATGCCTGCATTGTTCACCAGAAGGTCGACCGTCTCCCAGCCCAGCGCGTCGAAGGCCGCCGCGACCGCCCCCTCGTCTGCGACGTCGCAGGGGATGTGGCGCGTCCCCTGCGGCCCTGCGGCAAGGTCGAACGAGGCGACGTCCCACCCCTCTGCCGCCAGCGCATGGCAGAGCCCCGCGCCGATCAGCCCCGCGCCGCCCGTGACGATGGCCCGCCGCGTCATTGCCCGCCCCGTCATGCCCCGCCCCGTCATCCTTTGCGCTCCTGCAGGATGTTGCCGCCATCGACGACGAGGGTGGCCCCGTTCACATAGGATGCCCCGTCCGAGGCGAGAAAGGCCGCGACCGCCGCCACCTCCTCGGGCCGGCCGGCGCGGCCCAGGGGCGTGGCGCGGGCGGCGATGCGCTCCTCGGGCGTCGCGGCCTCGGTGTCGATCCAGCCCGGCGCGACGGCATTGACCGTCACGCCGCGCGCGGCCACCTCCAGCGCCAGCGCATGGGTCAGCCCGATCATCCCCGCCTTGGCCGCGGCATAGGCGGATTCGCCAGGATTGGCGACACGCGGTCCGGTGACGGATGCCATCATCACCACCCGCCCCCAGCCCTGCGCCACCATGGCGGGCAGGAAGGCGCGCGTGACAAGCACCGCCGTGGTCAGGCTGGCATCGAGCGCGCGACGCCACTGGTCGGGGTCCTGCTGCAGGAAGGCCACCTGTGCGGCGGGCGCGCCCACCGATCCCATGCCCGCATTGTTGATCAGGATGTCGACCGGCCCCACCGCATCGAACAGGCGCGCGACCTGCAGGGGTTCGGTCAGATCGGCCTGATGGGCGGTGATGTCATGCCCTTCGGCCAGCAATTCCGCCGCGCGGGCCTGTATGCGCCCCGTGGTGGCGGTGATCGCCACGCGATGCCCCGCCTGCGCCAGCGCGCGGGCGGTGGCAAGGCCGATCCCCCCCGCCGCCCCCGCGCCGGTGACCAGCACGCGGCGCCTTGCGGGCGGGACGCTATGGGAAGCTGTCGCTGTCATCCCCCTTCTATCGGCAACCGCCACGATCCGGTCAAGCCGCAGGGCGCGGCACCCGTCAGACCGCGCCTTCGGGAAGAAAGGCCGCAAGCCCCCCGCGCGGGGCCGTCCCGTGGCCCTGCCCCGCGGGGGCCGAACATTGCGGCTGGCCGTATTGCCAGAACTCCACCCCCGCCTCCATCTGCACCATCCGCTGCCCCAGCCGCGCCACCTGCAACAGCGACAGCGTCTGCAGGGCCATCAGCGCCCCCGCGAGCACCAGCCAGCGTTTCGACATCGCACCCCTCCCGATCACCCTACCTCGGCAGGACGGACCCCGCCGTCGCCACGTTCAACCGCACGAAATTGATGGCCCGCGCGCGTTCCGCCACGGCCAGCGACTGGCGCGCGTCGAGAAGCTCCACCTCGGCATCGAGGATCGACAGGAAATCCGTCTCGCCGAGGTCATAGCTGGAGCGGGCGAGGTCCAGCGTCTCCTGCGTGATCGCCACCAGCCGCTGCTGCGCGCCCACGTTGCGCCCGTCGCGGCGATAGGCGGCCAGCGCGTTGCCGATCTCCTCCACCGCCCCCAGCACGCTGGCCTGCCACGCGAGATAGGCCTGACGCGCGCGGCTTTCGGCGGCGTTCAGGTTGGCGCGGTTGGCCCCCGCGCTAAAGAGGGGCAGGTTCAGCACAGGCCCGAAACTCCAGCTGCGCGCCCCCGATCCGGGGACCGAGACATTGCCCCCCAGCGTCAGCGACGGCAGCAGCGCCGACCGCGCGATCCCCGCCGCCGCGGCGCGTTCGGCCAGCACCCCCTCTGCCGCCTGCACATCGGGGCGCAGGCGCACCGTATCGGCACCGATGCCCGCCGCCCGCCAGCGCGCCACGGGCTGCGACCCGCCGCGTTCGTAAAGGCTGCGAAGGGCCGAGGGGCTTTGCGCCGTCAGCCGCGCCAGCCGGTTCAGCGCGACCTCGGCCTGCACCTCGAGCTGGGGAAGCTGCGCCTCGGCCAGCGCCAGCCGCTGGTCGGCGCGCAGCACGTCAAGCCGCGTGGCCGCCCCCGCCTCGAACTGCGACCCGATGGAGCTGCGGCTCTGGCGGCGGCTGTCCACGCTGCGGCGGGTAAAGGCGATGACGGCCTGTGCATAGCGCAGGTCGATATAGGCGGTGGCGATTTCGGCGGCGAGGCCGAGGCGCGCCACCTCGGCCTCGAAATAGGCGGCGTCGCGCCGTGCCAGCGCCTGCGCGCGGACCGACGGGCCGCCGAAAAAGTCCAGAAGCCACGTCCCCGACAGCGTCGCGCGTTCCGATGTGACGACGGGCAGCGCCCCGTCACGGCCGCGGGTGGTGCTTGCCTGCACGCCCAGCAGCACGTCGCGCGGAACGCCCGTCGCGGCCTGCGCCTCGGTGATGCGTTCGGCGGCTTCGCGCAGCGACAGGTTGTTCTTCAGCCCCGCCTGCATCAGCGCGTCCAGCTGGCGGTCGCCGAAGGCCGTCCAGAAAGCCGCCCGCCCCGCGATGGGGGAAAGCTGCGCCGTCTCGTTCCCCGTGGGGCGGAACTCGGCCACCTGCGGCACCGGCGTGCAGGCCGTGGCGAGCAGGAGCGGCAGCAGCAGCGCCGCGCGGCTGGGCCGCGCAAGGGCGGCGCGGGCATGCGGGCGGGTCTCTTCCCCCGCGGCGATCGGTCTGGCCATGCGTGGCGTCCTTCCTGTTGGGGGCATCCGCCGGATGCGCTTTTCCGCCCAAACCCGCCGCGCTGCGGTGCGTTCCCTGTCGCCTTGCGGAAAAGCGCCGCCTGTTGCGGAACCGCATCGTCCAAGCGCCGTTGGCGGGGCGAAGCGCAGTCAGGCGGCGCGCGAAGCGGCAGGCGCGGCGGCAGTGCGCCCGACCGGAGGCCCACCCGCATCAAGCCGAAGGCAGGGACCCGTTGGACAGGATCGGTTATCTGGCGCATGACCTCGCCGACCCTGCGGTCGCGCGGCGGGTGCGGATGTTCGGGATGGGCGGGGCCGAGGTCGCGCTGGCGGGCTTCCTGCGCGGGGCGGTGCTGCCCGACCTGCCGCCTGCGGGCGCGGCGCTTGTGCTTGGCCGCAGCGCCGATGCCCGCCTTGCCCGCCGCGCGCTCGGGGTGGCGCGGGTGCTGGCCACGGGGCTGGGCGGGCTGGCCGCGCATCTGGACGGGGCCGATGCGCTGGTGGCGCGCAACCTCGAGATGCTGGTGATCGCCCGCGCGCTGCAGGCGCAGATGGGCGGCAGGCCGCGGCTGGTCTACGAATGTCTCGACATCCACCGCCTGCTCACGGATGCGGGTGCTGCGGGGCGGGCGCTGCGGGGGGTGGAGGCGCGGCTGGCGCGCCATGTCGATCTGCTCCTGACCTCCTCTCCCGCCTTCGTGCGCCACCATCTGGGGCGGAACTTCCCGCCCGACCGCATCCGGATCGTGGAAAACAAGGTGCTGACCGAGGGGCCCTTTGCGCCGCCCCCCCCGCCGCCGCCCGGGCCCCCCTTCCGCATCGGCTGGTTCGGCGCGCTGCGCTGCCGGCGGTCCTTCGACCTTCTTTCGGCGCTGGCCGCGCGGCTGGAGGGGCGGGTGGAGGTGGTGCTGCGCGGCCGCCCCGCGACGACCGTCTTTCCCGATCTGGCGGCCGAGGCCGCGCGCCACCCGCATCTGCGCTATGGCGGGGCCTATGGCGCCGCCGACCTGCCCGCGCTCTATGGATCGGTGCATTTCAGCTGGTGCATCGATTTCTACGAGGACGGGCAGAATTCCGCATGGCTTCTGCCCAACCGGCTTTACGAAAGCGCCGCCCATCTGGCCGTGCCCATCGCCCTTGCCGAGGTGGAGACGGGGCGCTTCCTGCAGCAGCACGGGCTGGGGCTGGTCATCCGGCGGCACAATCTGGACAGCCTCGTGGCGCTGATCGCCGCCATGACGCCCGACCGCCACGCCGCGCTGCGCGCCGCCATCGCGGCAACCCCCCCCGCCCTGTGGCGCGCCGGACCCGAGGAGGCGCGGGCGCTGGTCGCGGCGGTCATGGGCCGGACGTCCGACGCATGGACCGGCGCCGCATGACCGACCCCGCGCCGCCCGCCCCCCACTGCCCGCCCACCCCCACCCGCCCGCGCGTGCTGATCGTCGTGCCGACCCTGAACGAGGCCGCCCATATCGCCCGCGTCGTCCATGCCCTGCTGGGCGGCGCGCCCCCCGGCACGATGCTGGCCGTCGCCGATGGCGGCAGCACGGATGCCACGCGCGGGATCGTCCAAGCCCTGTCGCGCCGCGATCCGCGCGTGACGCTGGTGGAAAACCCCGCGCGGCTTCAGGCGGCGGGGATCAACCGCGCCGTGGCCCTGCTGGGTGCGGGGGCGACGCATCTTCTGCGCGCCGATGCCCATGCCGAATACCCGCCCGCCTTCTGCCACGACCTCTTGGCCGAGGCGGCGGCGACGGGCGCGGCGTCGGTCACGGTGACGATGCGGACCCTCGCCTCGTCGCCCTTCACCGAGGCGGTGGCGGCGGCGCAGAACGCGCTCCTCGGCACGGGCGGATCGGCCCACAGGACGGGGCGCGGCGGGCAATTCGTCGATCACGGCCACCACGCGCTGATGCGGATCGATGCCTTTCTTGCGGCGGGGGGGTATGACGGCACGCAAAGCCATAACGAGGATGCCGAACTCGACCACCGCCTGCGCGCGCTGGGCTACCGCATCTGGCTGTCGGGCAAGGTGTCGATCGGCTACCACCCGCGCCGCAGCCTTGGCGCGCTGTTCCGGCAATACCTGCGCCACGGGGCGGGGCGGGCGCGCACAGTGCGGCGGCACAGGACGGGCCTGAAGGCGCGCCAGATGGCCCCGCTGGCCGCGGCGCTGTCGGTGCCCGCCGCGCTGGCGGGGCTGGCGCTGGGGGCGGTCTTGCATCCGGCGTGGCTCGGGCTGGCGCTGCCCGTGCTGGTCTGGGCCGTGGCCTGCCTTGCGGGGGGCGCGGTGCTGGCCCTCCGGGCGCGACGCTGGCCTGTCCTGATGGCGGGGCCCGCGGCGATGGCCATGCATCTGGGCTGGGGCGCGGGCTTTCTGGCGGCCGTTCTGGGGGCCCCTCTGGCGGGCGTTCTGGCGGGGGGGCCGCGCGGGGCGCGGGATCAGTAGCTGCCCCGCCCCTTCACGACCACCACGACCGTCCGCAGGATGATCCGCAAATCCAGCCACAGGCTGCGCGAGCGGACATAGGCCTGATCGAGGCGCACGCGTTCGGCATAGCTCGTGTCGCTGCGCCCGCCCACCTGCCACAGCCCCGTCAGCCCCGGCCGGACCGAGGTGTAGTCGCGCATCGCCGCGCCGTAATAGCGCGCCTCTGCCTCGACGATGGGGCGCGGCCCGACAAGGCTCATGTCGCCGCGCAACACGTTGAAAAGCTGCGGCAATTCGTCGATGGAGGATTTCCGCAGGGCGCGGCCGAGGGGCGTCACGCGCGGGTCGTGGCGCAGCTTGCGCTGTGCGTCCCATTCGCGGGCGGCTTCGGGGTGGCTGTCCAGATGGCGCGACAGCACCTCGTCCCCGTTGCGGACCATGGTGCGGAACTTCAGGCAGCGGAAGACGCGCCCGCCCCTGCCCACGCGCGGATGCGAGAACAGCACCGGCCCCGGATCGTCCAGCCAGACCAGCACCGCGACCAGCAAGAGAAGCGGCAGCAGAAGCAGCACCCCCGCCAGCGCCGCCGTCCGGTCGAAGACGGCCTTGACCAGATCGCCGCGCGGCGGCGCGTCGGAGGCGTCGGCCCCCAGCGCTTCGGTGTCGGGTCGGGCGTCGGGCCAGGTCTCGGTCCAGTTCGCGGCGCTGCGGTAACTGCCCTGCGCGCCCCCCTGCACCATCCCCGCCGATACGCGCGCGGCGGCGATCTCGTCGGGCCGGTTCAACACGGCGAGCGACCCCGACCCCGGATTGTCCATCAGTCTTCTCCTGTTGCGTCTCTCCGGCCTGTCGTCGGGACGGCCCCTTTGCGGCGCCATGCCCCCGCAGCCGGATGCCCCCGTGGCTGAGGTGAGATGCCCCTGCCGCGCCCGTTGTTCCGCACCGTCGG
>JBEEOG010000353.1:0-4085 GCA_041191745.1 Pseudomonadota bacterium | reverse complement strand
TGTTCCAGCAGATGGCGGGGGATGGCCCCTATGCCACGCAGGCGGATGTGCCGCTGTCGGTCCTGCTGCCCGCATTCCTGACATCGGAGCTGAAGACGGCGTTCCAGATCGGGTTCCTGATCTTTCTGCCCTTCCTTGTGATCGACATGGTGGTGGCGTCGATCCTGATGGCGCTGGGGATGATGATGCTGTCGCCCATGCTGGTGTCGCTGCCCATCAAGCTGCTGCTTTTCGTGCTGGTGGATGGCTGGGCGCTGACGGTGGGGTCGCTGGCCGCGACCTATGGCGTGGGGGGATAGGCCGATGGAATTCGACGCGAATATCGAACAGTTGCGGCTGGCCTATTGGAACATCCTGATGGTGTCGGGGCCGGTGCTGACCGTGGCGCTGGTCGTCGGTCTGGTCATCGGGATCGTGCAGGCAGCGACATCGATCAACGAACAGACGCTGAGCTTTGTGCCGAAGCTGGCGATCGCCATGCTGACCATGGCGCTGGCGTCGGGGTTCATGCTGTCGACGATGGTGGATTACTTCCAGACGGTCTTTGAGACCATCCGGGCGATCCGCTGATGGGTGGGGGGGAGTTTCCCCTGCCCGGCATGGGGCTGTCGGCCATCACGGCATGGCTGGCGCAATACATCTTTGCCATGCTGCGGATCGGGGCGTTCCTGCTGGCCTCGCCGGCCTTTGGCGGGCGGTTCGTGCCGTTGCAGGTGCGCATCGTCGCGGCGGCGATCCTTGCGCTGCCGGTGATGGCGGGGGGTGTGGCGCTGCCCTCGCCCGAGGAGCTGGCCGGGATTTCGGCCCTGCCGATGGTGCTGAACGAGCTGGCGCTGGGGCTGACGGGGGGGCTGGTGCTGACGATCCTGTTCGGCGCGGCGTCGCTGGCCGGGGACCGGATCGCGGCGACGGCGGGGCTGGGCTTTGCGGCGCAATACGACCCGTCGGCGGGCGGGCAGACGCCGGTGGTGGCGCAGCTGTTCGGGCTGGTGCTGATCATGGTCTTTCTGGGCACAGACGGGCATCTGGCGGCGATCCGCATCGTGCTGGAAAGCTATCAGACCTATCCGCCCGGCGTGGCTGTGGACCTGCCCGCGCTGATCGCGGCGGGGATCGAGGCGGGCGGGCGGATGTTCGCGCTGGGGGCGGCGATCATGCTGCCCGTGGTGGCGGTGCTGCTGCTGCTGAACATGGCGGTGGGGGTGCTGACGCGGTCGGCGCCGTCATTGAACCTGTTCTCCTTCGGGTTTCCGGCGACGATGGTGGTGACGCTGGTCATGCTCTACATCACCGCGCCGGGGTTGGTGACCGGGCTGGAAGGCGTGGTGGACGAGGCGGTGGCGCGGCTGGCTGCGGCCCTTGGGGGCGGCAATGGCTGAGAACGAGGACGGCGCCGAGAAGTCACAGGAGCCGACCGAGAAGCGCAAGGATGACGCGCGCGAGGAAGGGCAGGTCCTGACGTCGAAGGAGGCGCTGGTCTTTGCCGGATTTGCCGTCGGGACCGGGTTGATGGCGATGGCGCCCGCGGTGCTGCCGGGGCTGATGCCGACCTTTGCCGGGTATTTCCGGCTGGAGGCGGCGCGGGATCTGGACGGTCTTGTGACGGCGCGGATCGGGCAGGCCTTCTGGCAGGTGATCGGCGTGGCGGTGATCGTGGCGCTGCCCATGGCACTGGCCATCGTGGCGGCGCAGATGACGCTGGGGGGGATGCACTGGTCGCCCAAGGCGCTGGAATTCAAGGGAAACCGGATCGATCCGCTGGCGGGGCTGAAACGGATGTTTTCATCCAACGCGGCGGTGGAACTGGTCAAGGCCATCGCGAAGGTCGTCGTCCTGGGGGCCATCGCCTGGGCCATGGTGTCGCGGGATGTGGCGGGGCTGGTCAATGTCTGGGACGCCGAGCCGGGGGTGGCGCTGGGGATGATGGGCGCAGCCGCGCTGCGGCTGATGTGGGGGCTGGCGCTGGGGCTGGCGGCGATCGCGGCGCTGGATGTGGCGTGGCAGATCCTGACCCTGCGCAAGCAGCTGATGATGACGCTGCAGGAGGTCAAGGAAGAGAACAAGGAGCAGAACGGGTCGCCCGAGGTGAAGGGGCGGATGCGGCAGTTGCAGATGCAGGCGAGCCGGGATTCCGCGCGGCGGCGCAAGGCGCTGGACGATGTACCGCGCGCCACGGCGATCGTGACGAACCCGACCCACTTTGCCGTCGCGCTGCGCTATGTGCCGGGCGAGACGCGGGCGCCGATGATCCTGGCGATGGGCAAGGGGCCGATGGCGCTGGAGATCATGGAGCGGGGGCGGAAGGTCGGGCTGGCGCCCGTGCGCATCCCGCTGCTGGCGCGGGCGCTGTATTTCACCGGCGACATCGGGATGGAGATCGACGAGCAGCTATATACGGCGGTCGCGGCGGTTCTGGCGCATGTCTACCGGCTGGATCGCGGCGAGGGATCGGTGCTGCCCGACATCGACCTGCCGCCCGAATTGCGCTTTGGCGAGAACGGCCAGCGCGAGGGTGGGCGCGCGTGACGGCGGGGCCGGCATGGCACGGAAATTGCCATGATTCCAGCGTAAGCCAAGGAGAAGGTCATGCCAGAACCCGACAGTCAGACTGACGAGGTCGTCCAGGGCATCAAGCGGGCGCTGGATGCGGCCGATGCGGCGAACGAGGCCGCGGCGGATATCGCGTCCTTGCAGGCGGCCTATAGGAGTTTCGCGGAATCGGTGATCCGGACGCAGCGGCGCAACACGCTGTTCGCGTCGGGCGCGGCGGCGGGGGCGATGGTCGCCATCGCCATGGCGGGGGTCGTCTATTTCCGGTCGGTCGAGGATCTGCGGATCGCGTCGGCGGTGCAGTCGGATGCGGCGGCGCTGCTGGTGGACGAGCTGACGCAGCTGGACAAGATCGGCGATACCGTGACGGAGCAACAGGACGTGATGAAGGCGGACCTGCTGGAGCTGCTGGAGAAGGTGAAGGACGAGATCCGCCGCGCGGCGATGGAGCGCGAGGCCCCGAAGGACGTGGCGGACCAGCCCGCGCCGATGGACGCGCAGGTCGCGACCGCGATCCGCGAGGGGGTGAAGGCCGATCTGAACGCGGTCCGCGACCAGTTGCTGACAGCCATCGCCGAGGCGCGGGTGGGCGGCGGCGGGGCGGATACGGCCAAATTGACGGCCATTGTGGCCGAGTTGAAGGCCTTGATGGACGGCGGCGCGAAGGTGGACGCAAAGCCTGCGGAGGCCCCGGCCCCTGCGGCAGCACCGCGCCCGTCGAAGCCGAAGCCCAAGCCTGCGCCCGAGCCTGATCCCTTTACCTATCCCTGAGCCGACATGACCGACATCCCCCCTCCGAAGGCCGAGTCCACCGTGCGCCTGCGCGATAACGGCGCGGGCGTGGAAGGGCGCAGGCTGGGGCTGAAGGGGGGCGAGGTGCTGCTGGCCGTCAACGGGCGGCCCTTTCGCGGGACCGACGACATGTTGGCGCGGCGGTTCGATGCGCGTGGCGGCAAGCCGCTGGCGCTGACCTTTGCGCGGGGGATGGACGAGTTCGTGGTGCTGGCCGAGACGCACAAGCTGGGCCGGTGGGAAATCGTCGCGGCGGGGCCCCTGCCCACCGAGGACGGCACGCGGATCGATCCGGACACGTTGCGGAATTTCGAGGTGATGCGGGCGGATACCGGCGTCTATGACCTGTATCCCGAGACGCCGTCACTGACGGCAATGCTGGCGGCGCCGGTCTGGCTGTTGCAGATGCGGCTTTGGGTGCCGTGGGCCACGGTAGTGGCTGCGCTTGCGGCGGCCGCGCTGGTGACACCGTGGCTGTCGGGGGCGGTCTGGATGGCGGCGGGGCTGTGGGTGCGGCGCGCTGGGGCCTTTTTCGTGCGCGCGGATCGGCGCGGGCGAGGGCTGGCCTGGGAAGGGATGATCGCGGCGCGGACCGAGGCCGAGGCGCATCAGAAGCATCGGGCGCGCTATCCGGAGGACCGGAACATCTTTGCGCCTGCACCGGCCGGGAAGGGCGAGGCGGAAGCGGCCTGATCCAAGAAAGGATTCGGAAGCGCGGATGGGCAGACTTGCCCATCCTGCGG
>JBEEOG010000352.1:0-15012 GCA_041191745.1 Pseudomonadota bacterium | reverse complement strand
TTCTTCAAATATCCTCGGGGGGAGGGCGCGGCACGCGCCCGTGGGGGGCAGACAGCCCCCCTTGCGACGCCCGCCGCAAGGCCGCGCTCAGCCGTCTTGCGCCAGCAGGGCCGCCAGACCTTCGCGGTAGGTGGGGAAAAGCAGCCGCACGCCCAGACGGTCCTTGATGCGGTCGTTCCGCACGCGTTTTGACTCCGCATAGAAGCTGCGCGCCATCGGCGTCATCTCAGCCTCGTCATAGGGGACCGCGGGCGGCAGCGGCAGGCCGAGGAGTGTGGCCGCGTGGGCGATCACATCCTCGGGCGGGGCGGGGTCGTCGTCGCAGAGGTTGTAGACCGCGCCCGCCTCGGGCTGGCGGATCGAGGCCTCCAGCACCTGCGCGATATCCTCGACATGGATGCGCGAGAAGACCTGACCCGCCTTGATGATCCGCCGCGCCGTGCCGTCGCGCACCTTTTCGAAGGGGCCGCGTCCGGGGCCGTAGATGCCGGCAAGGCGGAAGATGTGGAGCGGCAGTCCCAGTGCCGCCCATGCCGCCTCGGCCGCGACGCGGGCCTGTCCGCGGCGGGTGGCGGGGGTGAGGGGGGTCGTCTCGTCCACCCAGCCGCCAGCGTGGTCGCCGTAGACGGCGGTGGTGGACAGGTAGCCCGCCCAGACCGGCCGCGCCGCGGCGAGTTCCGCCGCATGGTCGCGCAGGACGGGATCGCCCGCCTCGTCCGGCGCGACGGAGGAGAGGACATGCGTCGCCCGTGCCAGTGCGGGGGCAAGGGAGGCGGGCAGGAGCAGCGGCTCCACCCCTTGCCGCGCCAGTGCACTGGCCTTTTCGGGGGAACGGGTCGTGCCGATCACCTGCCAGCCCTGCGGGATCAGGCGGCGCGCCAGCGCCTGCGCGGAATAGCCGTGGCCGATGGAAAGAAGCGTGTTCATCCCGCGAATATCGGGCGGGGCGCGGGCGGCGGCAAGGCGGTTGATTTCCGCCCGCGTCCGTGGCGGGATGGGGGCATGACGACGGAACTCGGCACCGCCTTCTCCATCCGTTCGCCCGAGGATTGCCTGCGGGTCTACCGCGACTGGGCGGCAAGCTACGATTCCGGTTTCGCGGCGGGGATGGACTATCTGCTGCCCGCCCATGTGGCGGGGGCCTTCCTTGCGGCGGGCGGGCAGGGGCCGGTGCTCGACGTGGGCGCAGGGACGGGCCTGCTGGCCGAGGCGCTGCGCGCCCAGGGGTTCGCGGGCGCGGTCGATGCCATCGACCTGTCCGACGCGATGCTGGCCCGCGCGGCGGAGAAGGGCCTGTACCGCGCGCTCTGCACCGGCGACATCACGCGGCCGCTTGCCATGGGCGGGTATCGCGGCATCGTCTCGTCCGGCACCTTCACGCGCGGGCATGTGGGGCCCGTGGCGCTGGGCCATCTGCTGGCGGTGGCCGATGCGGGGGCGCAGTTCGCGCTGTCGATCAATGCCGCGGTCTATGCCGAAAACGGGTTCGACCGTGCGCTGGCGGGGCTGGGCGGGCGGATCACCGGGCTGCAGCTGCTGGAGGTGGAGATCTACGGCGCGGGCGCGCGGCGGATCGACCCCGACCATGCCGGCGACCGCGCGCTTGTCGCCCTGTTCCGCAAGGTCTGAGGCGCTGTTGCAAAGGCTTCACTTGCGCGGCCCCGCACCTTTTGTCTTAGATGCCTGACCGATTTTGCAGAGAACAAGAAAAAGATGCATGACGAAGCCGCCCTTCCGGTGCTGACGCCGGACCATCCCGAACCCGCCGCCTTTGCCGATGCGGCCAAGGCCGTTGCCCGCCTCGAAGAGCTTTACGCGCAGGCGACGGGATTCCTGTCGGAGCAGTTCAACGGCGTGATCCGGTCCGGCAAGCCCGCGGCGCGCATCCGCGCCTTCTACCCCGAGATCCGCTTCACCACGACCAGCTTCATCAAGACCGACTCGCGCCTGTCCTTCGGCCATGTGACCGCGCCGGGGGTCTATTCGACCACGGTGACGCGGCCCGACCTGTTCCGCAACTACCTGACCCAGCAGATCACGCTTCTGATCCAGAACCACGGGGTGCCGGTGGTGATCGGGCCGTCCACGACGCCGATCCCCGTGCATTTCGCGCTGGCCGGCGTGTCGGTCCCGCAGGAAGGCGTGCTGGATTTCAGCCTGCGCGACGTGTTCGACGTGCCGGACCTTGCCACGACGAATGACGACATCGTCAACGGCACGCGGCGCTTCCATCCCGACGGGTCGATGCCGCTGGCACCCTTTACCGCGCAGCGGGTGGATTACAGCCTTGCCCGTCTGGCCCATTACACCGCGACCGATCCGGTGCATTTCCAGAACCATGTGCTGTTCACCAACTACCAGTTCTATGTGGACGAGTTCGAGGCCTATGCCCGCCAGATGCTGGCCGATCCCGCCAGCGGCTACACGGCCTTTGTCGCCACCGGAAACCAGATCATCACCGCGCCGGACCAGCCGCTGCAGCTGCTGCCCAAGATGCCGCAGATGCCGACCTATCACCTGAAACGCGCCGACGGGCAGGGGGTGACGCTGGTCAATATCGGCGTGGGTCCGTCCAACGCCAAGACCGCCACGGACCATATCGCCGTGCTGCGCCCGCATGCCTGGCTGATGGTGGGCCATTGCGCGGGGCTCCGGAACAGCCAGAGCCTTGGCGACTTCGTCCTTGCCCATGCCTATCTGCGCGAGGATCACGTTCTGGACGACGATCTGCCCGTCTGGGTGCCGATCCCCGCGCTGGCCGAGATCCAGATCGCGCTCGAGGATGCGGTGGAGGCGGTCACCCAGCTGGAAGGATACGAGCTGAAGCGGATCATGCGGACCGGCACGGTGGCCACCATCGACAACCGCAACTGGGAGTTGCGCGACCAGTCCGGCCCCGTGCAACGCCTGTCGCAGTCGCGCGCCATCGCGCTGGACATGGAAAGCGCCACCATCGCCGCCAACGGGTTCCGCTTCCGCGTGCCCTACGGGACGCTGCTTTGCGTCAGCGACAAGCCCTTGCACGGAGAGCTGAAACTGCCCGGCATGGCGAGCGAGTTCTACAAGACGCAGGTCGCGCGACACCTGCTGATCGGCATCCGCGCGATGGAAACGCTGCGCGACATGCCGGTGGAACGCATCCACAGCAGAAAATTGCGCAGCTTCGAGGAAACCGCCTTCCTGTGACCGAATTGCTGCGGAACGCGGGGGTCGGTTGGCCAAGAGGGCTTGATTTACTCGCCAAAAACGAATTTAGCGGCAACAGTCGCCGTTGTGGACAGGGAAACCTCTCGCGACATCCGGCGCGGGAATAAAAACGAAGGAACATGAACATGTCGAAACCGATGACCAAGACCCAGCTCGTCGCCGCCCTTGCCGAAGAGATGGGCTCGGACAAGAAGACCGCGAATGCCGCGCTGGATGCCATCGCTGCCGTCGTTGCCAAGGAAGTCGCCTCGGGCGGTGCCGTCACGCTGCCGGGTCTGGGCAAGGTCGCCTGCCGCGCCCGCCCCGAGCGTCAGGTCCGCAACCCCGCCACCGGCGAGACGATGACCAAGCCCGCCGACAAGCAGGTGAAATTCTCGATCGCGAAGGCGCTGAAGGACAGCGTCAACGCCTGATCTTCCGGCCGCAAGGCCAGAGACAGGGCCGCCCCGTCCGGGCGGCCCTTTTCGCATCGGAATACAACCCATGGATTATCGCGCGCTGGTGATGGGGCTGGCCTTTGCCCTGATGTGGTCTTCGGCCTTTGCCACGGCGCGGGTGATCGTGGCCGATGCCGCGCCCCTGCATGCGCTGGCGCTGCGCTTCCTGATCTCGGGCCTGCTGGCGCTGGGGCTGGCGCGGCTGCTGGGCGCGTCGCTGGTGCTGGAGCGGTCGCGCTGGCGGACGGTCGCGGTGTTCGGGCTGTTGCAGAACGCGGCCTATCTGGGGCTGAACTTCGTGGCGATGCAGTGGATCGAAGCCTCGCTTGCCGTGATCATCGCGGCGTCGATGCCCCTGATGGTGGCGGCGTTGTCCTGGGCCTTTCTGGGCGAGCGTCTGCCGCCCCTCGGCCTTGGCGGGCTAGTGGCGGGCTTTGCGGGCGTGGCGCTGATCATGGGCACGCGGCTGACGGGCGGGGCCGATCCGCTGGGCACGGCACTGTGCCTGATCGGCGCGCTGGCGCTGTCGGTCGCCACGCTGACGCTGCGCCGCGCGTCGGGCGCGCAGACGGGGGCGGGGGGGCTTCTGGCGGTGGTGGGCTGGCAGATGCTGGCGGGGGCCGCCGCGCTGGGCGTGATCGCCGTGCTGGCAGAGCCCTTCTTCCTGACCATGACACCGGAACTGGTAGCGGCCTTTGCCTACCAGATCCTGATCCCCGGCCTTGCCGCAACGCTGATCTGGTTCGCGCTGGTGCGCCGCATCGGGGCGACCCGCGCCGCGACCTACCATTTCCTGAACCCGTTCTTCGGCACCGCCATCGCCGCCGCCCTGCTGGGCGAACGGCTGGGGCTTCTGGACGTGATCGGCGCGGCGGTGGTGGCGGGCGGCATCTGGGCCGTGCAGACCAGCCGCCGCCCCGCCTGACGTCAGCCGATCGCCCCGCGCACCCCGCCCGTCTGGGCGCGGTCCAAGAGCAGGTGGTCAAGGATCACGGCGGCCATCATCGCCTCGCCCACGGGCACCGCGCGGATGCCGACGCAGGGGTCGTGGCGGCCCTTGGTGATCAGGTCCACGTCCTGCCCCTTGGTGTTCACCGTCTGGCGCGGGGTCAGGATCGACGAGGTGGGCTTCACCGCAAAGCGGCAGACGACCGGCTGGCCGGTCGAGATGCCGCCGAGGATGCCGCCTGCATGGTTGCTCAGGTATTCCGGCCCGTGCGGCCCCATGCGGATTTCATCCGCATTCTCGACCCCCGTCAGGGCGGCGGCGGCCATGCCCTCGCCGATCTCAACGCCCTTGACCGCGTTGATCGACATCATCGCCGCGGCAAGGTCGCTGTCGAGCTTGGCATAAAGCGGCGCGCCGAGGCCGGCGGGAACGCCCGTGGCCACCACCTCGATCACCGCGCCGACGGAGTTGTGCGACAGGCGCAGGTCATCCAGATAATCCGCCCATTCGGCGGCGGCGGTGGCATCAGGGCACCAGAAGGGGTTGTTCTCGATCTCTGCCGCGTCGAACCGCGCGCGGTCGATGCCCTTGGCGCCCATCTGGACCATGTAGCCCGTGATCCGCAGGTCCGGCACCAGCTTCGCCAGCACCTGCCGCGCGACGCCCCCCGCCGCGACCCGCGCCGCCGTTTCGCGCGCGCTTGACCGCCCGCCGCCGCGATAGTCGCGCACGCCGTATTTCTGGTGATAGGTGATGTCGGCATGGCCGGGGCGGAAGGATTGCGCGATGTCGCCGTAGTCCTTGGACCGCTGGTCGGTATTCTCGATCATCAGCTGCACGGGCGTGCCCGTCGTCATGCCTTCGAACACGCCCGACAGGATGCGGACCTCGTCGGGTTCCTTCCGTTGCGTGGTGAACTTGTTCTGTCCCGGCTTGCGGCGGTCGAGCCACGGCTGGATGTCGCCCTCGGCCAGCGGCACGCCGGGGGGGACGCCATCGACGGTGCAGCCAAGCGCGGGCCCGTGGCTTTCGCCCCATGTGGTGACGCGGAAGATGTGGCCATAGGTGTTGAAGGACATGTGCTGCGCTCCGGTATTCCGGCACCCGCATAGGGCAAAGCGGCGGCGGAAAGAAGAATTTTCGTCCGAAAATTCTTCGGCCTTGCACCTGACGCCGCAGCCCCTATCTTCCGCCCCACCTCGGGGTGCCTGCGAAAGCAGGCTGAGATGCGGAAGCGGACCCGTTGAACCTGAACCGGATCATACCGGCGGAGGGAAGGTGCATGGAACTCCTCCATCCCCGACCAGCCGTCGCACATGGAGGAAACGATGAGAACACCCTTCCTTGCTGCGGGCCTTGCCACCCTTGCCACGATGGCAACGGCAGAGACACCCGTGCTGACCGTGCTGACCTATGACAGCTTCAACACCGAATGGGGCCCCGGCCCCGCGGTGGAAAAGGCCTTCGAGGCGGAGTGTGCCTGCGATCTGCAATTCGTGGCGGCGGGCGACGGCGCGGCGCTTCTGTCCCGCGTCAAGATGGATGGCGCTGCATCCGAGGCCGATGTCGTGCTTGGCCTCGATACCAACCTGACGGCGGAAGCCACCGCGACCGGCCTTTTCGCCCCGCACGGCCAGACATGGGCCCATGCGCTGCCCGTGGCTTTTGACGATGCGAATTTCGTGCCCTTCGACTGGGGCTGGTTCGCCTTTGTCCATGACAAGACCAAGCTGCCCGAACCGCCGAAGTCGTTCGAGGAACTGGCGGCGTCCGACGTCAAGATCGTCATTCAGGACCCGCGCTCCAGCACCCCCGGTCTGGGCCTGCTGATGTGGGTCAAGGCGGCTTACGGCGACCGCGCGGGAGAGATCTGGCAGGGGCTGGCAGACAACATCGTGACCGTGACGCCGGGCTGGTCCGAGGCGTATGGCCTGTTTCTGGAAGGCGAGGCCGACATGGTCCTGTCCTACACCACGTCGCCTGCCTATCACCTGATCGCGGAAAGCGATGACAGCAAGGCCGCCGCGCCCTTTGCCGAGGGGCATTACCTGCAGGTCGAGGTGGCGGGCAAACTGGCCGCGACCGACCAGCCGGAACTGGCCGACCGCTTCCTTGCCTTCATCGGCACGGATGCCTTCCAGACCGTAATCCCCACGACGAACTGGATGTATCCCGCCACGGCGGCGGCCCTGCCCGAAGGCTTTGCGACGCTGATCCGGCCCGAAAAGTCGCTGCTGCTGTCCGCGACCGAGGCGCAGGCCGCGCGCGAGGGGGCGCTTGCCGAATGGCAGGCCGCGCTCGCCCGCTGACAATCCCGTTCGGGGCGGCGGCGCTGGCCGTCGCCCTGTGCGCGCTGACGCTGGGCACGGCGGCAGTCGTCGCCGCACAGGCGGGCAGCCTGATGCCGCGCCCTGCCGACTGGGCGGCGCTGCGCTTCACGGTCTGGCAGGCGGCGCTGTCGGCACTCTTTTCCTGCCTGCTGGCGATCCCCGTGGCCCGTGCCTTGGCGCGGCGGCGCTTCGCGGGGCGGGGGGCGCTGATCGCGCTGACGGGGGCGCCGTTCCTGTTGCCGGTCATCGTCGCTGTCCTCGGCCTGCTGGCTGTCTTTGGACGGAGCGGCTTTTTCAACGATGCCCTCGCCGTCCTCGGCCTGCCGCGCCTGTCGATCTATGGCCTGCACGGGGTGGTGCTGGCACATGTCTTTCTGAACCTGCCCCTCGCCACGCGGATGATCCTGATGGGCTGGCAGGCGATTCCGGCCGAGCGTTTCCGTCTGGCGCAATCCCTCGGCATGGGGCCCGCCGGGCAGTTCCGGCATCTGGAATGGCCCATGCTGCGCGCCGTCCTGCCCGGCGCGGCGGTGGCGGTGTTCGTGATCTGCCTGACCTCTTTCGCGGTGGCGCTGACGCTGGGGGGCGGGCCTGCCGCCACCACGGTAGAGCTTGCGATCTATCAGGCGCTGCGATTCGACTTCGACCCCGCCCGCGCGGCGGCGCTGGCAGCGCTGCAATTCGCGCTCTGCGCGGCGGCGGCGGGCATCGGCTGGGCCGCCCTGCGCGAGGCGGGCTTCGGCGCGGGGCTGGGCCGGCGGATGGAGGTTCCCGCGCCACGGGGCTGGCGGCTTTGGGCCGATGGGGTGGCGCTGGTGCTGGCGGCGGCCTTCCTGTTGGTGCCCCTTGGCGCGGTGCTGTGGCGGGGCATCTGGGGGCTGGCCGAATTGCCCGACGGGATCGGCGCGGCCCTCTTGCGCTCGCTCGCCATCGCCTGCGGTTCCACCCTGCTCACGGTCAGCGCCGCGCTGACCCTTGCGCTGGCCGTCGCCGTCCGCCCGCGCGGCGCGATCTGGCTGGAGGCGGCGGCGATGCTGCCCCTTGCCGCATCGGGGCTGGTGCTGGGGACGGGGCTCTTTCTGACCGTGCGCCCCCATCTGCGCCCCGAGGATCTGGCCATTCCCGTCACCATGCTGGTCAACGCGACGCTGGCGCTGCCCTTCGTCTATCGGCTGATCCTGCCCGAGGCGCGGGCGATGGAGGCGGACTTTTCGCGCCTGTCCGCCGCGTTGGGCCTGCGCGGCATCGCGCGCTTGCGCTGGCTGGTGCTGCCGCGCCTTGGCCGCCCGCTCGGCTTCGGCGCGGGGGTGGCGGCGGCGCTGAGCATGGGCGATCTGGGCGTGATCACGCTCTTTGCGGGAGACAGCGGGGCGACGCTGCCGCTTTACGTCCATCGTCTGATGGGGTCATACCGGATGGATGCGGCGGCGGGGGCGGCGCTGGTGCTGGTGGCGGCCAGCTTTGCGCTGTTCGCAGCGCTGGATTGGGGGGGACGGCGTGCTGCGGCTTGACCATCTGGTGCTGGCCGAACCGGGCTTCCGGCTGGTGGCGGACTGGTCCGTTCCGGCGGGGGCGCGCGTCGCGCTGATCGGGCCATCGGGGGCGGGCAAATCGACGCTTCTGAACGCCATCGCGGGCTTTGCCGTGCCGCAGGCGGGGCGCATCCTGTGGGATGGTGCGGATCTTGGCGCGATGGCCCCGGGCGCGCGGCCACTGACCATCCTGTTTCAGGACCAGAACCTGTTTCCGCATCTGACGGTGCGGCAGAACCTTGCGCTCGGCCTGTCGCCGCGCGGGGCGGTCGATGCGGCGGCCGGGGCGCGGATCGCGGCCGTGCTGGATCGCGTGGGGCTGGCGGGCATGGGCGGGCGGCGGCCTGCCGAACTGTCGGGCGGGCAACAGGGCCGCGCGGCGCTGGCGCGGGCACTGCTCAGGGCGCGACCGCTTCTGCTGCTCGATGAACCCTTTGCCGCGCTTGGCCCCGCCCTGAAGGCCGAGATGCTGGATCTGGTCGCCGAGGTGGCGGGCGACACGGGGGCGACGGTGCTGATGGTCACGCATGATCCCGCCGATGCGCGGCGATTCGCGGGCCAGACGGTGCTGGTGGCGGACGGGATCGCCGCCCCGCCCGTGGCGACGGGCGCGCTGTTCGCGGACCCGCCCGCCGCGCTGCGCGGCTATCTCGGTTCCTGATCCGCGCGCCAGAGAAAGAAAAACCCCGCCACGGGGGGCGGGGTTTTCCGTCATCGCATCGGGCGGCGCGGTCAGGCGGTCTTGCGACCCTTCACATCGGCCCAGATCTTCTTGTTGGTAAGGTACAGCAGCGAGGCCAGCGCGATCAGGAAGATCACGGCGGTGAAACCCGCCTCTTTGCGCGCCACCAGCTTCGGTTCCGCAGTCCACATCAGGAAGGCCGACACATCCTCGGCCATCTGGCTGGTCGTGGCGGGCGTGCCGTCGGCGTAGGTCACCAGATCGTCCATCAGCGGAGGCGGCATGGCGATCCAGCTGCCCGGAATGGTCGAGGCGCCGTGTTCGTCCTTGCAGCTGTCGGGGATCGCGCCCTTGTCGAACGAGGTGTTGTAGTAGAACCCGTCGATGCCTTCGGGGGCACATTCGGGGTTGTCCTTGTAGTGGGTCAGGACCGAATACATGTATTCCGCCCCGCCCATCCCGTTGAAGAGCTGGCTCATGCCCGACCCGTAGGGGCCGGAGAAGCCCGCACGTGCCTTGGTCATCAGGGACAGGTCCGGCGCGCCTTCCATCCCCGACATGGGGAAATGGTCGGTCGGCTTGCCGGGACGGTCCTCGCCCAGTTCCTCGTCGAAGACGGTGAACTGTTCGGCATAGGCGCGCACCTGATCTTCGGGCAGGCCCGGACCGTCTTCGGCAGACAGGGTCCGGATCGGCACGTAGCGCAGGCCGTGGCAGGCCGCGCAGACCTCGGTATAGACCTGAAGGCCGCGCTGCAGCTGGAACTGGTCGAATTTGCCGAAGGGGCCTTCATGGGCGAAGTCCACATCGGTGATCTCTTTCTTGCCGCCCGCGGCCAGCGCTGCCCCAGAGGTCAGCGCCAGCGCGGTGGCGGTGAAGAGTGCGATTTTCCTGATCATCTTGGTCAGTTCCCTTGTCACTCGGCAGGATGCGCTTTGCCGTAGTGGGCGTTGAAGTCATCCTCGATCGTCGCGGGCTGCGGCAGCGGCTTCTCGATCACGCCGAGAAGCGGCAGGATGACCAGGAAGTAGGCGAACCAGTAGGCCGAGGCGATCAGCGAGATCGTGGCGTAGGGTTCCTCGGCGGGCATCGCACCGACCCACATCAGGACGATGAAGTCGACCACCAGCAGCGCGAACCACCACTTGAACATCGGGCGATAGCGGCCCGACCGCACCGACGAGGTGTCGAGCCAGGGTGCCAGCGCCATGACCGCGATCGCGCCGAACATCGCCAGCACGCCGAAGAACTTGGCGTCGACGATGCCGAAGGTGATCCATTCCGCCGCGATCACGACCCAGACATCCGCCGTGAAGGCGCGCAGGATCGCGTAGAAGGGCAGGAAGTACCATTCCGGCACGATGTGGGCGGGCGTCGCCAGCGGGTTCGCCTCGATGTAGTTGTCGGGGTGGCCGAGGTAGTTGGGCATGAAGCCCACGACCGCGAAGAACACCGCAAGGATGATCGCCAGCGCGAAGAGGTCCTTGATCACGTAGTAGGGCCAGAAGGGCACGGTATCCCGCGCGGCTTCCTCCTTGGACGTGCGACGCACCTCGACACCGGTCGGGTTGTTGTTGCCCGTGGTGTGGAAGGCCCAGATGTGCAGCGCGACAAGGCCCGCGATCACGAAAGGCAGCAGGTAGTGCAGCGAGAAGAAGCGGTTCAGCGTGGCGTTATCCACCGCGGGCCCGCCCAGAAGCCAGGTCTGCAGGTCGGGGCCGATCCCCGGGATCGCGCCGAAAAGGCCGGTGATCACGGTCGCGCCCCAGAAGGACATCTGGCCCCACGGCAGCACGTAGCCCATGAAGGCGGTCGCCATCATCAGCAGGTAGATCAGCATGCCAAGGATCCACGTCACCTCGCGCGGGGCCTTGTAGGACCCGTAGTAGAGGCCGCGGAAGATGTGCAGGTAGACCGCGATGAAGAACAGCGACGCGCCGTTCTGGTGCAGGTAGCGGATCATGTAGCCGCCGTTGACGTTGCGCATGATGTGTTCGACCGACGCGAAGGCGTGGTCCACATGCGGCGTGTAGTGCATCACGAGGATGAGGCCCGTCACGATCTGCAGCGCAAGGCAGAAGGTCAGGATGATGCCCCAGATCCACATCCAGTTCAGGTTCTTGGGCGTGGGGATCGTCAGCGTGTCATAGAGCAGGCCGACAATCGGCAGGCGCTTGTGCAGCCACTGCTCTCCGGCGCTCTTGGGTTCGTAATGGTCGTGCGGAATTCCGGCCATCTGTGTTGTTCCTTACCCGAGCTTGATCGTGGTTTCGTCTTCGAAGGCGGCAACCGGCACCGGCAGGTTGCGCGGGGCCGGCCCTTTGCGGATGCGGCCCGAAGTGTCGTAGTGCGAGCCGTGGCAGGGGCAGAACCAGCCGCCGAACTCACCGGCGCCGTCGCCCAGCGGCACGCAGCCCAGGTGGGTGCAGACGCCCATCATCACCAGCCATTCGCCCGCCTCGTCCAGCGTGCGGTTCTGGTCCGACGCGTCGGCATCGGGCTTGTTCGCGTTGTCGGCCAGCGGGTCCACCAGATCGGACAGGGCGACGGCGCGCGCGGCCTCGATCTCTTCGGGGGTGCGGCGGCGGATGAAGACCGGCTTGCCCAGCCACTTCACCGTCAGCTGCGTGCCGACTTCGACGCCCGACACGTCGACGAAGATCGACGAGAGGGCCTGCACGTCGGCCGAGGGGTTCATCTGGTTGATCAGCGGCCAGACCGCCGCGCCGGTGGCGATGGCCCCCGCGCCTGCGGTGGCGTAGTACAGGAAATCCCTGCGGGTGCCTGCGTGGTCGTCTGCGTGGGACACGAGAACTTCTCCCTTCCGAAGGACGCGGCGCGTTCCGCGACCCATATGCCTGATGAGGCCGCAGGTTTCCCGCAGCCTTGCCGCGCGGCTTTTAGACAACCAAAGGCCCATCGTCCAGCGGACAAACGGGCGCAGAGGCTGCCTGCGACCCCGCTGCCGCACCCTGCGCGGTCCGCAGGTGGCAGAGAGGGGGGCAGGACGTGTCACAGCGATCCGCGCGCCGCAGTTCTAAACAGGCAAAGGTTTAGGACATCCCAAGCCGGTTGCACGGGGCGGAATGTCGCAGTCGGCCCCGTTTCGCGGGGTCGTGATCGCGCGGAAGCCGTCCTTCAGGCGGCGGGCCGCGTCGCCTGCATCGACGGGCGGGCGGCAAAGGCCGCCTCCCACGCCGCCAGATGCGGGCGGCCCGTCCGCCAGCCGCGTGCGCCGTGCCGGAAGTCGAGGTATCCCAGCGCGCAGGCCAGCGCGATCCGGCCCATGTCGGGGAGGGAGCCGTCGGCAGCGTCGGGCGCGCCCTGCAGATGCGGCAGCCAGCGGGTTTCCACCGCGTCGAGCGCGCGGTCCACCTTGGACCATTGCCCTTCGACCCATGGCGCGTAGCGCAGGTCTTCGGGGCGGATGCGGGATTCGTAGACCATCAGCAGGGCCGCATCGAGGATGCCGTCCGCCGTCGCCTCGAGCGTCAGGGTATCCCACAGGCGCGGGCCGGCGGGGTAGAGCCCCGCCCCTGCCAGATCGTCCAGATAGCGGCAGATCACGCGGGAATCGTAAAGCGCGGGGCCATCGTCGCGTTCCAGCGCGGGCACCTTGCCAAGGGGATTGGCCTCCAGCGGCGCGTTCGACGGATCGACGGGCGTGCCCGATCCGGTGACCAGCGTCACGCGGTCCAGCAGACCGGTCTCGTGCAGAAGCACCATGACCTTGCGGACATAGGGAGAGGTGGGGGAATGATAGAGCCGCATCGCATCGCCTTTCGCCGTGATGGCGCGAGACTACGTCAGGGGCCGTGGCGCTGTCACGGGACCGCGTGCCGTGCTAGCCTGACGGCCACCATGCCCGCCCTGTGCCGCGACTGCCTTGCCAGCTTTGACCATGCGCCCGCGCGCTGCCCCGCCTGCCGGTCGCCGCGCGTGCTGGCGCATCCGGAACTGTTCGACCTGTCGATCGCGCATATGGATTGCGATGCCTTCTATGCCAGCGTGGAAAAGCGCGACAATCCCGACCTGCGCGACCGCGCGGTGATCGTGGGGGGCGGAACGCGTGGCGTCGTGTCCACCTGCTGCTACATCGCGCGCATTTCGGGCGTGCGGTCGGCCATGCCGATGTTCCAGGCGCTGAAACTGTGTCCCGATGCGGTGGTGGTCAAGCCGCGCATGGCCGCCTATGCCGCCGAAAGCCGCAAGATCCGCGCCATGATGGAGGAGATGACCCCCGCCATCGAACCCCTGTCGCTGGACGAGGCGTTTCTGGACCTGTCGGGCACCGCCCGCCTGCATGGGGCGCCGCCCGCGCTGATGATGGCGCGGCTGGTCCGGCGGATGGAGGTGGAACTGGGCCTTTCGGGATCGGTCGGGCTGTCGCACAACAAGTTTCTGGCCAAGATCGCCTCGGACCTCGACAAGCCGCGCGGGTTTTCGGTGATCGGGCGGGCCGAGACGCGGGCCTTTCTGGCGGCACGGCCCGTGCGGATAATCTGGGGGGTCGGCACGGCCACGCAGGCCGCGCTCGAATCGGCGGGCATCCGGACCATCGCCGACCTTCTGCGCTGGGACCGCGCCGATCTGGTCGCCCGCTTCGGCACGATGGGAGAGCGGCTCTTCCATCTGGCGCGGGGCGAGGATCACCGCCGCGTCAGCCGCGACGACAGGCCGAAGTCGATCAGCAAGGAGACGACCTTCAACGCCGATACGGGGGATGCCGATATCCTCGACGGGCATCTGTGGCGGCTTGCCGAACAGGTGGCCGACCGCGCCAAGGCCAAGGGGCTGGCGGGGCGCACCGTGACGCTGAAGCTGAAGCGCGGCGATTTCCAGACGGTCACGCGGCGGCAGGGGCTGGGCGACGCGACGCAGATCGCCGACCGCATCTACCGCGCCGCCCGCGCGCTTTATGACGGGGCGGGCACGACGGGCCCCTTCCGGCTGATCGGGGTGGGCATTTCCGATCTGGTGGACGGGGATCAGGCCGACCGGTCGGGCGACCTGCTCGATCCCGACGCATCCCGCCGCGCCGCCGCCGAACGCGCGACCGACGCGATCCGCGCCAGATTCGGCACGGATGCGATCCTGAAGGGCCGCGCCCTGCGCTAGGGCTATTCGGCGGCCAGCGGCATGGCGGGGCGCGTTCCCGCGATCTCGGCGATCACGGTCTGCATCAGGCGGCGGAAGGCGTCGAAATCGGCCCGCGGCGCGACGCGGGATTCGTCCATGTAAAGGGCACGGTCGATTTCCACCTGAACGACATGGTGACCGCGCGACGGGCGGCCATAGGCCTGCGCGATATAGGCCCCGGCGAAGGGCGAATTCCGCACCACCCGCAGGCCGGCGGCGACAAAGGCCGCCTCGACCCGCGCGACGACATCGCGCCCCGCCGCCGCGCCGAAACGGTCGCCCAGCACGACATCGGGCCGCGCATGGCCGGGGCGGGCATGCGCCTCGATCGCCTCGTGCGGCATGGAGTGGCAGTCGATCAGCACCGCCTCGCCGAACATCGCGTGGCTTTCGTCCATCAGGCGGCGCAGCGCGGCGTGATAGGGGTTCCAGTAGCGGGCGATCCGCGCCTCGGCCTCGTGCAGGGGCAGCTTGCCGCGATAGATGTTGCGCCCGCCCGACACGACGCGCGGGATGACGCCAAGGCCGGACGAGACACGGGGATTGTGCGGCATCCGCTCCACCCCTTCGATCACGGCAGGGTCGAGTTCGTCGGGCGCGCGGTTCAGGTCGATATAGGCGCGCGGCATGCGGGCGGCGATCAGCGGTGCCCCCGCCTGCGGCGCGTGCGAGAACAGCGTGTCGACAAAGGCATCCTCGGACGAGCGCAGGGTGCGCGCGTCCAGCGGGCTTTGCG
>JBEEOG010000351.1:0-3570 GCA_041191745.1 Pseudomonadota bacterium | reverse complement strand
GATCGTGCCGGAATAGAGCACGTTCTCGGCGCTGTTGTTGCCGCGGTTGACGCCCGACAGCACGAGATCGGGCTTGGCGCCCTCCATCACGTCGTAGATGCCCGCCAGCACGCAATCGGCGGGGCTGCCTTCGGTGGCAAAGCGGCGCGGGGCCAGCTTGGCCACCAGCATCGGATGCGTGTAGCTGATGCAATGGCCCACGCCCGATTGTTCGAAGGCGGGCGCGACGGTCCAGACCTCGCCCGAGGGGCCCGCGATCGCCTCGGCGATCTGGGTCAGCACCTCGAGCCCCGGTGCGTTGATGCCGTCGTCATTGGTGATCAGGATGCGCATGGTCTTTCCGTCGTCTTGCCCCCCCTGATTAGACGAGGGGCGCAGGGGCGGCAAGCGCAGGGATGCGCGCAGGCGGGGGCAGCGCGGCGGAAGGCAGGGGTGCGGGGGGGCAGGACTTTCGTCGCATGCGACAGGACGTCCGTCGCCCTGCCGGATCGGGGGTGGCATGGTTGCGCGACGGGACGTTCCCGCTCAACGGGTGGCCATCATGTTGGATTCAGACCAGATCGACGCGTTCCGCGCGATGGAAGCGCCGAAGGCGTCCCCGCCGCCCGCCACGCCAGCCGCCGCCCCCGCCATTCCCGCACCCGCCGAACCGCAAGCGGCGGCAACGGGCGGCTGGCGGTTCTGGCGATGGTCCCTGCCTGCGTTGCGACGCTAGGCCGGAACGCTTACAGGATCAGATGCGCCGCCGTCAGGGCAAAGACTGCGGACAGTTCCAGCAGGAAATCGGTCCGGCCGTCGCCCGTCATGTCGGCATGGACGCGCGTCACCGTGCCGTCGCCGACCGTCCAGATGCCGAATGCCCTTGGCCCCGCGCCGAAGCTCAGGGGCTGCGCGGTGGCGATGGCCGACAGGTCCAGACGGTCCTCGCCCGCGAAGCGGTGGATGGTGTCGCTGCCGTAAAGCTGGCTTTCCCTGTAATCGTTGAAGACGAAGACATCCGCGCCAAGCCCGCCGTCCATCACGTCGCGCCCGCCGCCGCCTGTGATCGTGTCGTTGCCCGCCCGCGCAAAAAGCGTGTCGGCCCCGCGCCCGCCTTCCAGCCGGTTCGCGCCGGCATTGCCCGACAGGCGGTCGTTCGACACGCCGCCGAGGATGTTCTCGACATTGGTGATCGTGTCCATGCCCATGCCGGTGTCCTGCGGTCCGGTCAACAGCAGATCGACGCGCGCCCCGCTGGCCGAGGTGACGCGCAGCCAGTCCAGCCCCGTGCCCCCGTCGATCACGTCATGCCCCCCGTCGAGCGCGATGCGGTCATTGCCGCCGCCGCCCCAGACCGTGTCGCTGCCGCGTCCGGCCTGAAGCGTATCGGCCCCGCCGAGGCCCACGATGATTTCCGACGCAAGGGTTCCGGTCAGCACGTCGTCGCCCGCCGTGCCGCTGATGTCGGGGGCGCGGTCGCCGGGCGGGACCTGCGGCACGGGCGGCGTGTCCATATCCTCGATCCGCGCGACCAGCGGGCGGCCCGGATCGGTAAAGACGCCGGCCCAGTATTCCGGCCCGCCGGGGCTGACGACCCAGAGGTTGGTGTAGGCCCGCATCTCGCCCACGCGCCAGACCGACCGTGGCATGTCGGACGCGTCGAACCGCGCGAGTTCGATGCCGTCGGCACGGAAGATGCCTTCGCTCCCCGTGACGGTGATGGCGTAGTTGTGCACGCCGTCGGCCGCATCGAAGGGCAGGTCGAGTTTCAGCGGCCCGCCCAGCAGGCGGTGCATGCGCCCCGTATCGTCCTGCATGTGCACGTTCAGCTCCACGCGCGCGGTGTTGGCGCCGACGAATTCGATGTCGAACTCCACCCGCTTCGCGGCCGGATCGGCCTGATAGAGGAACATGCCGAAGACCGCGCCCGACACCATGTCGGGCAATCGCACGTCCCAGTCCCATGTGCCCGTCGCGGCGGTGGCCTGCGTCAGCACCTCGCCGCTGGAATAGGGGCGGCCCGCGCCGTCGGGCGATTTGTCGAGGATCAGGCTGTAACCCGTTCCGTCCGCATCGAAGATCACGTTGTCGGGTGACCAGCGGATGCGTGTCGTCTGGGTCGCCGGATAATCCGCCACAAGGGATTCGTCCGCCGAGGCCGAGGTGCTGTCGGGCGTGGTGTCGGCAAGGGTGGCGGCGGTCGGAATGTGCCACGGGTCGGTCAGCAGAAGCGGTCCTGCGGTCCGCGTCGAAAGCGAAAGGTCGTCGTGGTTGGCCATGGTGGCGCTGGTGTCGGGCATGGTGGCCCCTTTCCGTTGGCGTGGCTTGCGCCACCGGAACAGGCCGGAGGGAAAGTGGTTTCCGGCAAATGCCCGCGATCTTGACACCGGACAAGCCGCCGGCCCGCGCGGGGCCGCCCCGGCCCTTGCGCGGCAGGCGGGGGAAGAAAAATTTTTTGCAAAAATTTTTCGGCCGCGCGCCAGAGGCCCGCGCGTGCCACCGCCTTCGGCCATCGGCGGCTTGAGATTTCCCGCCTCCCCGCCTACACGTTGGGCAAAGGAACGAAGGAACGCGTCATGCGCATCTACAGCGACCTCGCCGCCGCCATCGGGAACACCCCGCTCATCAAGCTGAAACGCGCGAGCGAGCTGACGGGCTGCACCATCCTTGGCAAGTGCGAGTTCCTCAATCCCGGGCAATCGGTCAAGGACCGCGCGGCGCTTTACATCATCCGTGACGCGGTGGCGAAGGGTCATCTGAAACCGGGCGGCACCATCGTCGAGGGGACGGCGGGCAATACGGGGATCGGGCTGGCGCTGGTGGGCGCGTCGATGGGGTTCCGGACGGTGATCGTCATTCCCGAAACGCAGAGCCAGGAAAAGAAGGACATGCTGCGCCTTGCGGGGGCGGAACTGGTGCAGGTGCCCGCCGCGCCCTACAAGAACCCCAACAACTATGTCCGCTATTCCGGCCGTCTGGCCGAAGCGCTGGCGCGGACCGAACCCAACGGCGCGATCTGGGCCAACCAGTTCGACAACGTGGCCAACCGTCTGGCCCATATCGAAACCACGGGGCCGGAAATCTGGGATCAGACCGATGGCCGCGTGGACGGCTTCATCTGCGCGGTGGGGTCGGGCGGCACGCTGGCGGGGGTGGCCATGGCGCTGCAGCCCAAGGGGGTGAAGATCGGTCTGGCCGATCCCGAAGGCGCGGCGCTGCATGCCTTCTACACCGAAGGCAGGCTCGATGCGCCCGGCACGTCGATCACCGAAGGGATCGGGCAGGGGCGGATCACCGCGAACCTCGAAGGGTTCCGGCCCGATTACAGCTACCGCATCCCCGACAGCGAGGCACTGCCGCTGGTCTTTGAAATGCTGCAGGATGAAGGCATCTGCCTTGGCGGTTCCTCTGGCATCAATATCGCGGGCGCCATCCGCATGGCCAAGGATATGGGGCCGGGGCACACGATCGTCACGATCCTCTGCGACTACGGCAATCGCTATCAGAGCAAGCTGTTCAACCCCGCGTTCCTGCGCTCCAAGCATCTTCCGGTGCCGAAATGGCTCGACCGATGACCGCTGCCTCCGACCG
>JBEEOG010000350.1:0-10179 GCA_041191745.1 Pseudomonadota bacterium | reverse complement strand
GTTCCAGCGGTCGAACTGCACCAGATTGTCCGCCCCCATCAGCCAGACGAACCGCACGCCGGGATAGATCGCCTTCAGCCGCTGGATCGTCTGCGCGGTAAAGCGCGTGCCCAGACGGCTTTCCAGATCGGTCACCGTCACGCGCGGATCGTGCATCACCGCCCGCGCCCGCGCCATCCGGTCAGCCAAGGGCGCAGGACCGCGTGCCTTCAGCGGGTTGCCGGGACTGACCAGCCACCACACCCGGTCCAGACCCATGCGCTTGAGCGCCTCACGCGTGATATGGACATGACCAGCATGGGCCGGATCAAACGACCCGCCCAACAACCCGATCACCATGCCCCGGCGCGCCGGGGGAAAGCCTGCCCGCACGCCAAAGCCTCCCTCGCGCAGATACGGGCCGAAGGGGAAGCACCCCAAGTTGCCCTTGTCCAGCATTATCGCTACATGTGCCCCCAATCATCGGATTCAGGAGCGGCGGAATGGCCTCGTATCAATACGTCTATCACATGGACGGTGTGTCCAAGACCTATCCGGGCGGGAAAAAGGTGTTCGAGAACATCCGCCTGAACTTCCTGCCCGGCGTCAAGATCGGCGTCGTCGGCGTCAACGGCGCGGGGAAATCCACCCTTCTGCGCGTGATGGCGGGCTGGGACAAGGACTTCCAGGGCGAGGCATGGGCCGCCAAGGGGGCCAAGGTGGGCTACCTGCCGCAGGAACCGCAGCTCGACGAATCCCTGACCGTGCGGGAAAACGTCAAGCTGGGCGTCGCGGAAAAGCAGGCCAAGCTCGACCGCTACAACGAACTGGCCATGAACTATTCGGACGACACCGCCGAAGAGATGGCCAAGCTGCAGGACGAGATCGACGCCGAGAACCTCTGGGATCTCGACAGCCAGATCGACGTGGCGATGGAAGCCCTGCGCTGCCCGCCCGATGACGCGAACGTGGCGACGCTGTCGGGCGGCGAACGCCGCCGCGTGGCGCTGTGCAAGCTGCTTCTGGAAGCGCCCGACATGCTGCTTCTGGACGAACCGACGAACCACCTCGATGCCGAAACGATCGCATGGCTGCAAAAGCACCTGATCGAATACAAGGGCACGATCCTGACGGTCACCCACGACCGCTACTTCCTCGACGACATCACGACCTGGATCCTCGAACTCGAACGCGGGCGCGGCCTGCCGCACGAGGGCAACTATTCCTCGTGGCTGGATGCCAAGGCCAAGCGGCTGGCGCAGGAAGCGCGCGAGGACAAGGCCAAGCAGAAGGTGCTCGAAAAGGAACTGGAATGGATCCGCGCGGGCGCCAAGGCCCGTCAGGCCAAGTCCAAGGCCCGTATCCAGGCATACGAGAAGATGGCCGACGAGTCGGTCAAGGAACTGGTGGGCAAGGCCCAGATCATCATCCCGCACGGCCCCCGTCTGGGTTCGAAGGTCATCGAATTCGAGAACGTCTCGAAGGCGATGGGCGACAAGCAGCTGATCGAGAACCTGAGCTTCTCGCTGCCGCCGGGCGGCATCGTGGGCGTGATCGGGCCGAACGGCGCGGGCAAGTCCACGCTGATGAAGATGATCACCGGCCACGAAAAGCCCGACAGCGGCACCATCACCATCGGCGAGACGGTGCAGCTTTCCTATGTGGACCAGTCGCGCGACGCGCTCGACCCCAACAAGAACGTCTGGGAAGAGATCACCGACGCGCTCGACATCGTGGTGCTCGGCGATGCCGAGGTGAACAGCCGCGCCTATTGCTCGGCCTTCAACTTCAAGGGCTCCGACCAGCAGAAGAAGGTGGGGATCCTCTCGGGCGGGGAACGCAACCGCGTGCACATGGCCAAGCTTCTGCGCTCGGGCGGGAACGTGCTGCTGCTCGACGAACCGACGAACGACCTCGACGTCGAAACCCTGCAGGCGCTGGAAGCCGCGATCGAGGAATTCGCCGGCTGCGCGGTCATCATCTCGCACGACCGCTTCTTCCTCGACCGTCTCTGCACCCATATCCTCGCCTTCGAGGGCGACGCGCATGTGGAATTCTTCGAAGGCAACTTCGACGCCTACGAACAGGACAAGATCCGCCGTCTGGGGCCGGATTCCGTCGAACCCAAGCGCGTGAAGTACAAGAAGTTCACGCGCTGAACACCCTTCAGGCAGGCCCCCGCGGCCTGCCGGACCCCGCCCGTCGGCCCCCCCGCACCCGTCCCCCTGTCACCCCGTCGCAGACCTGACGGAGGGCACTCGCAGGACGGGCATCCGCGCCTCGCTGGTCGGCATCCCGATCCCCGTCATCATCGTTCTCTGCGTCCTTGACCCGTTCCGACGGCGTGGCAGGGCCCGCCGGACAGGCACGCTTTCGCCACGGTACAACGATAATCGGGGAAAATCCTTGCTTTTGAAGGGTCGCGACCCCATACTCTTGGACGCGACGTTCTCTCTACTCGACCCTGTCTCGGATCTTCCGGCCACAGTTTTCGACCAGACTGACGGGGCCAAGCCGCCGCATAACGCGGGCGGCAGACTAGACAGGAGACTTCACGATGGCCAAGGGCACCGTGAAATGGTTCAATGAAACCAAAGGCTACGGCTTCATCGCCCCGGAAGGCGGCAAGAAGGACGTGTTCGTGCACATCACCGCGCTGGAGCGCGCCGGTCTGCGCGGCCTGAAGGACGGCCAGGCCGTCACCTTCGACATCGAAGCCGGCCGTGACGGCCGCGAATCCGCGACGAACCTCGCCCTCGCGTAAGCGCAGGCCAGGGCCGAAGGCACAAAGGGCGTTCCGTCACTCGGGGCGCCCTTCCTCTTTGGTGGCCAGAAATTCCAGCAGGACCCGCACCGCCAGCCGTGACAGCGGCGCGCGCAGCTGGATCGGGGCCTGCCGCAGATCGTGGGGAAAGACCTGTTCGCGGCAGTGGCGCGACACCAGCGCGACCGCACAGCGCGACATCGCCCGCGACCGTGCGGCCAGCGCCAGCGCGGCCTCTGGTCCGCCCGCGCTTTCGGCATCGATCAGCAGCAGCCGCAAGCCCGCAAGCGGCGCATCCGGCGCAAGGCGGATCGACCGCACCCCCTGCCGTGCCAGCGGCGCGGCAAGGTCGAGATAGGCCGCCTCGCTGTCCACGACGATCGCCGCGGGCCAGCCGAAGCCGACCCGAAGCGCACCCTCTGTCGCGGTGGGCTGAAGTTCCATCGCCAAGTTCCTTCGCGGCGCGGAGAGGTGTCCCGCTGGTCAGATAACGACATGCGCCTTGCAGAATTTATGCCCCTTGCATGTTGCGGTCCCGTTAATGCGCGCGCAAAGTTGCGGCCATGCATGGACAGCCCGATTACGACAGCCTGATCGACGCCCCGACATGGGCCTTCATCCGCGCGACCGCGGCCTGCTATCCCCCCGACACCGCCACCCTGTCGATCGCAGAGCAGCGCACGATCTATGACGCGATGTGCCATGTCTTCTTCCGCGGCTATCCGGCGGGGGTGACGGCAACCGACCGCGCCTTCGGCGGCGTGCCCTGCCGGCTTTATGCCGGTTCGGGCGGCACGGTCGTCTATTTCCACGGCGGCGGCTTCGTCGTGGGGGGCCTGCACAGCCATGACGACATCTGCGCCGAGATCCGCGCCGCCACGGGGCTTTCGGTCGTCAGCGTCGATTACCGCCTGTCGCCCGAACACCCCCACCCCGCCGCCTTTGACGATGCCTGCGCGGCGACACGCGCGGTGGCGCGCGACCTTGGCGGTCCAGTCGTGCTGGCGGGCGACAGCGCGGGCGGCAACCTTGCCGCCGCGGTGGCCCATGCCATCGGGCGGCGCGGGGCGCTGGGGGTGGCGGGGCTCGCGCTGGTCTATCCGGGGCTGGGCGGCGATCCCGACCGCGGCAGTTACCTGACCCATGCCCATGCCCCGATGCTGACCCGCGACGACGTGCTCTACTACGCGGGCATCCGCCACGGCGGCGGCGATCCCGCCCGCGACCCGACCGTGAACCCGCTGCGCGACAGCGATTTCTCCGGCCTGCCCCCGACCTTTGCCATCGCCGCGGAATGCGATCCGCTCGCCGATGATGTGCCCGCCTATGTCGCCCGCCTGCAGGCCGCAGGCACCCCCGCCCGCGCGGTGGTGGAGGCGGGGCTCGTCCACGGCTACCTGCGCGCCCGCGCCAGCGTGCCGCGCGCCGCCGCCAGTTTCGCCCGCCTGACCGCCGCCATCAGCGCCCTGTCCAAGGGGCAGTTACCGGAGGAGCCATGAACGCCCCGATCCCCAACCTGACCCACTGGCAGGAACGCTGCGACATGGCCGCCGCCTTCCGCTGGACAGCCCGCCTCGGCATGAACGAGGCGGTGGCAAACCACTTCTCGCTTGCCGTCAATGCGGATGGCACACGTTTCCTGATCAACCCGAACGGGCGGCACTTCGCGCGCATCACGGCCTCGTCCCTGATCGAGATCGACGCCAACGACCCCGCCACGATGGCCCGCCCCGACGCGCCCGACCCCACCGCATGGGGCCTGCACGGGTCGATCCACCGCCGCCTGCCGCATGCGCGCTGCGTGATGCATGTCCATTCGATCCACGCCACCGTGCTGGCCAGCCTTGCCGATTCCCGCCTGCCCGCGGTCGACCAGAACACCGCGATGTTCCACAACCGCGTGGTGGTGGACGACCATTACGGCGGCATGGCCTTCGAAGAGGAAGGCGCCCGCTGCGCCGCCCTTCTGGCCGACCCCAGGGTGACGACGATGGTGATGGGCAATCACGGCGTCCTCGTCATCGGCCAGACCGTGGCCGAGACGTTCAACCGCCTCTACTACTTCGAACGCGCGGCCGAGACCTATATCCGCGCCCTGCAAACCGGCCAGCCCCTGCGCCACCTGCCCGAGGCGGTGGCCGAAAAGACCGCGCAGGAATGGGAAGCCTATCCCGATTTCGCCGCCGCGCATCTGCGCGAACTGCGCGCGATCCTCGACGACGAAGGCGACCGTTACGCCAGCTGATCGGCCTCAGGACGGGGGCCGGAAAAATTTTCGCCGAAAATTTTTCGCCCCGTCCCTCCTGCCCCGTTCCGCCCCGTCCGGCGCGGTCAGTTCCCCGCGCTTTCCATCCGGCGATGCGCCAGCACGCCTTCCAGCCAACCCGTCCGCATCTCGGGGACCGAGGACAGCAGAAGGTCGGTGTAATCGTCGAAGGGCGGCGTCAGCACATCGGTCTTGCCGCCATAGCGCACGACCTGACCGCGATACATCACCGCGATCCGGTCGGCGATGGCGCGCACCGTGGCAAGGTCGTGCGTGATGAACAGGTAGGCCACCCCTTCCTGCGCCTGCAGGTTCAGCAGAAGCTTCAGAATGCCGTCCGCCACCAGCGGATCAAGCGCGCTCGTCACCTCGTCGCAGATGATGAGCCTGGGCTTCGCCGCCAGCGCGCGGGCGATGCAGACGCGCTGCTTCTGCCCGCCCGAAAGCTCGGCCGGATAGCGGTCGGCGAAACCCTTGCCCATCTCGATCTGGTCCAGCAGGTCCTGAACGCGGCGGCGCTTTTCCTCGCCCCCCATGCCGAAATAGAATTCCAGCGGCCGCCCGATGATCGTGCCGACCGTCTGGCGCGGGTTCATTGCCACATCGGCCATCTGGTAGATCATCTGGAGTTCGCGCAGATCGTCCTTCGTGCGGTCCTTCAGATCGCGGCCGAGGTCGCGCCCCGCAAAGGTGATGCGCCCCTGCGCGGGCGGCAGAAGCCCCGTGATCGCGCGGGCCAGCGTGGATTTTCCCGACCCGCTTTCGCCCACCACGGCCAGCGTCTGCCCTGCGGGCAGATCGACCGAGACATTCTTCAGCACGTCGAAATCCGTGCCGCGATAGCGCGCCGTCACGTTCTGCACCGACAGGACAGGGGGCGCTTCGGGCTTTTCGGCATGGTCGATGGACCGGACCGACACCAGCGCCTGCGTATATCCCTCGCGCGGGGCGGTGATGATCTGTTGGGTCGTGCCGTATTCGACCTTCTTCCCGTGCCGCAGCACAAGGATGTCGTCGGCCACCTGCGCCACCACCGCAAGGTCATGGGTGATGTAGAGCGCGGCCACGCCGGTGTCGCGGATCGCCTCCTTGATCGCGGCGAGGACGTCGATCTGCGTCGTGACATCCAGCGCCGTCGTCGGCTCGTCGAAGATCACGAGGTCGGGCTTGGGGCAGAGCGCCATCGCCGTCATCGCGCGCTGCAACTGCCCGCCCGACACCTGATGCGGGTAGCGCTGGCCAAAAGTTTCAGGGCTGGGCAGGCCGAGCTTGCCGAACAGCATGACCGCCCGCGCCTCGGCCTCGGCCCGTGTCATCAGGCCGTGCGACAGCGTGGTCTCGATCACCTGATCCATCAGCCGGATCGCGGGGTTGAAGGACGCGGCGGCGGATTGCGCGACATATGTCACCTCGCGCCCGCGCAGGGCGCGCAGCGCGCGCGCGTCGGCCTGCCGGATGTCGCGCCCGTTCAGCACGATCTCGCCCCCTGTCAGGCGCACCCCGCCACGGCCATAGGCCATGGCAGACAGCCCGATGGTGGATTTGCCCGCGCCGGATTCGCCGATCAGGCCCAGAACCCGGCCCTTGGCGACGGATACGGACACGTCATCGACCAGCACCACATCGCGGGGCGGCTCTCCGGGCGGGTAGCTCGTCGCCTCGATCCTGAGGTTGCGAAATTCCAGAAGATCAGGCACCGCGCCCCCCTTTCAGGCTGGTCGTGCGCGACAGGATCCAGTCGGCGACAAGGTTGACCGAAATCGCCAGCGCCGCGATGGCAAGCGCGGGCATCAGCGCGGCGGATTTCCCGTAGATCAGCCCGTCCTTGTTCTCCTTCACCATGCCGCCCCAGTCGGTCATCGGCGGCTGGATGCCAAGGCCGAGGAACGAGAGGGTAGAGATGAACAGCACCGCGAAGATGAAGCGCAGCCCGAATTCGGCCACCAGCGGCGACAGGGCGTTGGGCAGGATCTCGCGGAAGATGATCCACGACTGCCCCTCGCCCCGTAGCCGTGCGGCCTCCACATAGTCCATCACGGCGATATCCATCGCCACCGCCCGCGACAGGCGGAACACGCGGGTGGAATCGAGGATGCCCATCACAAGGATCAGCACCGTCAGGTTCAGAGGCAGCACCGACAGCACCACCAGCGCCACGATCAGCGACGGGATCGCCATCACCACATCGACGATGCGCGACAGGACCTGATCTATCCAGCCCCCGCGCACGGCGGCCAGAAAGCCGAGGAAGGACCCCAGCCCGAAGGAAATGACCGATGCCGCCAGCGCCACGAAGATCGTGATCTGCGCGCCGTGGATCAGGCGGGACAGGATATCGCGCCCGATCGTATCGGTGCCCAGCCAGTGGGTGGCCGACGGGGCCTCCCACACCTGCCCCAGCACGGCATCGACCGGATAGGGCGCGATCCACTGGGCAAAGACCGCGCAGAAGACGAAGGCGCCCGTCAGCACCAGCCCGATCAGGGCAGACAGGGGGATGCGTCTCATCGCGGGTGCCTCAGGCGCGGGTTGGCAAGGATGGCGATCACATCGGCAAGGATGTTCAGCCCGATATAGACGGCGGCAAAGATCATCCCGACCGCCTGCACCACGGGCAGGTCACGCTTGGCCACATGGTCCACAAGGTATTGACCCAGCGCGTTGTAGCCGAAGACCACCTCGACCACGACGACACCCACCACCAGATAGGCCAGGTTCAGCACCACGACCGACACGATGGGCGCGATGGCATTGGGCAGCGCGTGCCGCCAGATCACCTGCATCGGGCCAAGGCCCTTCAGTTCGGCCGTCTCGATATAGGCCGATTGCATGACGTTGAGAATCGCCGCGCGGGTCATCCGCATCATGTGGGCAAGGACGACCAGCACCAGCACGATCACGGGCAGCGCCACGGCCTGCAGCCTGTCCCAGAAGCCCATGCCGGGAAACACCATGGCGACGGGCTGGAAGATGGGAAACACCTGCGTCAGCAGGAAGATGACGAAATAGGCCGCCACGAATTCGGGCAGGCTGATCGTCGAGAGTGTCACGCCCGAAATCACCTTGTCCGGCCAGCGCCCGTTGTAGCGCGCGGCGATCAGGCCCAGCGCGATGGCCAGCGGCACCGCAATGGCCGCCGCGCAACCCGCAAGGAACAGCGTGTTGCCCAGCCGCTGGCCGATGGCCTGACCGATGTCCTGACCGTTGGTCAGCGCGACGCCGAAATCGCCCGTCAGGATACCGCCAAGCCACTGGAAATAGCGTGCGAGCGCCGGCTGGTTCAGCCCCAGCGCCTCGCGCAGGTTGGCCAGCGCCTCGGGCGTGGCGGACTGGCCGAGGATGGCCTGCGCCACATCGCCGGGCAACGCCTCGGTCCCCGCGAAGATCAGCAGCGACACCGCGAACAAGAGGAGCAGGCCCAGCGCGATGCGCTGGGCCACCAGTTTCAGGACCGGATGCAAAGCAGGTCTGCCCCGATCACGCGGTCAGCCAGCACTTGGCCAGCGCGCGCCCGTTCATCAGCTCGTGGTTCGGATCGACGAACCAGCCGCCCACCTCGGCGCGGCGGGCTTCCACGAACTCGTTGAACATCGGGCAGATCAGGCCGCCCTCGTCGCGCACGAGCATCGCCATTTCCGAATACATGGCCGTGCGCTTCGCGCCATCCGTCTCGCCCCGCGCGGCGATCAGAAGCTCGTCGAAACGGGCGTTCTTGAAGCGCGTGTCGTTCCAGTCGGCGGTGGACTGGTAGGCGGTGGAATACATCTGGTCCTGCACCGGACGTCCGCCCCAGTAGCTGGCGCAGAAGGGCTGCACGTTCCAGACATCCGACCAGTAGCCGTCATCGGGCTCCACCTTCACCTCCAGCGGGATGCCCGCCTGCGCGGCGGTCTGCTGGAAGAGCTGCGCCGCCTCGACCGCGCCGGGGAAGGCGCCGGGCGCGGTACGCAGGACGATCGGGCTGCCGTCATGGCCGGATGCCTTGTAGTGTTCGGCGGCCTTGGCCAGATCGAATTCGCGCTGCGGGATCGAGGCGTCGAAATAGGGATAGGCCGCGTTGATCGGGAAGTCGTTGCCGACCGACCCGAACCCGCCGAGGATCTTGTCCACCATCTCCTGACGGTTGATCGCGTATTTCAGCGCCATCCGCAGGTCGCGGTTGTCGAAGGGCGCCGTGTCGCAATGCATGATGAAGACGTAATGCCCGCGGCCCGCCGCGCGCTCGATCGAGATGCCCTCGGAGCCCTTGAGCAGTTCCACGATCTTGGGGTCCACGCGGTTGATCATGTGGACCTGACCGGACTGCAGCGCCGCCGTCCGCGCGGTGTTGTCGTTGATGACAAGGATCTCCACCCCGTCGGCATGGCCGATGGAGCTGTCGAAATAGTTGGCATGCCGCTCCATCACAGCGCGCACGCCCGGCTCGAACGAGGTGATCTTGTAGGGACCGGCACCGATGCCCGCCGCCGGATTGTCATAGCCGCCACCGGGCTGGATCACGAGGTGATAGTCCGCCAGCAGGAAGGGAAGGTCGGCATTGGCCGAGGCCAGCTTCAGCGTGACCATGTCGCCCTCGGCCATCATCTCCGAGATGCCCTGCACGATGCCCAGCGCGCCCGACTGCGCCTTCTCGTCCGTGTGGCGCTTCAGCGTGGCCACCACATCCTCGGCCGTCACGGTCTTGCCGTCGTGGAATTCCACGCCCGAGCGGATCTTGAACTTCCATTCCGTCGCATCGGCGTTGGAGCTGATCTCCTCGGCGATGCGGGGATCGATCTCGCCCTTCTCGTTCACCATGACGAGCATTTCGCCCCACATCATGTTGACCTTGAACGGCGCGGGCGACGCGGCCAGCGCGGGGTCGAGCGTATTGGTCGATTCCCCGCCCGACACGCCCGCCTTCAGGATGCCGCCCTTCACCGGCTCTGCCGCACGGGCGGCGCTGGCCAGCAGCGTGCTCGCCATCGCGGCGGAAATCCCCATGGCCGCCGTGCGGCCCATGAATTCGCGGCGGCTGATCGTCCCCCGCACGGCACGCTTCAGCAGATGGTCCAGTTCCCTGTTCATTGTCTCACTCCCTGTTGTGGCCAGAGGCCGGTCTTTTCTTGATTATGGAATCAATAAAGCTTGATTCCCCCTGTCAGTCCAAAGGTTTTTCGCTCCCGCGCGA
>JBEEOG010000349.1:0-5495 GCA_041191745.1 Pseudomonadota bacterium | reverse complement strand
GGGCGCAGGCCGCCCCCCTTTGCGTCAGAAGCCCGACTTGCGTTTGTCGGCGTCGTACATCCAGCCGGACGCGACATAGGCCGAGATCTTCTCTTCCTCGAGCTTGGTCACGGTCGTCAGCGACTTGGTCTGCGGGATGCCGGGGAAGCTGCCCGAGGCGATGGCGCGGACGCGCACGCGGTCGGGCCAGATGCGCGCCAGCGTCATCGGGATCAGCCGCTTGCCGCCGTCGTTCAGCTCCACCTCCAGATAGCGGACGAGCTGTTCGGGCGCGTCGATCCACATGTCCGAGATGCGGCCCACGACGGCATTGTCGGCACCCTGCACCGGCAGCCCGCGCGGATCGCGCCCCGCGCTGATGACAAAGCCCTTGGCCTGCCCCATCGGGACGATCTTGGCATGGCCGTGGCCATCCAGTTCCGGCTCGTCACGGCGCGGCACCCACGAGGCGGGGCCGACGCCATCGGCCATCGGGTTGCCCGTGGGGGCATGGGGGAAGCCTTCGGACACGGCGGTCCGCGCCAGCGCAAGGCCGGTGCGGCGGTGCGCGTCCTCGTTCGCCTTGGACGGCACCGTCACCTCGCCCTTGCCGTTAGGCAGGCGGAAGGTCTTGGGCTTGGGAACGGGGAAGGGGCCCTGGTTCGGGGCGGGCGAGCCGTCCTCGAGTTCCAGCGGATAGCCTTCGCGCATGTTCTCGGTCTGCAGGTAGTAGATCAGCAGGGCGAAGAAGCCCCAGAAAAGCCAGATGGAAAGGCTCGCCAGATCGAAGTTTCCAAAGAAGTTAACGCCAACCATGTGTTGTCCTCCGGTCGGTCAGGTGGGAAATTCGGTGAGCCTGAGGCCACCGGCAGTCGGGTCTTGGGTAGCAGTCTGGGTCGGAAGGGGCCGGACGCGGACCATGGGGCCGAGCACGGCAAGGGTTGCGAAGAGCAACCCGATCTCGAGGTGGTAGACGAAGGAATAGCCCAGCGACGGGTCGGTCAGTGCGGGGCCGAGTGCGCCTGCGCTGGCCAGATGGCCCACCCCGTCGCGCACCGATCCGCCGATCAGGATCGACAGGCCCTGCGCCGTGGCCTGCGCCGCCCCCCATGCGCCGAGCGCGAGCCCCGCCCCCGCCGCCGCCGTTCCGGCAGGCAGGGTCATGGCGACCGTCAGGGTCGAGACGCCGAAGAGCCCCCCTCCGAAGCCGATCAGCGCGGCACCGGCGAAGAAAAGCGGGGCAGAGCCGAGGGGGGCCGCGAAGATCACCGCCGAAAAGGCCGCGATCCCCGCAAGGATGCCGCGCGCGGCCATCCGGTAGGGGTCGCGCCCCTGCGCCAGCCAGCGCGCCGCCACCAGAAAGCCCAGCAGCGCGCCCGAGGCCGAGGCGGCGGTCAGAAGCGTGGTCTGCGAGACCGACAGGCCGAGGATCTCTCCGCCATAGGGTTCCAAGAGCACGTCCTGCATGTTGAAGCCGAGCGTGCCGATCACGACCACGGCCAGAAGCCGCCCCGCCGTGCCGCCCGCCATCAGATCGGCCCAGGCATCCGAAAAGCGCGGGGCAGGCGCCTCGCGTTCGGCGCGGGTCATGGGGCGGACCTGTTCCTGCTTCCACAGCGCGATGACGTTCAGCACCAGCGTGGCCAGCCCGCAGCCCTGCACCACCTTGACCAGCGTCAGCGGGTCGTAATCGCGCAGGAGCCAGCCCACGACGACCGAGGAAATGCCCATGCCCGCAAGGAACATGACGTAAAGCAGGGCCACGACGCGGGGGCGGGTCTCGTCGCTCGCGCGGTCGGATGCCAGCGCCAGACCGGCGGTCTGGGTCATGTGCATGCCGATCCCGGTCATCAGGAAGGACAGCGCCGCCAGCACCTCGCCGGCATAGGGCACGTCGAAGGTGCGGTCGCCCGACAGGACGATCAGGGCAAAGGGCATCACGGCAAGCCCGCCCATCTGCCAGAGGCTGCCGAACCACAGATAGGGGATGCGCTTCCAGCCCAGCGCCGAACGGTGGTTGTCCGACCTGTGCCCCAGCGCCGCGCGGAAGGGGGCGACCAGCACCGGAATGGCGATCATCGCCGCCACCAGCATGGCGGACAGGCCCAGTTCCACGATCATCACGCGGTTCAGCGTGCCCAGAAGCAGCACCGTCGCCATGCCGACCGACAGCTGGAACAAGGACAGCCGCAGAAGCTGCGACAGCGGCAGGCCGTCGGATGCCGCATCGGCAAAGGGCATCCATGCCGCGCCGAGTTTCTGGATGTCCTTCTTCCTGAGCAGGATCATGTCCGGTACTCCAGACATTCCGAGATGTAGAAGCCCCGGCTCACCCGCCCGACCGAGGAAAGCCCCGGCCCCGTATGGCGCGTCAGCTCCTTCGGGGAATGGGGGATCATCACCGGCGACCGGTCGGAGCGGGGGAAGAGCTTGCCCATCCCGAAGAAGGCCATCAGGAAGGGCGTGCGCGGGGCGACGGTAAAGACCGTGGCCGTGCCCGTGCGCGCCGAAAGCTTCGCCAGCGCCGCCGCGATGTCGGGGGCGCGGTAATAGATCAGGCTGTCCATCGCCATGACGAAGTCGAAGCGCCCGTGGCTGTCGCAGGTCATGTCGCCCGCGGCAAAGGTCACGCGGGGGCGCAACCCCTCTGCCAGACGCGATTCCGCAATGGTCACCAGTTGCGGCGAGATGTCGACCGCGACCACATCCGCCCCGCGCGCCGCCAGTTCGGCCGTCATCAGCCCCGTGCCGCAGCCTGCATCGAGCACCCTTGCCCCGCGCAGGTCATCAGGCAGGCGCGACAGCATCAGCGCGCGCATCCGGTCGCGCCCTTCGCGCACCGTCTGGCGGATGCGGCTCACCGGCGCGTCCGAGGTCAGGCGTTCCCAGACCTTGGTCGCGCTGCGGTCGAAGTAGTCCTCGACGCGGGTGAGGGTGGTCGGATAGTCGGACATTCTCAATCAAATCCCAGCAGTTCGAAGATGTCGCGGTCGGGCAGCGCCTCGGGTGCCAGCGGGTCGGTTCCGGCGTAAAGCTTCTGCGCGAGGCGGATGTATTCGGCCCGCGCCATGACGATGTCCTCCTCGTCCGGCATCTCGAAGAGCGTCTTCTTCTTGAGGCGCGAGCGGCGGATGGCGTCGATGTCGGGCATGTGGGCAAGGCGGTTGAAGCCCACCTTCTCGCAGTAGCGGTCGACCTCGTTCGTCTCGCGCGAGCGGTTGGCCACGCAGCCCGCGAGGCGGACCTTGTAGTTCGTCGACTTCGCCTGCACCGCCGCGATGATGCGGTTCATCGCGTAGATCGAGTCGAAGTCGTTCGCCGTCACGATCAGCGCGCGGTCGGCGTGCTGCAGGGGCGCGGCAAAGCCGCCGCAGACCACATCGCCCAGCACGTCGAAGATCACCACGTCGGTGTCCTCCAGCAGGTGGTGCTGCTTGAGAAGCTTCACCGTCTGGCCCACGACATAGCCGCCGCAGCCCGTGCCCGCGGGGGGGCCGCCGGCTTCGACGCATTTCACGCCGTTGAAGCCCTCGGTCACGAAATCCTCGGGGCGCAGTTCCTCGGCGTGGAAATCGACCTCCTTCAGGATGTCGATCACCGTGGGCTGCAGCTTGCCCGTCAGGGTAAAGGTCGAGTCGTGCTTCGGATCGCAGCCGATCTGCAGCACACGCTTGCCCAGCATCGAAAAGGCCGCCGACAGGTTCGACGAGGTCGTCGATTTCCCGATGCCGCCCTTGCCATAGACCGAGAAGACCTTGGCCCCCGTGATCTGCGTGGCGGGGTCGAGATGCACCTGCACCGACCCCTCGCCGTCCTGCCCCCTGAGCAGGGGTATCTCGTCGCGCGGGCTCATGCGGCCTCCTGTTTCCGAAGGGCAAGCCCCTTCATCTGTTCACAAATATCCCGGGGGTGCGGGGGCTGGACCCCGCTTCGACAGATCCTGCCGGCGATCCGCTTCGTCATTCCGCCGCGATCCCTTCCAGCCGATCCTCGAGCTCGTCTGCGGCGCGTTGCAGCGCGGCCAGCGTCTCGGCATCGGGTTGCCAATAGTTGCGGTCCGAGGCTTCCAGCAGGCGCTGGGCCATCCGGCTCGATGCCTCGGGGTTCAGCCCCGCCAGACGGCGGCGCATCGCCTCGTCCAGAACGAAGGTCTCGGACAGGCGCTGGTAGACCCACGGATCCACCTGCGATGTCGTGGCCGACCAGCCGAGCGTGTTCGTCACCTGCGCCTCGATCTGGCGCACGCCCTCGGCCCCGTGGCGCAGGAGCCCTTCGAAATACTTGGGGTTCAGGCTGCGCGAGCGGGTCTCCAGCGCGATCTGGTCCTTCAGCGTGCGGACCGTGCCGCCGCCGCGCGTCTGGTCGCCGATATAGACGGGCGTTTCCGCCCCGCCGCGCGCGCGCTTGACCGCCCGCGCGATGCCGCCCAGCGTGTCGAAATATTGGTCGACCGTGGTCACCCCCAGTTCGACGGACTCGAGGTTCTGGTAGGCAAGGTCCACATCCGCCAGCACCTTCTGCAGAAGCGTCGCCTTCTGCACGGGCTTGCCGTTCACGCCATAGGCAAAGGACTTGCGGTTCTCGTAGGCATCGGCCAACTCGTCCTCGTCCCCGAAGGCCGACGATCCGACCAGCACGTTGACGTTCGACCCGTAGGCCCCCTCGGCGTTGGAAAAGACGCGCAGCGAGGCGGTTTCCATGTCCACGCCCATCGTCTCGGCATAGGCCAGCGCGTGGGCGCGGATGAAGTTCTGGCTCAGCGGCTCGCCTTCCGCCGTCGCGGCCTTGAAGGCGGCCTCGGCCAGCATCCGCGTCTGCAAGGGCAGCAGGTCGCGGAAGATGCCCGACAGCGTCATCACCACGTCGATGCGCGGACGGCCAAGTTCCGCCAGCGGGATCAGGTCCGCCCCGCAAAGGCGGCCGTAATGGTCGAAGCGCGGACGCGCGCCCATCAGGGCCAGCGCCTGGCTCAGCGGGCCGCCGTCCGACTTGATGTTGTCCGACCCCCACAGCACCAGCGCCACCGTCTGCGGCAGCCGCGCATGGGTGGCAAGCAGGCGTTCCGCCTGTGCCGCCCCGTCCTTCAGCGCGAATGCCGTGGGCATGCGGAAGGGATCGAAGGCATGGATGTTGCGCCCCGTGGGCAGGATTTCGGGGCTGCGGATCAGGTCGCCCCCCGGCACCGGCGCGATGTAATGGCCACCCAGCGCGCGCAGGATCGCGGGGATTTCCGTCTGCGCCTGCAGCGCCGCGTCGATTTCCGCCGCACGCGCGCCCGTGGCACCCATCAGCGCGATGTAATCCTGCCGCTCCTGCGGGCCCATCGGGCGGCCCATCACATGCAGCCCGTCGGGGATCAGCGCGCCTTCGGTTTCCAGAAGCTTCACCCACAGCGTCGCCGGATCGGACGGGTCGAGGTCCACGGCGCGGGCCTGTTCCACCACCAGCGTCCAGAGGTCGGCGCGTTCCGGCGCCTCCTCCTCCAGCCCGCGCCAGCGCGACAGCGTGTCCTTCAG
>JBEEOG010000348.1:0-28452 GCA_041191745.1 Pseudomonadota bacterium | reverse complement strand
AGGATGATCTGCGCGCCTTCGGCCACGGCAGTCTGGGCCGCGTTGGCGGCCTGCGCGGGCTGGCCACCGGTGGGATAGACGTTCAGCGTGACCTGCACCGACCCGCCCAGATCGGCGATGGCCATGCGCGCGGCATTCTCAAGGTCGCGGGCCAGGATGTCATCCCCCGGCGTGGCCGATCCCGCCGGAACCAGCAGCGCCACGGTGACCGGCCCGCCGGTCCCGCTGGCGGCGCTTGTCGTCGGCCCGGCCGTCGGTTGGCAGGCGGCCAGCGCCAAAAGGGCAAAGCCCGCGGCCAGGGGCCGTGTGGCGGTGGCCAGCGACTTGCGGGTCCGGAGCAAAAGCGACAACATGCGAATTCCTCGTATCTGGGGCACGGCAGGATGCAAAAGGCTGCACAAGCCTAAGATGTTCCACCGGGGAAGTAAACTTGCGGGGCATGCGATGACTGGGGCAACGGACGGATCGGCGCAGGATGGCTCGCCGCCGCTGGGGGATGGCCCCGCAGCACTGGAGCCCGCGCAGGGCGGTGGCGCGATCCGCAAGCGGCTCTCCCCGGGGCTTTACCTGGTGGCGACGCCGATCGGGGCCGCGCGTGACATCACGCTCAGGGCGCTGGACATCCTCGCCTCTGCCGATGTGCTGGCAGCCGAGGACACGCGCACGCTGCGCCACCTGATGGAAATCCATGGCATCCCGCTGGACGGGCGCCCCATGGTGCCCTGCCACGACCACAACGAACGCGAGGCGACCCCGCGCCTGCTGCGCGCCATGGCCGAGGGAAAGTCGGTGGCCTATGCCTCCGAGGCCGGAACGCCGCTGGTGTCTGATCCGGGCTTCCAACTCGCCCGCGCGGCGATTGCCGAAGGTCTGTCGGTGCTGGCCGCCCCCGGCCCGTCGGCCGTGCTCTGTGCCCTCACCGTGGCGGGCCTGCCCTCGGATCGGTTTCTCTTCGCAGGCTTTGCCCCCAACACGCAGGCGGCGCGGAAACGGTTTCTCGAGGAGCTGCGCGACGTCCCCGCGACGCTGGTGCTCTATGAGAGCCCCAAGCGCGTTAACCATACGCTGGAAGAGTTGTCGCGGGTGTTCGGACCTTTGCGTTACGCTGCAGTGTGCAGGGAATTGACGAAGCGATTCGAGGAAGTGACGCGCGGGACCTTGGCCGACCTCGTCGCGCAATTCGCGGATCGCGATGTGAAGGGTGAAATCGTGCTTGTCGTCGACCGCGCGCCGGACGCCGTGGCCGATGCCGAAACGGTGGAAGCTGCCTTGGACCGCGCGCTTCAGACCATGAGCGTGAAGGACGCGGCGGCGATGGTTGCCGAAGCCTTCGGTCTGGCGAAGCGGGATGTGTATCAACTGGCGCTGAAACGGTCGGATTGACCGGATGCGCCAAAGGGGGCGCGGATGCAGGCAGATATCAGGGCGGATCGTGGCATGCGGTCGCATTTGACCGGGCTTGCTGCCGAAGAGGCGGTGGCCAGGCATTACGATGCGGTGGGCCGGACGGTCTGCGCACGCCGCTGGCGCGGCCAATGGGGTGAGATCGATCTGATCGCGCGGGATGGCCAGCAACTCGTGCTGATCGAGGTCAAGCAAAGCCGCACCCATGACGAAGCCATGGCGCATATCACGCAAAGTCAGGTGGAGCGTGTGTTCCACGCGGCTGCGGAATATGTCGAAAGCGAACCTGCCGGGCCGATGACCGACCTGCGCTTCGATCTGGCCTTGGTCGATGCGCTGGGCCGGGTGGTCGTGCACGAAAACTTCTGGGTGAACTGACGGGGTTTGCATCCGCCGCGGGCTTCGGCCATCAAGGGGCACGCGAAACGGAGTATGTCCCATGCCGATCAAGCCGCTGAAGGTTGCGCTGCAAATGGATCCTATCGGGTCCGTGAACATCAACGCCGATTCTACCTTCCGCATCGCGCTGGAGGCACAGGCCCGGGGGCATTCTCTGTTCTTTTACACGCCGGACAAGCTGGCTTTTGACGAAGGCCGGGTGATCGCGCGCGGCTGGCCCATCGAGGTGCGGCGTGAGCTTGGCAATCATGTGACGTACGGCGAAGAGACCGAAGTGGACCTGTCGACCTTCGATGTGGTCTGGCTGCGGCAAGATCCGCCCTTTGACATGGGCTATATCACCACGACCCATCTCTTGGAGTTGATCCACCCCAAGACGCTGGTCGTGAACGATCCGTTCTGGGTCCGCAATTCGCCCGAAAAGCTGCTGGTGCTGCGCTTCCCCGAACTGATCCCGCCCACCGCCATCGCCCGCGATCTGGCCACGATCCGCGCCTTCAAGGCACGGCACGGCGACATCATCCTGAAGCCGCTCTACGGCAATGGCGGCGCGGGCGTGTTCCGGCTGGACCCGAACGACCGCAACCTCGCCTCGCTGCACGAGCTGTTCACCGGCATGAGCCGCGAGCCGCTGATCGTGCAGAAGTTCCTGCCTGATGTCGCGAAGGGCGACAAGCGGGTGATCCTTGTCGATGGCGCGCCGGTGGGGGCGATCAACCGTGTTCCGCAGGCGGGCGAGACGCGGTCGAACATGCATGTCGGTGGGCGGCCCGAGAAGGTGGGTCTGACCGAGCGCGATCTGGAGATCTGCCGCACCATCGGCCCCGTGCTGAAGGAGAAGGGACAGGTCTTCGTCGGCATCGACGTGATCGGGGATTACCTGACCGAGATCAACGTGACCTCGCCCACCGGCATACAGGAGCTGGAGCGGTTCGACGGCACCAACACCGCCGCCCGCATCTGGGAGGTGATCGAGGCCAAGCGGGCATGACGCGCAAGAATTTTATCTAAAATTCTTGCGTCCCGCCTGTCCCCGCCTGTCCTGCGGCCTGCAGGTTCGCGGCGAATTTTCGCAGAAAATTCGCGGCCCTATCCCTGTCCGGCGGTCATCAGGCGGAAACTGGCCGCCTCGGCCACATGGGGTTTGCGTATGTCGTCGGACCCGTCGAGATCGGCGATGGTGCGTGCCACCCGCAGCACGCGGTGATAGCCACGGGCCGACAGCCCGAAGCGTTCGGCCACGCGGATCAGCAGGTCGCGGCCTTCTGCGTCGGGGGTCGCCACGTCCTCGAGCGCGCGTCCCTCCAGATCGGCATTGACGCGCAGCCCCGGCGCCTCGGCGAAGCGGGTGGCCTGCCGCTGGCGCGCCGCGCGCACGCGGGCCGCGACGGTCGCCGAGGAATCGCCCGAGGGCGGCAGGTCCAGATCCGCATAGCCCACGGGCGGCACGTCCACGCGCAGGTCGAAGCGGTCCATCAGGGGCCCTGAGATGCGGCCCATGTAATCCGCCCCGCAGGCGGGCGCGCGGCCGCAGGCGCGGGCGGGATCGGTCAGGAAGCCGCATTTGCAGGGATTGGCCGCCGCGACCAGAAGGAAGCGGCAGGGGTAGCGGACATGGGCATTGGCGCGGGCCACCACGACCTCGCCCGTCTCGATCGGCTGGCGGAGCGTTTCCAGAACGGTGCGCGCGAATTCGGGAAATTCGTCCAGAAAGAGCACGCCGTTATGGGCAAGGCTGATCTCGCCCGGCTTCGCGCCTTTGCCACCGCCCACGATGGCGGCCATCGATGCGGTATGGTGCGGTTCGCGGAAGGGCCGCGTGCGCGAGATGCCGCCCTCGCTCAGCAATCCTGCCAGCGAATGGATCATCGAGGTTTCCAGCGCCTCGGCCGCCGACAGGGGCGGCAGGATGCCCGGAAGCCGTGCCGCCAGCATCGACTTGCCCGAACCGGGGGTGCCCACCATCAGGAAGTGGTGCCGCCCGGCGGCGGCGATTTCGAGCGCGCGCTTGGCGCGTTCCTGCCCTTTCACCTCGCGCAGGTCGCGCCGCTGGGGATCGGCCACGACCTCGCCCGCTTCGGCGGGGGTCAGGGGGGATTGGCCGGTGTAGTGGCGCACCACCTCGTCCAGCGAATTCGCGGCGAGGACCTGCGTCGCGCCGACCCATGCCGCCTCGGCCCCGCAGGCCTTGGGGCAGAGAAGCGCGCGGTCTTCTTCCGCCGCGGCCATCGCGGCGGGAAGCGCGCCGATCACGGGCATCAGGCGACCGTCGAGCGAGAGTTCGCCCAGCGCCACCGTCGCCTCCACCTCGTCCTTCGGGATGATCTCGAGCGCGGCAAGGACCGATAGCGCGATGGGCAGATCGAAATGCGAGCCTTCCTTGGGCAGGTCGGCGGGCGAGAGGTTGATGATGATCCGCTTCGACGGCAGCGCGATCGACATGGCCGCGATCGCCGCGCGGACGCGTTCGCGCGCCTCGCTCACCGCCTTGTCGGGCAGGCCCACGATGCCGAAATACGGAAGGCCGGTGGCCACGGCGCATTGCACCTCGACCATCCGCGCCTCGACCCCTTCGAAGGCCACTGTATAGGCCCGTGCCACCATCCTGCCCCTTCTGCCCTGCCAAAGGGGTAGGGCGGGAATGGTTTACGATTGGTAAAGGGCCATGAAGGCGGGCCATGCTTCGGGGTCGGCCACGGTCTTGTCGCGGCAGAAGGCGTTGCAGAAGCCGAAGCGGCGGCCCGCCAGGTCCAGAACATGCGTCACCGGCTTGCCGGAATAGGGACAGGTCGCGTTCTCGGCCATCGTCCCGTCCACCGCGCGGGCAGGCAGCGGCGCGGGGCCGGGCCAGTCGCGGCGGGGATAGTCGCGGCGGTAGAATTCCTGATCCGCGCCATCGACCAGCCCCATCGCGCGCCAGCGGCGGAACGAGGGGTGGGCAAGATGCGCCATCACATAGCCCATCGCTGCTGGGCCGACGGGCAGGTTGTAGGTGGCGATGCGCGTCGCCACGGGGGCAAAGAAGGCATCCGCCGCGGAATAGTCGCCGCAGAGCCACGGGCCGGTGCTGCCCGTTTCGGCGCGCGCCCAGTCCCAGATCACCTGCAGGCGGTCCAGATCGGCCAGCACGGCATCGGGCGGGGCGCAGTCCGTATAGCTGACACGCAGATTCATCGGGCAATGCGACCTAAGCGCCATGAAACCGGCATGCATCTCGGCGGCCAGAACGCGGGCCACGGCGCGGGCGCGCGCATCGGCAGGCCAAAGCCCCGCCGCGGGGTGGCGGGTCGCCAGTTCCTCGGCGATGGCGATGGTTTCGGGCACCACCGTGCCGTCGGGCGTCCGCATCGTGGGCGCGGTGCGGGCGGGGGGGAAGTCGCGCAGGATCGTCGGCAATTCGTCGGTGTAGAGGCGGGCCGAGATCGTGCGGACGGGAATCCCGAAGGCATCGAAGAAAAGCCAGCCGCGCAGACTCCACGAGGAATAGGCGCGGTCACCGATCACAAGGTCATAGGTCATGGGAAGCTTTCTTGACAGGAACGCCGACAGACTAGGGCGCAAGCCGGGGCATGCCAAACGGCAATTTGCCCTGCCCGTCACGCACGGTGATTGACCACGCCCACCCGCCAGCCATCGGGGCCGAGGTCGAGCCGCGTGACCGAGAGCGGATCGACCGGCTGGGCCAGGACATCCGCCGCCCTGCAGGCGCGGGCGCGTTGCAGCTGGGTCAGGATCGCGCCGAAATGTGCCACGATCACCAGATCGCGCCCGCGATGCGCGGCCACCAGCGCATCCGCCGCCGCCGTGATGCGCGCCGCCGCCGCGTTCCAGCTTTCGCCATTCGGCGGGCGATGCTCGCCCGGATCCTCCCAATAGGCGCGCGACAGGTCGGGGTCGGTCGCGGCCACGTCGTTCCAGACCCGCCCGTCCCAGTCGCCGAAATGCAACTCGCGCAGGGCCGGATCATGGGGCAGGCGGTGCCGCCCCGAAGCCAGCGCATCCGCCGTGGCCACCGCGCGGATCAGGTCAGAGGACACCAGAACCGCCCCTTGCGGCAGATAGGCATCCAGCCGCGCCAGCGCCGCCGCATCCGACAGGTCGGCAGGCACGTCGCGCCAGCCGGTGAAGGCCCGCTCGTGCGTGGGCGCATGGCGCACCCACCAGAGCCGCGTCACAGCCATGCCGGTCGCGGCCCCTTCAGCATCACGGGCAGCCCCGCCATCACGGCGATGGCCATCCCTGCCTCGGCGGCAAGACGCTGGTTCAGGCGGCCTTGGGCATCGCGGAAGGCACGGGCAAGCGCGTTGTCGGGAACGATGCCCATGCCCACCTCGTTCGTGACGACCACGACGGGGGCGGGGCAGGCCCGCAGCGCCGCGCTCAGGCGGTCCGCCTCGGCCCCCAGATCATGCTCGGCCAGCAGGTGGTTGGTCAGCCAGAGCGTCGCGCAGTCGACCAGCACGACCTCGTCCGTCCGCGCGCCGCCGAGGGCCGAGGCAAGGTCCAGCGGGGCTTCGACCGTTTCCCATGCGGGGCCGCGGTCGGCGCGGTGGCGGGCGATGCGGTCGGCCATCTCGGCGTCCCAGGCCTGCGCCGTGGCGATGTAGCGGCGCGGGCGGCCGGTGGCGGTGACCAGCCGTTCGGCCAGTGACGATTTCCCCGACCTTGCCCCGCCCGTCACGAGGGTGAGGCGGGGAAGCAAGAATGTTTCGTCTGCGGGTGATCCGGTCACGGTCCTGTCTCGTATCCCTTCACAAACCGGCAACAAGCCGAAGTTGCGATGTCTGACTGGGGGTTTGTCATGGCGCTCGACGGATATACCGACCAAACCATGTCCCGCCAAGCGATGCGGGCAGAACTTCTCGATGCGGAAACCGAATTGCGGCTGGCTTATGCCTGGCGCGACCGGCGCGACGAACAGGCGCTGCACCGTCTGGTGACCGCCTACATGCGGCTGGCGATCAGCATGGCGGCCAAGTTCCGCCGCTACGGCGCGCCGATGAACGACCTGATCCAGGAGGCAAGCCTTGGCCTGATGAAGGCTGCCGACAAGTTCGATCCCGACCGCGGCGTGCGGTTTTCGACCTATGCGGTCTGGTGGATCAAGGCGTCGATCCAGGATTACGTGATGCGGAACTGGTCGATGGTGCGGACCGGATCGACCTCCAGCCAGAAGGCGCTGTTCTTCAACCTGCGCCGCGTTCAGGCCAAGCTGGAGCGCGAGGCGGCTGCCCGCGGCGAGTCGCTCGACCAGTTCCAGCTGCGCCAGCTCGTGGCGACCGAGGTGGGCGTGCCGCTTGCGGATGTCGAGATGATGGAGGGCCGGCTGTCCGGTTCGGACTTCTCGCTCAACGCCACCCAATCCTCGGACGAGGAGGGTCGCGAATGGATCGACGCGCTCGAGGATGAACAGCCGCAGGCCGCCGAACAGGTCGAAGGCGCGCATGATGCCGAACGGCTGCGCGGCTGGCTGGTCAAGGCGATGGCCGCGCTGAACGCGCGCGAACGCTACATCGTGGCCGAACGCAAGCTGAAGGACGAACCCCGCACGCTGGAATCCCTTGGCGAAGAGCTGGGCCTGTCCAAGGAACGCGTCCGCCAGCTCGAGGCCGCCGCCTTCGCCAAGATGCGCAAGAACCTCGAGGCGCAGTCGCGCGAGGTGCACCACTTCCTGCAATGAGGGCGGCGCTCTCCACCCTCCTCGCCTTTGCGCTTGCCGCACCGGCGGTGGCGTCGGAAATCCAGCCCGCCGATCTGGATCGCCTGCCGCCTGCCGATGTGGTCTTTCTGGGCGAGGTGCATGACAATCCCGCCCATCACGCGCATCAGGCGCGCGCCGTGGCCGCGATCCGCCCCGCCGCGCTGGTCTTCGAGATGATCCTGCCCGACCAGCCCGCCCGCCTGCCTGCCGACAGGGGCGATGCGGCAGCCATGGCCCGCGCGCTGGACTGGGACGCGCGGGGCTGGCCCGATTTCGCCATGTACCACCCGATCTTCACCGCCGCGCCCGACGCGCGCATCTATGGCGCTGATGTAGCGCAGGCCGATCTGGCCCGCGCGATGGGGCAGGGCGCGGCTGCGGTCCTGCCCGATCCGTCGCTGGGTCTGGCCGCGCCGCTGCCCGATGCCGTGCAGGCGGGGATGGAGGACCTGCTCTGGGCCGCGCATTGCTACGCGATGCCGCGCGCGGCGATGGCGCCCATGGTCCAGGCCCAGCGCCTGCGCGATGCGGCGCTGGCCGATGCCGCGCGCCGCGCGCTGGCCGAAACCGGCGGTCCGGTGGTCGTCATCACCGGCACGGGCCATGCGCGCACCGATCACGGCGCCCCCGCCATCCTGACGCGCGCCGCCCCCGATGCGACGGTCCTGTCCGTGGGCCAGATGGAAGCCGCCCCCGACACGGCCCCGCCCCATGACCTCTGGCTCGTGACCGAAGGGGTCGCAGGGCGCGGCAACCCCTGCGCGGCCTTTGGCGGGACCGAAGGCTGATCCCCTTCCTCTTCGTCCAAATATCCTCGGGGGGGCCGCGCGGCACGCGCGGCGCGGGGGGCAGACAGCCCCCCGTGCGACGCCCGCCCGATGCGCGACAGGTTGAGTTCCGCGCCCCGCCCCCCTACACCATCCACAGGAACCCGCGAACGAGGCCGCCCATGCTGGCAGACAGGCGCATCCTTCTGATCATCGGGGGCGGCATCGCCGCCTACAAGGCGCTGGAGCTTATCCGCCTCTTGCGCAGGCAGGGCGCGGCGGTGACGCCCGTCCTGACGCGGGCGGGCAAGGAATTCGTGACGCCACTGTCCGTCGCGGCGCTGGCGGGGGAAAAGGTCCATGACGACCTCTTCGACCTGACGGACGAGGCCGAGATGGGCCATATCCAACTGTCGCGCGTGGCCGACCTTGTCGTCGTGGCCCCCGCCACCGCCGATCTGATCGCCAAGATGGCGCAGGGGCGGGCGGATGACCTCGCCTCCACCCTGCTTCTGGCGACCGACACGCCCGTCCTGATCGCACCCGCGATGAACGTGCGGATGTGGGACCACCCCGCCACAAGGCGCAACGTGGCGCAGGTGCAGGCCGACGGGGTGGCGCTGGTCGGCCCGAACGCGGGCGAGATGGCCTGCGGCGAATACGGCCCCGGGCGCATGGCGGAACCTGCCGAGATCCTCGATGCGATCCGCGCGGCGCTGGGGCCGCGCCCGCTGGCGGGAAAGCATGTCCTCGTCACCTCGGGCCCCACGCATGAACCGATCGATCCCGTGCGCTACATCGCCAACCGCTCTTCCGGCGCGCAGGGCACGGCGATTGCCGCCGCGCTGCGCGATCTGGGGGCGCGGGTGACCTTTGTCACCGGACCCGCCGCCGTCCCCCCGCCCGCGGGCGTGCAGGTCGTGCGCGTGGAAACCGCACGCGAGATGCTTCAGGCCGTCGATGCCGCCCTGCCGGCGGATGCCGCCGTGATGGCCGCCGCCGTGGCCGACTGGCGGGTGGCCAATGCCTCGGGGTCGAAGATCAAGAAGGTCGCGGGGGCGGCAACCCCCGCGCTGGAATTCGCCGAGAACCCCGACATCCTGAAGGCGGTGGCCCAGTCGCTGGACCGCAGGCCGCGTCTGGTGGTGGGCTTCGCCGCCGAAACCGATGACGTTCTGGCCCATGCACAGGCCAAGCGCGCCAAGAAGGGCTGCGACTGGATCGTGGCCAACGACGTCTCGCCCGCCACGGGCATCATGGGCGGGGCCGAGAATGCCGTGACCCTGATCACGGCGGCAGGGCAGGAGGCATGGCCCCGCATGGCCAAGGAGGCCGTCGCCCGCCGTCTGGCCCAACGCATCGCCGAGGCACTGGCATGACCCCGACGCTCCGCATCCTGTGGGAGGACTGGGCCGACCGCACGCTGCCCCTGCCGTCCTATGAAACCGCCGGCGCGGCGGGGGCCGACATCCGCGCCAACCTGCGCCCCGAGGATCGCGGGACAGGCTTCACGCTGGACCCGATGCACCGCGCCATCGTGCCGACGGGCCTGCGCGTCGAGATCCCGCAAGGCTTCGAGATGCAGATCCGCCCCCGGTCCGGCCTTGCTGTCAAGCATGGCATCACCCTGCCCAACACGCCGGGCACCATCGACAGCGACTATCGCGGCCCGCTCGGCGTGGCGCTGGTGAACCTTGGCGCCGAACCCTACACGATCCACCACGGCGACCGCATCGCGCAGATGGTGATCGCGCCCGTGGTGCAGGTGCGCTTCGAGGTGGTGGACACGTTGAGCGGGACCGCGCGGGGCGAGGGGGGCTTCGGCTCCACCGGCAAGCGATGATCGGGCTGCTGGTCTTCATCGCGCTTTACGCGCTGGGGCGCTGGCGCGGCTGGGGGCGGCGCTGGCTTTATGCGGCGGGCTTCTGGTGGCTGCTTCTGATGGTCTCGCATCTGCCGATGCAGGTGGAAAACCCGCTCGCCCGCCTTGCGGGCGGCACGTTCGAGGCGTGGCTCGTCTTCGGCATCCTCGCCGCGCTGGTGCTGGCCTATCGCGCCGCGCTGTCGCGGCTGCGCGGTGCCAAGGCCGCGGAGCCTGCGCCCGCCGCGCCCGCGGGGGCCTTCCGCCCCGCCGAACTGGACCGCTACGCCCGCCACATCCTGCTGCGCGAGATCGGCGGTCCGGGGCAGCGGCGGCTGAAGGACGCGAAGGTTCTGGTCGTAGGGGCGGGGGGCCTTGGCTCGCCCGCGCTGATGTATCTGGCGGCGGCGGGGGTGGGCACCATCGGGGTGATCGATGACGACATGGTCGAAGGATCGAACCTGCAGCGCCAGATCATCCATGCCGATGGCCGGATCGGGATGCCCAAGGTCTTTTCCGCCGAGGTGGCGATGAAGGCGATCAACCCCTTCATCGAGGTGCGCCCCTACCGGCGGCGGCTGGACGATGCCATCGCCCGCGACCTGATCGCGGAATATGACCTGATCCTTGACGGGACGGACAATTTCGACACGCGCTATCTGGTCAACCGCCATTGCGCGGACCTGGGCAAGCCCCTGATCGCGGGGGCGATCACGCAATGGGAAGGTCAGCTGTCGCTCTGGCATCCGGCGGCGGGCGGGCCCTGCTACGCCTGCGTCTTTCCCACCCGCCCCGCGCCCGGCCTTGCCCCCACCTGCGCCGAGGCGGGCGTCGCCGCCCCCCTGCCCGGCGTGATCGGCTCGATGATGGCGATGGAGGCGGTCAAGCACCTGACCGGCGCGGGCGAAACGCTGGCGGGCCGCCTGATGATCCACGATGCGCTCTATGCCGAGACGCGGGTGATTTCGGTCAAGCGGCGTGGCGATTGCGCGGCCTGCGGGGCGGCTGCCCCTGCCGCGGCTTCCGCGCCTTAGGATGCCCCCTCACCCTGCCCTCTCCCCCGTGGGGGAGAGGGAGGCGCCCGTTCTGCGACCTATCCGTCCTTGATGAAGGTTGGCGGCGTGGCCCCCCCTCTCCCCTGCGGGGGAGAGGGCAGGGTGAGGGGGCATCGCCCCGCGCCTCCGCGTCATCGCCGGGGTCTTGGGCCCGCAGGGCCGGACCCGCCAGCCGACTGGACAGTTGCCGCACGCGCGTTACTCTGCCTGCCATTGCATGACAGGGAGCCACCGATGAACCTGACCGCCACGCTTACCGGACTGACGCTTGCCTTTTCCGCCACCCTCGCCGCCGCGCAGGGCCTGCCCGATCTGGGCGGACGCGAGGTGGTGGTGGTGACCGAGAACGCCTATCCGCCGCTGCAATTCCTCGACAAGGCGGGCAAGGCCGTCGGCTGGGAATATGACGCCATGGCCGAAATCGCCAAGCGGCTGAACATCACCGTGAAATATGAGAACATCAGCTGGGATGCGATGATCCCCGCCGTGTCCGAAGGCCAGTTCGACATCGGCATGACCGGCATCACCATCCGCGACGACCGCAAGGAAGCGGTCGATTTCTCCGACCCCTACATGCGGTCGGAAATGCTGATGATGGTCCGCGGCGACGAGACGCGCTTCACCGACGCGGCCAGCTTCGCCGCCGATCCGGAGCTTCTGATGGCCGCCCAGCCCGGCACGACGCCCTTCTACGTGGGCGTCTACGAGGTGCTGGACGGCAACGAGGAGAACCCCCGCATCGTGAAGTTCGAAACCTTCGGCGCGGGGCTCGAGGCGCTGCGGACGGGCGATGTCGATCTGGTGCTGTCCGACAGCACGGCGGCGAACGGCTATGTCAACGGGTCGGACGGCGCGCTGAAGATCATCGGCGAACCGCTCGGGGCCGAGGATTTCGGCTTCATCTTCCCCAAGGGGTCCGACCTTGTCGCGCCGATCAACGCGGCGATTGCCAGCATGAAGGCGGATGGCACGTTGGATGCGCTGAACAAGACGTGGTTCCTCGACTACAAGATGGGCGAGTGATCCTGCACGGATCAGGCGGATCCCGGCGACAGCGCCGGGGTCCCGTCGCGGCATGACCCCGAACCCGAAACCCGACGGCGATTTTCCGTGGTGGCTGGTGCTGGTGGCGGCGCTGGGCCTGTGGCTGTTCTACGAGGTGCTGGCCAATCCCGAATATGCCGCCGTGCTGGACACGCTGGCCAAGGGCATCTGGATCACGGTCATGGTCTCGGTTGTGGCCTATCTGGGGGCCTGTCTGCTGGGCCTCGCGCTGGCGGTCGGGTGCCTGTCGCGGCACCTGCTGCTGCGGCAGGCCTGCCGCTTCTACATCGAGGTGATGCGGGGCGTGCCGATCATCGTCCTGCTGCTCTATGTGGCCTTCGTGCTGGCGCCGCTCATGGTGGCGGGGTGGAACTGGCTGGCGGCGCCCTTCGGGCTCGACGGTCTCAGGACGCGGGACTTTCCGCTGCTCTGGCGGGCGGTGCTGGCGCTGGTGCTGGCCTATGCGGCCTTTCTGGCCGAGATCTTCCGTGCCGGACTGCAGGCCGTGGACAAGGGCCAGATCGAGGCCGCGCAGGCGCTTGGCCTGTCGGGCTGGCAGCGTTTCCGCCTGATCGTCTTTCCGCAGGCCTTCCGCATGATCCTGCCGCCTTTGGGCAACGATTTCGTGGCGATGGTGAAGGACAGCTCGCTGGTCAGCGTGCTGGGGGTGGGTGACATCACCCAGCTGGCCAAGGTCACGGCGGCAGGGAACTTCAAGTATTTCGAGACCTACAACGTGGCCGCCCTGATCTATCTGACCATGACCATCGGGCTGAGCCTTGTGCTGCGGCGGCTGGAGAGGCGGTTGCGGGGGCGCGAGGATCGATAGCCTGTCCCTGCGCCCCCGCCCCGGACTTGATCCGGGGCCTCGGGGCCGGGCAGCGGCCCCGGATCAAGCCCGGGGCGCGGGGCGTTCGGCGATCTTTTCCGTGGCGCTGTTCTGGACGTTCCGCGATGGCGCTTTTAGCATTCCGTTCCAAAGGAGTTCCGCCATGACCAACCCCCTGCTCGCCCCCTGGACCGCGCCCTTCGGCCTGCCGCCCTTTGCCGAGATACGGGACGAGGATTTCGGCCCTGCCTTCGATGCGGCGCTGGCCGAGGCGCGGGCGAATGTGGCGGCGATCGCGGACAGCGCCGAGGTGCCGAGCTATGCCAACACCATCGCCGCGCTGGAACTGGCGGAAGGGACGCTCGACCGCGTGTCGGGGGTGTTCTACAACCTTGCCGGTGCCGACAGCACCGATGCGCGCGAGGCGCTGATGCGCGACCTTGCGCCGAAAATGTCGGCCTTCGCCTCTGAGGTCACGAACAACAAGGCGCTTTTCGCGCGGATCGGGGATCTCTGGGCACGTCGTGACAGTCTGGGGCTGGATGCGGAGCAGATGCGCGTGCTGACGCTCTACCGGCGGATGTTCGTGCGGTCGGGGGCGGAATTGCAGGGCGATGCCGCCGAAAGGCTGACCGCGGTCAAGGCGCGGCTGGCGGTGCTGGGCACGCAATTCTCGCAGAACCTGCTGGCCGACGAGCGCGACTGGTTCATGCTGCTGGCCGAGGATGACTTGGCGGGCCTGCCCGATTTCGTGGTGGCCGCCGCCCGCGCCGCGGGGCAGGAGCGGGGGCAGAACGGCCCCGTCGTCACGCTGAACCGCAGCCTGATCGTGCCCTTCCTGCAATTCTCGCCCCGCCGCGACCTGCGCGAGCTGGCCTATGCGGCATGGGTGGCGCGCGGCGCGAACGGCAACGCCCATGACAACCGCGCGATTGCGGCCGAAATCCTTGCGCTCCGGGAAGAGCGGGCGAAACTGCTGGGGTATGACAGCTTCGCCGCCTTCAAGCTGGAACCCGAGATGGCCAAGACGCCGGAGGCCGTCCGCGACCTGCTGCTGCGGGTCTGGGCGCCTGCACGGGCCAAGGCGCTGGCGGATGGCGCCGTGCTGGAGGCGATGCTGCAGGCCGATGGCATCGCGGGCCCGCTGGAGCCGTGGGACTGGCGCTACTATTCCGAGAAGCGGCGGAAGGCGGAGCATGATCTGGATGAGGCGGCGCTGAAACCCTACCTCTCGCTCGACGCGATGCTCGCCGCGCAGTTCGATTGCGCGCACCGCCTGTTCGGGCTGGAATTCCGCGAGATCGCGGGGCCCTTCTACCACGCGGACGTGCGCGGATGGGAGGTGACGCGCAAGGGCGCGCATGTGGCGGTCTTCCTTGGCGACTATTTCGCGCGGTCGTCCAAGCGGTCGGGTGCGTGGTGTTCGGCCATGCGGTCGCAGAAGAAGCTGGGCGGCGCGCAGCGCCCGATCGTCGTCAATGTCTGCAACTTCGCCAAGGGCGAGCCGGCGCTGCTGTCCTATGACGATGCGCGCACGCTGTTCCACGAATTCGGCCATGCGCTGCACCAGATGTTGTCGGACGTGACGCACGGGTTCATCTCGGGCACCTCCGTCGCGCGCGACTTCGTGGAACTGCCGAGCCAGCTTTACGAACACTGGCTGGAAGTGCCCGAGGTGCTGGAAAAGCATGCCCGCCACTGGCAGACGGGCGAACCCATGCCCGCCGACATGCTCAAACGCCTGCTGGAGGCGGGGACCTACGATCAGGGCTTTGCCACGGTGGAATTCGTGGCATCCGCCATGGTGGACCTTGCCTTCCACGAAGGGGCGGCACCTGCCGATCCGATGGCGGTGCAGGATCAGGTGCTGGAAAACCTCGGCATGCCCCGCGCGATCCGCATGCGCCACGCGACGCCGCATTTCGCGCATGTCTTTTCGGGCGATGGCTATTCGGCGGGGTATTACTCCTACATGTGGTCCGAGGTGATGGATGCCGACGCCTTCGCCGCCTTCGAGGAGACGGGCGATCCCTTCGATCCCGAGACGGCGGCGAAGCTGGAAAGGCACATCCTGAGCGCGGGCGGGTCAGAGGAGGCGGAGGTTCTCTACACCCGCTTCCGCGGCAAGATGCCGGGGGTGGAGGCGCTTCTGAAAGGGCGCGGGCTTCTGGACGCGGCGTGAGCTTCCCCCTCACCCCGACTCTCTCCCCCGAGGGGAGAGGGAGGCGCGAGGGTTCTGTAACCTATGGCATGGGCACAAGGTCCGGGATCATCGTCCCCTCTCCCCCATGGGGGAGAGGGACAGGGTGAGGGGGCCTAGCGTCGCAGCGCGCTGGGCGCTGTGCCGAAATGCTGGCGGAAGGCCCGCGACAGCGCGCTTTGCGAGGAAAAGCCCGTCCGCAGCGCGATCTCGGTCAGGGGGTGGCGCGTGTCGGTGACCATGCGGCGCGCGGCCTGCAGGCGCAGCGACAGCGCATAGGCGGCGGGCGTCAGGCCGAGCGAGGCGCGGAACAGCACCTCCATCCGGCGCGGCGACAGGCCCACGGCGCGGGCGATGCGGGCGGCGGGTTCGGGGGTGTCGAGGCGGGCCTCCATCCGCGCCACCGCCTCGGCCACGCGCGGATCGAGGCGCGGGTCGCGCGTGGGGGGCGCGACCTGCGGTTCGTGCCCGTCGCGGATCGTGGTCAGGAAGCTTTGCGCCACCTGCCGCGCCAGTGCCGCGCCGTGGCGCGCGGCGATCAGGTGCAGCATCAGGTCATGCGCGGGGGCCGCCCCGCCCGCCGTGGCCCGCGCGCGGTCGATCACCCAGCGGTCGGGGACGGTATCGACCTGCGGATGGGCGGCGGCGAAATCCTCCTGATCCTCCCAGTGCACGGTGGCGCGGTGGCCGTCCAGCAGCCCCGCCCGCGCCATGACCCAGGGCGCGGCATCCACCCCCGCGATCAGCGCGAACCGCGGGGCGATGCGGCGCAGGTCGCGCAGCAAGGGTTTCGTCGCCACCTCGGACTGGCGGTAGCCCACGACCAGGATCAGCGCATCCGCCCCCTCTGCCGCGCGCAGATCGCCCGAGGAGGGCAGTTCGATCCCGCAGGTCAGGGGCACGGCCTGCCCGTCGGGTGACACCACGCGCCAACGATAGGCATCCTGCCCCAGATGGCGGTTCGCCGCGCGCATCGGGTCGAGGATCGAGGCGACCTCGAGGATCGAGGAATGGGGCAGCACCAGCACCGCGATGGTCAGCGCCGCGCGCGAAGGGGCAAAGATCGTTGCGGTTTCCGTCATGGATGCTTCGTAATCCGTCACGCATCCCGCCGCAACGGGGCTAATCTTGCCGCCAACGCAGAAGCCGAGGGAGGGCGCATCCATGCCGCTGGCCATGAACCGCGAGGTTTTCATCACCTGTGCCGTCACCGGATCGGGGGGCACGCAGGACCGCAGCCCGCATGTGCCGCGCAGCCCCGCCCAGATCGCCGAAAGCGCCATCGCGGCGGCCAAGGCGGGGGCGGCGGTCGTCCATTGCCACGTGCGCGACCCCGAAACCGGCAAGCCCGCCCGCGACCCCGCGCTTTACCGCGAGGTGACCGAGCGTATCCGCGACAGCGACACGGATGTGGTGCTGAACCTGACCGCGGGCATGGGCGGCGACATCTATTTCGAAGGCACCGAGGATATGGGCCGCATCGGCCCGCGGTCCGACATGGCCGGCGCGACCGAGCGGGTGGCCCATGTGGTGGAGTGCCGGCCCGAGATCTGCACGCTCGACTGCGGGACGATGAATTTCAACGAGGCCGACTATGTGATGGTCAACACCCCCGGCATGCTGCGCGACATGGCGCGCCGGATGACCGCGGCGGGCGTGCGGATCGAGATCGAGGCGTTTGACACGGGCCATCTGTGGCTGGCCAAGGAGCTGGTGCGCGAAGGCGTGATCCCCGATCCGGTGCTGGTGCAGCTGTGCATGGGCGTGCCGTGGGGGGCGCCCGATGACCTCAATACCTTCATGGCGATGGTGAACAACGTGCCCGCGGGCTGGCACTGGTCCGCCTTTTCGCTGGGTCGCCACCAGATGCCCTATGTCGCGGCGGCCGTCCTCGGCGGGGGCAATGTGCGGGTGGGGCTGGAAGACAACCTCTGGCTCGACAAGGGGGTGCTGGCGACGAACGCGCAGCTTGTCGAACGGGCCGCCACGATCATCGAGAACATGGGCGCGCGGGTCATCACGCCGGCCGAGGTGCGGGCGCGGCTGAAGCTCGAAAAACGCGCGCCGCTGCCGAAGTGATGGAGCGCGTCGCCCCCACCGCACAGGGACAGGCCGCCACGGCCGCGGCGTCGTTGCCGCAGGGGCGCGGCTGGGCGGTGGTGGCGACAGAGGCGGGCTTCGTCCTGCGGCTTCTGGCCAGCGGGGGCGCGCTGCGGATCACGGATGCCGAGGTCGCGGCGCTGAAACGGGGCGAGCTGACGGGCGAGGCGCTTCTGGAACGCGGTGGCATGGCCCCGCCTGCCCCGCATCCTGCGCCGCCCCATGCGCCGCCGCCGCCGATCTACGGCACGGGGGTCAGCATCTCGGACGAGGGGCGGCAAAAGGCGGCGGGGCAGGGTGGCCGGACCACCGCCGCGCCGGACGGGGAAGAGGGCGCGGTTGCGGGCTGGCAAGTCCCCCGCGCGGCATGGATCGCGGCAGGCGCACTGGCGCTGCTGCTGGCAATACTGGCGGGGATGGCATGATGGCAGGCAAGGCAGCAATCATCGGGGGCGGTGTGATCGGGGGCGGCTGGGCGGCGCGCTTCCTGCTCAATGGCTGGGACGTGGCGGTGTTCGACCCCGATCCCGAAGCCCCCCGCAAGGTGGGCGAGGTGCTGGCCAATGCCCGCCGCGCCCTGCCCGCCCTGTCGGACGGGCCGATGCCGCCCGAAGGGCGCCTGACCTTTGCCGCCACGATCACCGAAGCCGTGGAGGGCGCGGATTACATTCAGGAAAGCGTGTCCGAACGGCTGGACCTGAAGCACCGCGTCTTTGCCCAGATCCAGCAGGTGGCACCCGATACGCCCATCGGCTCCTCCACCAGCGGGTTCAAGCCGTCGGAGCTGCAGGAAAACGCGGCCAATCCCGCCACGATCTTCGTCGCCCACCCCTTCAACCCCGTCTACCTGCTGCCCTTGGCCGAAATCGTGCCCTCGGCCAAATCCGACCCCGCGCTGATCGAGGCCGCGAAAGAGACGCTGCGCGGCATCGGGATGTTCCCGCTGCACATCCGCAAGGAGATCGACGCCCATATCGCCGACCGCTTCCTCGAGGCCGTCTGGCGCGAGGCGCTGTGGCTGGTCAAGGACGGCATCGCAACGACCGAGGAGATCGACGAGGCGATCCGCATGGGCTTTGGTCTGCGCTGGGGGCAGATGGGCCTGTTCGAAACCTATCGCATCGCGGGCGGCGAGGCGGGGATGAAGCATTTCATGGCCCAGTTCGGCCCCTGCCTGACCTGGCCCTGGACGAAGCTGATGGATGTGCCGGAGTTCAACGACGAACTCGTCGATCTGATCGCCGGCCAGTCCGACGCGCAATCGGGCCACCATTCGATCCGCGAGCTGGAGCGTATCCGCGACCAGAACCTGATCGGCTTCCTGCGCGTGCTGAAGGAGCGCAACTGGGGCGCGGGCAAGGTGCTTCTGGACCATGACGCGCGCCGCCGTCAGGCCATGCCCGCACCAACGCCCGACACCGCGCAGCCGATGGAAATGGCGCGGATGCATGTCCTGCCGGGCTGGATCGATTACAACGGCCACATGACCGAAAGCCGCTATCTCTTTGCGGCCTCCGAAACCTCCGACGCCTTCCTGCGCCATATCGGGGCGGATATCGCCTATGTCGGCACGGGGTTTAGCTACTATACCGCCGAGACGCATATCCTGCATCTGGGAGAGGCGAAGCTGGGCGATGCGCTGTCGGGCACGGTGCAGGTGCTGCATGCCGATGAAAAGCGGCTGCACATCTTCATCCGCATCCTGAAGGACGGGCAGGCGGTGGCCACGCTGGAACAGATGCTGCTGCATGTGGACATGGGCGCGGGCAAGACCTGCGCCGCGCCGCCGTCGATCCTGTCGCGTCTGATGCCGATTGCCGAGGCGCACAGGGCCCTGCCCCGCCCCGACAGCGCGGGCCGCGCCGTCGGCCAGAAGAAAGGGTAAGCGGACATGGATTTCGGACTGACCGACGAACAGCGGATGATCGTCGACACCACGCGCGCCTTCGTGGAAGCGGAGCTTTACCCGCACGAGGCCGAGGTCGAACGCACGGGCCACCTGCGGATGGATCTGGTGCGCGACATCCAGAAAAAGGCGATGGCGGCGGGCCTCTACGCCGCCAACATGCCGGCCGAGGTGGGGGGCGCGGGCCTCGATACTCTGTCCTGGCTGCTGTACGAAAAGGAACTGGGAAAGGCCAACTATGCCCTGCACTGGACGGGCGTGGCGCGGCCCTCGAACATCCTGCTGGCCGGCACGGCAGAGCAGCGCGAGAAATACCTGATGCCCTGCATCCGCGGCGAGACATGGGATTGCCTTGCCATGACCGAACCCGGCGCGGGGTCCGACCTGCGGGGCATGACCGCCAGCGCTCGCCCCGATGGCGGGGACTGGGTGCTGAACGGGACGAAGCATTTCATCAGCCATGCCGATGTCGCGGGCTTCGCCATCGTCTTCATGGCCACGGGCGAGGAGGACACGCCCCGCGGTCCGAAGAAGCGTATCACCGCCTTCTTCGTCGACAAGGGCACCAAGGGCTTCACCGTCCGCGACGGCTACCGCAATGTCAGCCACCGTGGCTACACCAACGCGGTGCTTGAGTTCGACAACTGCCGCATCCCCGCCAGTCAGGTGCTGGGCGAGGTCCACAAAGGCTTCGATGTCGCCAACACATGGCTCGGCGCGACGCGCCTGCAGGTCGCGGCCACCTGCCTCGGCCGTGCCGAACGGGCGCTGGGCCACGCGATCCAGTACGCCGCCGAACGCCGCCAGTTCGGGCAGGCCATCGGCAAGTTCCAGGGCGTCAGCTTCAAGCTGGCCGACATGGCGATGGAGCTGAAGGCGGCGGAACTGCTGACATGGCAGGCCGCATGGAAATTCGATCAGGGCACGGTGACGGATGGCGACATGGCCATGGCCAAGCTGAAGGCGACCGAGGTGCTTGCCATGATCGCGGATGAGGCGATCCAGATCCACGGCGGCATGGGGCTGATGGACGACCTGCCCCTCGAACGCATCTGGCGCGACGCGCGGGTGGAGCGGATCTGGGAAGGCACCTCCGAAATCCAGCGCCACATCATCAGCCGCGAACTGCTGCGGCCCTTCGGCGCGTGACCCGCCAAAGGCCGGGGGGCCTTCTGCCCCCCGGACCCCCCGAGGATATTTGAGAACAGATGAAGTAACCGGATGTTAAGAAAATCCATCCAGTCTGGCAGAACGGTACAGGCGGGGACGCCGATGACCGTAACAGGTGAAGTCCTCCTGTCCCCGGCAACGCGGGCAGGAGGCGCTTCTGCTCTCTTCATCTGTTCAAAAATATCCTCGGGGGTGCGGGGGCAGACGGCCCCCGCGCGGAGACAAGCGGCGCCTGCGCCGCGCAGGCGACCCGAACGGATTGCGCGCGGCACGCGCGCGCCGCTGGATCACGGGTGGTCCCATGCGTGACCTGAGCCGCCTGTTGCGCCCGCGTTCCATCGCCGTGCTCGGCTCCGGCTGGGCCGCGAACGTGATCGAGCAATGCGCCAAGATGGGCTTTGACGGACCTGTCTGGCCCGTCCATCCGACGCGCGATTCCATCGCGGGCGTGCCCTGTTTCCGCAGCCTTGCCGACCTGCCCGCGCCGCCGGATGCCACCTTCATCGGGGTGAACCGCCATGCCACGCTGGATGTGGTGGCCGAGCTTGCCGCCATGGGCGCGGGCGGGGCGACCTGTTTTGCCAGCGGCTGGGAAGAGGCAGGCGAGGCGGGGCTGCAGGAGCGCCTCGTCGCGGCGGCGGGGGACATGCCGATCCTCGGGCCGAACTGCTACGGCGTGATCAACTACCTCGACGGCGCGCTGCTCTGGCCCGACCAGCATGGCGGGGTGCGGGTGGACCGGGGCGTGGCGCTTCTGTCGCAATCCTCGAACATCGTGATCAACCTGACGATGCAGGCCCGCGCGCTGCCCGTGGCCTATGTCGCCTGTCTGGGCAATGCCGCGCAGGTGGGGCTGGCGGAACTGGCAGGCGCGCTTCTGGCCGATGAGCGCGTGACGGCGCTGGGGATGTATGTCGAAGGGATCGACGATGCCGCGGCCTTTGCCGCGCTGGCGGAACGCGCGCGGGCGGCGGGCAAGGGGATCGTCTGCATCAAGTCGGGCAAGACGGAGCTGAGCCGCACCGCCGCGGCGTCGCATACCGCATCGCTGGCGGGCGGGGGGGCGGCGTCCTCGGCCTTCCTGCGCGCCTGCGGCGTGGCCGAGGTGGCCACACCCGCCGAACTGGTCGAGACGCTGAAGATCCTTCATTCCTGCGGGCCCGGGATCGGGCGGCGCATCTGCTCGCTATCCTGTTCGGGGGGCGAGGCGGGGCTGGTCGCGGACCTTGCCGCGCCTTTCGGGATCGACTTCCCGCCCCCGTCGGACGCGCAGCGGCAGCGGCTGGGAGAGATCCTCGGCCCCATCGTCGCCATCGCCAATCCGCTCGATTACCACACCTTCATCTGGGGCGACGGGCCGCGCACGACGGATGTCTTTGCCACCATGCTTGCGGGCTATGACGCGGGTATCTTCATCATTGACCCGCCAAGGCCCGACCGCTGCGATCCGTCAAGCTTCCGGCCCGCGCTGGAGGCGATCACCGCCGCCGCCGCGGTGACGGGAAAGCCCGCCTTTGCCGTGGCGTCCCTGCCCGAGAATTTCGACGAAGCCTTGGCCACATCCATGATTCAGGGCGGGGTCGTGCCGATGATGGGGCTGGAAACCGCGCTCGCCGCGATCCGCGCGGCGCAGACGGGGGCGGGGCAGGCAGGCTGGCGGCCCATGCCGGCGCTGCTGCCGCGGCCCCTGCGCCTGCGGGACGAGGCGTCGGCCAAGGCGCTGCTGGCCGCGGCGGGCGTGGCGGTGCCCAAGGGCGTCACCGCACCCGATCTGGCATCGCTGGACGTCACGCCCCTGACCGCGCCCTTCGCGCTGAAGGGGCTGGGATTTGCCCACAAGACCGAGGCGGGCGCCGTGCGGCTTGGCCTGACCTCGCTGGACGGGCAGGCGCCGATGGCGGGGGCCAAGGGCTATCTGGTCGAAGAGATGGTGACGGGCGTGCTGGCCGAACTGCTGGTCGGCCTGCGCCGCGATCCGGTCTATGGGGCGACGCTGACCTTGGGCTTCGGCGGGGTGACGGCGGAACTTCTGGCCGATACGCAAACCCTCGTCCTGCCGGTGACGGAGGCCGGGGTTGCGGATGCGCTGCGCCGCCTGCGCCTCTGGCCGCTTCTGGACGGCTATCGCGGGCGGGTGCGGGCGGATGTGGCGGCGGTCATCGCGGCCGTGATGGCGCTGCAGGACCTGATGGCCGCGCGGACGGACATCGAGGAAATCGAGATCAACCCGCTGATGGTGCGCGCCGAAGGGGCCGTCGCCGTCGATGCGGTCATCTGGGAGGCGGAGACATGAGCATGCAGATGCGGACCGAGGGCCCGATCCGGACGCGCCGCGAAGGCGCGATCCTCGAGGTCACTTTGGACCGGCCCAAGGCCAATGCCATCGATCTGGTCACCAGCCGGATCATGGGCCTGACCTTCCGCGACTTCCGCGACGACGACTCCCTGCGCGTCTGCATCCTGCGGGCCGAGGGCGAGAAGTTCTTCTGCCCCGGCTGGGACCTGAAGGCCGCCGCTGCGGGCGATGCGGTCGATGGCGACTATGGCGTGGGCGGCTTCGGGGGGTTGCAGGAACTGCCCAACCTGAACAAGCCCGTCATCGCCGCGGTGAACGGCATCTGCTGCGGGGGGGGGCTTGAACTCGCGCTGTCCTGTGACCTGATCCTTGCCAGCGACACCGCGACCTTTGCCCTGCCCGAGATCCGTTCGGGCACGGTGGCGGATGCCGCCAGCATCAAGCTGCCCAAGCGCATCCCCTATCACGTCGCGATGGACCTGCTGCTGACCGGCCGCTGGTTCGATGCCGAGGAGGCGCTGCGCTGGGGTCTTCTGAAAGAGATCACCACGCCCGCGGACCTGCTGCCCAAGGCGTGGGAACTGGCGCGGCTTCTGGAAAGCGGGCCGCCGCTTGTCTATGCCGCGATCAAGGAAGTCGTGCGCGAGGCCGAGGCGCTGCGCTTCCAGGAGGCGCTGAACCGCATCACCAAACGGCAATTCGCCACGGTCGACAGGCTTTATTCCAGCGAGGACCAGCTGGAAGGCGCGCGCGCCTTCGCCGAAAAGCGCGATCCGGTCTGGAAGGGGCGCTGAGACGGGGGCAGGCACGGGCCGGCGGTCGGGCCGGCGATCGGGCCGGAATGGCGGAAGAAAGGGGGCGCGACATGGTGAAACTTGCGAAATCATCCGCCGCGATGGTGGCCGAGGCGCGCGCCGCGATTGCGGAGGTTGAGACAGCCGAGGCCATCGCGCTTCTGTCCGCGCCGGATGTCGTCTTCGTCGATCTGCGCGACGTGCGCGAGCGCGAGCGTCTGGGCGCGATCCCCGGCAGCTTCCACTGCCCGCGCGGGATGCTGGAATTCTGGGTTGATCCCGACAGCCCCTATTTCAAGGAGATCTTCGGGCAGGAGCGGCGTTTCGTCTTTCACTGCGCCTCGGGCTGGCGGTCGGCGCTGGCGGTCCGGACGCTGGGCGAGATGGGCTTTCCCGCCGCGCATCTGAAGGAGGGCTTTTCCGGCTGGGTCGCGGCGGGCGGTCCGGTGGAGAAGATCGCGCGGCACCCCTAGCGCGTTCCGCGCGCGACATTTTCCGTCGCCTGCGGGACAGGCGCAGGGGGGCCGCACCTCCTAGTGTCGTCGGGACAAGGGGGAAGACGCGATGGACGAGACGGATTACATCATCGTGGGCGCGGGCAGCGCGGGTTCGGTTCTGGCGGACCGGCTGACGGCTGGCGGCAAGCACCGCGTCACGGTGCTGGAGGCCGGCGGCAGCGACCGGCGCTTCTATGTCATGCTCCCCCTCGGATACGGCAAGCTGTTCTATGATCCGGCCGTGAACTGGCTTTACAAGACCGAACCCGACCCCGGCCTTGCGGGCCAGCAGGACCATTGGCCAAGGGGGAAGGTTCTGGGCGGGTCGTCCAGCATCAATGCGATGGTCTGGATCCGCGGCCATCGCGCCGATTACGAGGAATGGGGCCGCGCGGCACCCGGCTGGGGCTGGGAGGACGTTCTGCCCGCCTATCGCGCGCTGGAGGATAACGAGGCGGGGGCGGATGATTTCCGTGGCAAGGGGGGGCCACTCTTCATTTCGGCCAACCGTCGCGGCCTGCATCCGCTGGTGAAGGATTACGTCGCCGCCTGCGAAAGCGCGGGGCTGGCCGAAAACGCCGATTTCAACGGCGCGGAACAGGAAGGCGCGGGCGTCTACCAGATGACGATCAGGGGCGCGCGGCGCAATTCCACCGCGCGCGCCTTCCTGCGGCCCGCGATGCGGCGGCCGAATTGCCGCGTGATCACCGGCGCCATGGTCACGCGCGTGGTGATCGAGGGCGGGCGGGCCGTCGGCGTGGAATACCTGCGCGGCGGGCAGCGGCATGTGCTGCGTGCGAGGGCCGAGGTGATCCTGTCGGGCGGCGCGATCAACTCGCCCCAGCTTCTGCAACTGTCGGGCATCGGGCCTGCGGCGCTGTTGCAGTCGCTGGGCATTCCGGTCGTGGTGGACAACCCCAATGTGGGCGCGCATCTGAGCGACCATCAGGGCATCAACTACACCTGGGCGATGAAGGTGCCCACCTACAATGACGAGCTGCGCCCGTGGTGGGGCAAGCTTGTCGCGGGGATGAAATGGGCGCTGGGCGGGACGGGGCCGCTGGCCAAGTCGATCAACCACGGTGGCGGGTTCTTCCGCACCTCGCCCGATCTGGACCGGCCGAACATGCAGCTTTACATGCAGGCCTTCTCGACCCTGATCCCCAAGGCGGGAGAGCGGCCCCTGCTGACGCCCGATCCGTGGTCGGGCATGTCGCTGGGGCTGTCGAACTGCCGCCCCACCAGCCGCGGGTCGATCCGGCTGCGCGTCCCCGACCCTCTGGCCCATCCGGTGATCACGGCGAACGCCTTTTCGACCGACCATGACGTGGCCGAGATGCTGGCAGCGGTGAAATTCCTGCGCCATCTGGCGGCCCAGCCGCCGCTGGCGCGGCTGATCGACAAGGAGTTGCGTCCGGGCCCCGAGGTGGTGACGGACGAGGAGATCATCGCCGATTTCCGCCTGCGGTCGGGGACGGTCTATCACCCGTCCTGCACCTGCCGGATGGGGACGGATGCCGCGACATCCGTGCTGGACCCCGCCTGCCGCGTGCGGGGCGTGGCGGGGCTGCGGGTGATCGACGCGTCGAGCTTCCCCAACCTGATCGCCGGCAACACCAACGCGCCCGCCATCGTGACGGGCTGGCTGGGGGCCGCGCGGGTGCTGGCCGATGCGCGCTAGACCCTGCGGCAGGGCCGCCCTTGGGGGGCATCGAGCCCCCGCTCGGGCGGGCTGCCGCGGGAGGGGTTTCGTAAGGTGGCGCGGGTGGAAGCCGCGGGGGATTTTGCATCCCCCGCACCCCCTGCAGGATATTTGGACAGAGAAAACCCGGGCGCGTTCATTCCCCGCGAGGGAAGCGCTTGTTTTCTTCCAGAACGTTCAGGTCCATGTGGTTTCGCATGTAGCGTTCGGAGGCGGCGCGGAGCGGCTGGTGGTCCCACGGGTAATAGGCGCCGTTTCGGAGCGCCTCGTACACCACCCAGCGGCGGGCCTGCGATTCGCGCACGGCGGCGTCATAGGCGGGCAGGTTCCAGCGGGCATCGGCCATGGCGCGCAGGCGTGCGAGGGTCGCCGCATGGGCGGGATCGGTGGCGAGGTTCGTCCGTTCCGCAGGGTCTGCGGCAAGGTCGAAGAGCAGTTCGGGATCGGCCATGCAGCGGATGTATTTCCACGGTCCGTCGCGCAGGCAGACGAGGGGGGTGATCGACCCTTCGGCGGCATATTCCATCGCGACGGGGCTGGTGCGGGGCGTGCCTTTCGCCAAGGGCACGAGGTTTTCGCCATCCGTCCAGGGCATGACTTCGGCCATGTCGATGCCCGCCAGCGCCGCGAGGGTCGGGGTGACGTCGATGGTGGAGACGGGCGTGTCGATGCGTTGCGGGGCAAGGTCGGGGGCCGCGATCATCAGGGGCACGCGGGCGGAGCCTTCGAAGAAGTTCATCTTGAACCAGAGGCCACGCTCGCCCAGCATCTCGCCATGGTCCGAGAGGAAGACGATGATCGCCTCCTGCCGGGTTGCCTGAAGCGTGTCGAGGATTTCGCCGATCTTGCTGTCGACGTAAGAGATATTGGCGAAGTAGCCCTGCCGCGCGCGGCGGATATGCTCGGGCGTGATGTCGAAGCGGTGGCTGTCGCAGGCATCGATCAGGCGCCGGGAATGGGGGTCCTGATCGGTATAGGCGATGGCCTGCGGCGGTTCCAGTTCGGGCGCGCCTTCGTAGAGGTCCCAGAACCTGCGGCGGGCGACGAAGGGGTCGTGCGGGTGGGTGAAGCTGACGGTCAGGCACCACGGGCGCGCGTCGCCGCCCCGCGACAGGTCGTAGAGTTTCTGGACCGCGTTGAAGCAGACCTCGTCATCGTATTCGAGCTGGTTGGTGATCTCGGCCACGCCGGCGCCGGTGACGGAGCCGAGGTTGTGGTACCACCAGTCGATCCGCTCGCCCGGTTTGCGGTAATCGGGCGTCCAGCCGAAATCGGCGGGGTAGATGTCGGTGGTCAGGCGTTCCTCGAAGCCGTGAAGCTGGTCGGGGCCGACGAAATGCATCTTGCCCGACAGCGCCGTCTGGTAGCCTGCGCGGCGCAGGTGGTGGGCATAGGTCGGGATGTCCGAGGCGAATTCGGCGGCATTGTCATAGACGCGGGTGCGTTTGGGCAGCGCGCCCGACATGAAGGCCGCGCGTGCGGGCGCGCAGAGCGGCGAGGGCGTGTAGCTGTTGGCGAAGCGGACGGAGCGTTCGGCAAGGCGCTTGAGGTTCGGCGCATGCAGGAAGGGCGCGGGGCCGTCGGGGAACAGGGTTCCGGTCAGCTGGTCCACCATCAGGATCAGGATATTGGGGCGGCTGGCCATCGGGGGCGTCCTTTCGCTCGGTCTTGTGCGCCGCGCAGCATGGGCTCGGGTGCTGGCGCGTCTGGCATGGCAGCGACAGCGGATCGCCGGAAACGTCAAGGGGGACGGGACGCATGGGCATCGTGACGGAATTTCCGCGCAAGATCGCGGTGGTGGAGGATATGGGCATCCCGATGCCCGACGGCATCCGCCTTTCGGCGCGGGTCTGGATGCCCGAGGATGCGGGGACGGACCCTGTGCCTGCGGTGCTGGAGATGATCCCCTATCGCAAGCGCGACGGCACGGTGGCGCGGGATGCCATGATGCACCCCTATGTCGCGGGCCACGGCTATGCCTGCGTGCGGGTGGACATGCGCGGCAACGGCGAATCCGAAGGGCTGATGGAGGACGAGTACAGCCAGCAGGAGATGGACGACATCTGCGCCGTGATCGGCTGGCTGGCGGCGCAGCCGTGGTGTTCGGGCAAGGTGGGCATGATGGGAAAGAGCTGGGGCGGGTTCAACTGCCTGCAGGCGGCCTTCAATCAGCCCCCCGCGCTGAAGGCGGTGATCGCGGTCTGCGCCACCGCCGACCGTTTCGCCGACGACATCCATTTCAAGGGCGGCTGCCTGCTGGGCGAGAATTTCGGCTGGGGCGCGGTGATGCTGTCCTATTCCAGCCGCCCACCAGACCCGGAACTGCGCCCGGATTGGCGCGAGATGTGGCTGGATCGATTGCAGAGTGAACCTTGGCTTGCCCCGCGCTGGGCCGCGTTGCAGGAGCGGGGGGCCTATTGGAAGCACGGGTCGGTGGGCGAGGACTACGCCCGCATGCAGACCCCCGTGCTGATCTGGGGCGGTTGGGCCGACAATTACATGAACACCGTATCCCATCTGGTGCAGAACGTGCCCGCACCTGTGAAGGGGATCGTCGGGCCTTGGGTGCACCAATACCCGCATACGGCGGTGCCGGGGCCGCGGGTCGGGTTCCTGCAAGTGGCGCTGCGCTGGTGGGATCGTTGGCTGAAGGGCATCGAAAACGGGGCCGAGGATGACCCGGCCTATCGCGTCTGGATGATGGACAGTGATGCCCCCAATGCCAGC
>JBEEOG010000347.1:0-11932 GCA_041191745.1 Pseudomonadota bacterium | reverse complement strand
CATAATCGTCTTCGGGATACCGTTATCGAAAGCCGTTGAGCATAAACGCTGTGTTACCATAGCAACTGACGCTGCGAGTGAGCCTGACAGTGCAATTAAGTATTCCGCGTAGTCCTGCTGTCCCGAACACCACCAACGCCTTCTGCCGCTCAGGTCGAGCTTCTCAGCGGCAAACACTGTGTTCCACCAGCAAACCCGTTCGTACTGTTCAACACACCAAACCCAGTCACTGTGTTCAACACAGCAAACGACTCGCGCTGCTGCTGATTGGGCGCAGGAACGCTGGCAGAAGTGTGCAATGACTGTGCAACGCACGAACTCGAAACTGTGCGATGCTTAACTTGCTGATTTTATAGGGAATAAGTGGTGCCCAGAGCCGGAATCGAACCAGCGACACGCGGATTTTCAATCCGCTGCTCTACCAACTGAGCTATCTGGGCACCGTGGCGAAGGGGCGCTGCCCTTCGGGTGGGCGCGTGATACGTCAGGCGCGGGGGGCTGTCCAGAGGGTTTTGCGAGATTTCTTGCCCTGCGGCGGCTTGGCGGGTCCGGCGCGGGGCGAAAGCCCTCTGCGCCGCGCACGTTCCGCAGCCCCGCGACAGGCAAGCCCAAGGCGGCCCGTTCGCGAAGCTGTGCCAAGGGTGCCCGACCGGCCCTATTGCGGGCGGGACGGGGGCGCGGGGCGGTCGTCTTCCGGCGCGCGCTCTTCCTCGTCGGCGGCCACCGGAACCGCGTAACTGCCGTTCAGCCAGCGGGCGAGGTCCACATCCGCGCAGCGGCGCGAGCAGAAGGGGCGGTATTTCGGATCGCTGTCCTTGGCGCAGATCGGACAGGTCATGCCAGCACCAGCGACAGGGGCAGCCGGTCGCGCTTGCGCGTCAACTCGTACAGACCGAGCGCCGTCCAGCCCGCCAGATTGCCCTCGCCCCCTTCGGTCTTGAAGGCGGCACGGATCACCTGATCGAGGATCGCGCGGTCCTTCTTGGGCATCGGGGCGAAGTCGATCACCACCTGCCCGCCCAGACCCCGCAGGCGCAGCTGGCGCGGCAGGTCGCGGGCGGCGGCGATGTTCACCTTGAGGCTGGCCGCGGGCGAGGTGTCGGGGCCGGTGTTCACATCCACCGCCACCAGCGCGCGGGTCGGTTCGATCATCATGTGCCCGCCCCCCGCCAGATCGGCGCGGGGCGACAGTGCCGCCTCGATCAGGTCGGTCACGCCATGCGCATCGAACCCGCCCTCCACCACCTCGTCCGGTGCGGGATCGGCCCAGTCGCGCCATGCGGTTTCCTGCGCGGCGGCCCCTTCGACCAGAAGTTCCGGCCCGCCCGACAGATCGGCGGTGACGGCAAGGGCAAGGTCCTTCATCGCAAGGATGTCGTCCGCCACCTCGTCCGGCTCGGCCAGCGCGGCGGCCGAGCGCAGGATCAGGCCCAGCGTCCCGGGCGCGTCGCCCATCGCATCGGTGGCCAGCGCGGAAAGCTCCGCGCGCACCTCTTCGTCGCGGATGCGGCGCGAGATGTTCAGGCCCGGCGCATCGGGTGTGACGATGGCGTGGCGGCTTTTGAACAGAAGCCGCGTCGTCACGGGATAGGCCTTGCCCTCTTCGGCGGGGCCGGTGACCTGCACGATCAGGCGCTGGCCCGGCGCGATGCCCGCCGTCTGGCGCAGGAAGCCCGATCCTTCGGGCAGCTTGACGAAAAGCCCGCCCAAACCCTTGACGGGGCGGTCGGCCACGGCGCGGTAGATCGCCCCGGGCAGGGGCGCGTCGCTGTCGGGATCGACCAGCAGATCCTCCAGCCGCCCGTCCACGACCAGCGCGGCGGCCGGTCGGCCCTTGTAGCTGTCCAGATGGACGACGCGACCCTTCATGGCTGTCTCCAGATCGGAAAGCCCGCCGCGGCCAGAAGCGCGGCGGTCTCGGAAAGCGGCAGGCCCACGATGCCGGTGAAACTGCCTGAAATCCACGGGATGAAGGCCCCCGCCTGCCCTTGGATGGCGTAGCCGCCCGCCTTGCCCTGCCATTCGCCGCCCGCCAGATAGGCGTTCAGCTCGGCATCCGACAGGCGCTTCATCTTCACATGGCTCAGGCTTTCGCGCTGCCAGAGACGGTCGCCCCGCCGCACCGCGATGGCCGTGATCACCTGATGGCGGCGACCGCCCAGCGCGGTCAGGAATTCCGCAGCCTCGCCCGCATCGCGCGGCTTGCCGAGGATCCGGCGGCCCAGCGCCACGGTCGTATCGGCGCAGAGCACGATGTCATCGGGGCCTGCGGGAACGGCCTGCGCCTTCTCGCGCGCCAGACGCGCGCAATAGGGGCGCGGCAATTCGCCCTTTTTCGGGTCCTCGTCGATGTCGGGCGGCAGGATCGCGTCGGGGAGGACGCCCAGTTGCGCCAGAAGGTCCTTCCGGCGCGGGCTGGCAGAGCCGAGGATCAGCTTCACTTGAAGCGATAGTTGATGCGGCCCTTGCTCAGGTCGTAGGGGGTCATTTCGACCTGCACCTTGTCGCCGGCCAGAACGCGGATGCGGTTCTTTCGCATCTTTCCTGCCATCGTCGCGATCAGTTCATGGCCGTTGTCAAGCTCGACCCGGAATGTCGCGTTGGGCAGGAGTTCCTTCACGACGCCGGGAAATTCGAGGATGTCTTCCTTGGCCATGGTCACTCCGAATGGGGTTTGGGCCCGCGGGGGGCCGCAGGCCGGTGGCGGGTTAATGCGCCTTGATGGGGCGGTTTTCAAGGGGAAATGTGCGCCTTCTGCGCCCCGCGCGGGCGGGGGCGCGGCCTTTTGCGTTCTGCTTCGGCCCCGTTTGGCGCTAGAAGCGGGACGCAGGGTGGATGGCAGGGTGGACGGAGGGCGCGATGGACGTGCGGTGGCTGCAGGATTTTCTGGCGCTGGCCGAGTTGCGGAACTTCACCCGCGCGGCCGAGTTCCGGTCGCTGTCGCAGGCGGCCTTCTCGCGGCGCATCCAGTCGCTGGAGCATTGGGTCGGCACGGCGCTGGTGGTCAAGGGATCCCAACCCGTCCGCCTGACCGAAGCGGGCGAGCAGTTCCGCGAAGGGGCGCGTGCCTCGGTCGAACGGCTGCTGGAAGCGCGGGCCGACATCCGCGGCAGCCAGTTCGCGGTGATGAGCCAGATCCGGCTTGCCATGCCCACCGTCCTTGCCCGCAGCGACCTGCAACGGGTGATCCGGCTGATGGGGCCGAAGGCGAAAGCCTCGTTCTCGGTCCTGACGGGCACCACGGCCGAGGTGACGGCGCGCTACCTTGCCGGTGACGCCGACATCCTTCTGGCGCATGACTGCGCGGCGGTGGCGGCGCATGACTCGCTGACATCGCAGGAACGCGCGGTGCTGCGGCAGGACAGGCTTCTGCCCTATGCCGCGCGGGGGCAGGATTTCGGCTTTCCCGGCACGGCGAAGGCGCCCTTCCCCCTCGTCGCCTATGCCCAGCGCGCCTATTTCGCGCGGCTGTTCGAACATGTGATCGAACGGGCGGCGGTGCCGCTCGCCTACCGCGTGGCGGTGCAATGCGACATGTCGGATGTGCTGAAACAGGTGATCCTTGCGGGCCATGGCGTGGGCTGGCTGCCCGAAAGCGCGGTGGAGGCGGGCGATCTGGCCGTCATCGAACCCATCGGCGGGCCGGAATGGGCGCTGCCCCTCGACATCTGCGCCTTCCGCCCGCGCCGCGCGGCGGGGCCCAAGGTGGATGCCGTCTGGCAGGCCCTGACCGCGTGACCGCGCGCCCCGCCCGCACGCGCCCCGCATAGGCCATGCAGGATTTGCATTGGACCGGAGCGCCCGCTTGGCGCACCCGTTGGGCATACCGCCAACGGAGCGCGAGACGATGCCGCACGACACCCGCCACGAGGAAGACAGCCTCGGCACCATGACCCTGCCCCGCACCTGCCTCTGGGGCATCCACACCCAGCGCGCGATCGAGAATTTCCCCATCTCGGGCATCCCGCTGTCGCATTTTCCCGAATTCATCCGTGCCTTGGCATGGGTGAAGAAGGCCGCCGCGCGGGCGAACCTGTCTTTGGGCGTGCTGTCGGCCGAAAAGGCCCGCGTGATCGAAGAGGTCTGCGACGAGATCATCGCCGGACGCTGGCACGACGCCTTCCGCGTGGACATGGTGCAGGGCGGCGCGGGCACCTCGACCAACATGAACGCGAACGAGGTGATCGCCAACATCGCCCTGATGAAGATGGGCCACAGCCTTGGCGAATACGTCCACCTGCACCCGAATGACGACGTCAACCGCTCGCAATCCACCAATGACGTCTATCCTACCGCCATGCGCCTTGCCATCGTCTCGCAATGCGAGGCGTTCAGCGCCGCGCAGACCCGCCTGATCGCGGCGTTCGAGGATCGCGCGACGGCCTTTGCCGCCATCCGCAAGATCGGCCGCACGCAGTTGCAGGATGCCGTGCCGATGACGCTGGGGCAGGAATTCGCAGGCTTCGCCACCACGATCCGCGAGGATGTGGACATCATCGGCCGCCTGAAGGCCCTGCTGCTGGAGGTGAACCTTGGCGGCACCGCCATCGGCACCCGCGTCAACACCCCCGACGGCTATGCCGAAGCGGCGGTGGCCGAACTGTCCGCCGTCTGCGGGATGCCCGTGAAACTGGCGGGCGACCTGATCGAGGCGAGCAGCGATTGCGGGGCCTATGTCACCTTTTCCGGCGTCTTGAAGCGCATCGCGGTCAAGCTGTCGAAGATCTGCAACGACCTGCGGCTTCTCTCCTCGGGTCCGCGGTCGGGGTTCAACGAAATCCGCCTGCCCGCCGTGCAGGCGGGGTCGTCGATCATGCCGGGCAAGGTGAACCCCGTGATCCCCGAAGTCGTCAATCAGGTCGCCTTTCAGGTCATCGGCAACGACCTGACCGTGACGATGGCGGCCGAGGCGGGGCAGTTGCAACTCAACGCCTTCGAGCCGGTGATCGTGCTGAACGTGCTGCAATCCATGCGGATGCTGGTGCAGGCGATGGACACGCTGGCCGAACGCTGCGTCAAGGGGATCGAGGCGAACGTGGCCCAGTGCGAGGGCGCGCTGGAAAACAGCCTTGTCCTTGCGACCATGCTGGTCCCCCATATCGGCTATGCGCGGGCGGCCAAGGTCGCCAAGACCGCGCTGGCCGAAGGGGCGGGGGTGGCGGAAACGGCGGTGAAGCTGGGCTATGCCACGCCCGACACCATCGCCGAGATGCTGCGCTAGGTCAGGCGTCGCGCAGGCGGTCGGGCTGTTCGGCCCAGTGCCGGAAGGTCAGCACCGCGCCATCGTCGCGCGCTGTCCGGACCGCCTCCAGATCGACATCGGCATAGACCCAGCCGGGGGCGTTCAGCGCGCCTTCGGCCAGCACGCCGGTCGGCGGGAAGCCGCGGTCGGGCGGGCCATAGACCGCCGCCGCGCCCACATTTTCGTCGAGTATCGGCAGCCAGGGCGCGTTGCCCACGGTCGGGGCCTGCACCACGACGCACTGGTTTTCCAGCGCCCGCGCCATCGCCCCGATCCGGACGCGCCAGTAGCCCGACAGCGCATCGGTGGCCGACGGCACCAGCAGGATCTCTGCCCCCCGTTCGCACAAGGACCGCGCCAGCAGGGGGAATTCGCTGTCATAGCAGACCAGCACCCCGATCCGGCCAAGGGGCGTGTCAAAGACGGGCAGCCCCGCACCGGGGCGGACGATCCATGCGTCGCGTTCCCACCGCGTCATGATCTGCTTGTCCTGATGGCCGACGATCCCCTGCGGCCCGTAAAGCGTCGCGCGGTTCACGGGCAGGGCATCGGCAAAGACCGGCCCCGTAGGACCAAGGATATGCACCCCGTGCCGCGCCGCCAGCGCGGCCAGCGTGTCATCGACCGCAGGCCGGAACCCCGCCACCCCCGACAGCGCAAGTGGCCCCTCGGCCGCATGCCCCGCGGGCAGAAGTGCGGCCAGTTCCATCAGCCCGTATTCGGGAAAGACCAGAAGGCTTGCCCCCTGCCCCGCCGCATCGGCGACCCATGCCGCCATCTTCGCCTGCCATGCGGCGAAATCGGCGGGAGCTTCGACCGGACAGGCGGCAGCGGCGACCCGCATGGTCAGAGCGCCCGCATCCAGAATTGCAGCGGCTTCACCGTCTCGCCCTCCTGCCCCACATCCTTCCACGCGAATTCGGCCACCACGCCCGCAAGCGGCGCATAGCCGCGCCCGCGCCAGAAGGCATCGTTGGTGCGAAAGCTCGCGGGGCGCAGCGGGTGGTCGGCGGGGCGCATCACGGAACAGAAGGCCACCCATTTCCGCCCCAGCGACCGCGCGAAATCCTCGCGCGCGTCGAAGAAACGGTGGCCCAGACCGCGCCCGCGATATTCCGGCAGCAGCACCGATTCCGCGCCATAGTAGATGTCCGTCAGCGCCATCCCCTGCCCCGCGAAGGGCTTGCCGAAGGCATCGGCATGGTCCTCCATCGGGGTCGAGGTCGATGCCCCCACCAGACGGTCCCCGTCGAATGCCCCCACCAGCAGCGCCGCGGGGTTGTCGCGGTAGACGGTCAGATATTCGCGTTCGTAATCGAGCGTGCCGTCATACAGATAGGGCCAGTCGCGGAAGACCGCGATGCGAAGCCGCGCCACATCGTCCAGCGCGGCCTCCAACGCGGCCCCGCGCAGGGCGCGGACGGTCACGTCCATTGGTTCACCTGATCGACCCAGTCCTTCAGGTTGTAGAAGGTGGTGACGCGGGCGATCCGGCCATCCCTGATGTCGAAGAACCCGCCTGCGGGCAGGATGTAGGTCTGCCCCTTCGCTTCCGGCAGGCCCGGATCGGTTTTCAGATAGGTGCCGTGGACGACGAACTCCGCCGCCGCGCGGGTGCCGTCGTCATTGGCAAAGATCACCAGATCGCGCAGTTCCTCGCGGTAGGACACGCCCATATGCGCGCAGAATTCGGCGAATTTCGCGCGGCCATGGCGGATGCCGCCCTCGTTCACGCGATGCTCCACATCGTCCGCCACGCAGTCGAGCATCCCTTCCGGATGGCCCGCGTTGAAGGCCGCGTAATAGCGCGAAACCAGTGCGATCGCCTCTGCCCGTGTCATGTCGCCCCCTCTTCCGTCGGCGCCCCGAAGCGCGCCAGCATCCTGTCCCTGATCTGGTCCCGCGCCTGCCGGTAGGCGGCAAGCTTGGCCTCGCGCGTCTCGCCAAGGCCGGTCGGATCAAGGATCGGCCAGTATTCTACGTCCAGATGGTAGAAGCGGGTGAGTTCCAGCGCCGTTCTCTGGCTTGCGGGCGACAGGGCGACGATCAGGTCGAACTGCGACAGGTCATCGCCCCATTCCTGCATCTCCTCGAAGCTGCGCGAGCGGTGGCGGGAAAGTTCGATCCCCAGCTCCTTGCAGACCGCGACGGAAAAGCCGTCGATCTCCATGTCGTTCTTGACGCCGGCGGACTGCACATAGGCGCGCTGGCCGTAGAGCTTCTTCATCAGCCCCTCCGCCATCGGCGAACGGACCGCGTTGTGGTCACAGCAGAACAGCACCGACTGGGGAAAGTCCGCGCCCAAGATCAACCCCAGTGCAGGACGCAGATCAGGGTGAACAGGCGTCGGGCGGTGTCGCGGTCCACCTCGGCCTTTCCTTCGAGACGCTCCTGCAAGACCCGCGCGCCTTCGTTGTGGATGCCGCGCCGTGCCATGTCGATCGCCTCGATCTGGCTGGGCGGCAGGCGCTTGACCGCGTCGAAATAGCTTTCGCAGATCTGGAAGTAGTCCTTCACCACCTGCCGGAAGGGGCCGAGCGACAGGTGGAATTCCGCCGCCTTGTCGCCTGCTTCGGTCGCCACGTCGAACACCAGCCGCCCCTCGCGGATGGCAAGGCCAAGGCGATAGGGGCCGTCGGGCGTGATGCGGTCGTCGCGCTTGGGCAGGGCAAAGGAATTGTCTTCCAGAAGGTCAAAGACCGCGACCCGCCGCTCCTGCTCGATTTCCGGCGTCGGGCGGGCCAAACCCCGCTCGTCGATCTCGATATGGCAGATACGGTTGGTCATGACGGGCCCCTTCAACCCTTTGGTGATGCCCGACCGAAGCCGCCAGTGCAAGCGGATCGGTCACGACGGGGCGGGGTCGTCGCGGTCGGGCTGCGGTGGCCTCAGCCGTTCAGCCGGTCCAGCCGCGCCCGCACGCTGAGGCCATGCGCCTGCAGGCTTTCGCTGATCGCCAACCGCTCCGCCGCAGGCCCGATGGCCCGCAGAGCCTCGGGCGTCATCCGTGCCATCGTCGTCTTCTTCATGAAGTCGAGGACGTTCAGCCCCGAGGAGAACCGCGCCGAACGGGCCGTGGGCAGCACATGGTTCGGCCCGCCCACGTAATCGCCGATCGCCTCGGGCGTCCAGGCGCCAAGGAAGATCGCCCCCGCATGCGGGATCCGCGCGGCCAGACCCTCGGGGTCGGCCACCATCAGTTCCAGATGTTCGGGCGCGATGCGGTTGGCAAGTGCGGCCGCCTGATCGAGCGTCTCGACCACGATCACCGCGCCGTTCTGCCGCCAGCTTGCCCCCGCGATGGCGCGGCGTTCCAGCACCTCCAGCCGCGCCTCCACCGCCCGCGCGACGGCCGCGCCAAGGGCGGCATCGGTGGTGATCAGGATGGCCTGCGCGCTTTCGTCATGTTCGGCCTGCGACAGCAGGTCGAGCGCGATCCAGTCGAGGTCGTTGTCGCCATCCGCGATGACAAGGATTTCCGACGGCCCCGCGATCATGTCGATCCCCACGCGGCCAAAGACCCGCCGCTTGGCCGCCGCGACATAGGCATTGCCCGGCCCCGTGATCTTGTCCACCGGGGCAATCGTCGCCGTACCATAGGCCAGCGCCGCCACCGCCTGCGCGCCGCCCACGCGATAGACCGTATCCACCCCCGCCAGCCGCGCGGCGAGAAGCACCAGCGGATTGACCACGCCCCCCGGCGTCGGGCAGGTGACGACCAGCCGTTCCACCCCCGCCACCTTGGCCGGAATCGCGTTCATCAGGACGGAGGACGGATAGGACGCCAGCCCCCCCGGCACGTAAAGCCCCGCCGCCGAAACGGGTGTCCAGCGCCAGCCCAGCGTCGCGCCTGCCGCATCGGTCCAGCTGGCATCCTCGGGCAGTTGCCGCGCGTGATAGGCGCGGATGCGCTCGGCGGCCAGTTCCAGCGCCGCCCGATCCTCGGCCCCGACCTTGGCGATTTCTGCCGCGATCTCGGCCTCGGAAAAGGCCAGACGGTCGGGCGTCAGCGCCATCCGGTCGAAACGCGCGGTCAGATCGACCAGCGCCGCATCGCCGCGCGCGCGCACGTCGGCGATGATCGCGGCCACGGCCTGATCCACATCCTCGGCCTCTTCGCGCTTCATGCCCAGAAGGGCCGCGAAACGGGCTTCGAAATCGGCATCCGTCGAGGACAGGAAAAAGGGCATGGCACTCTCCGCAGGTTGCGTCCCACTTAGCGCGCGCCCCCCCGCGCCTCAAGACGGCACGTCGCCCCCGCGTTCAGCGCCTGTTTTCTCTGCCAAAACATCCTCGGGTGGGGTCCGGGGAGGGGCGAGCCCCTCACCGGGGCCTCCTCAGGCGCCGTGGTCGGGCACCTTGCCCGACGGCGCGGCATAGGGGCGCGTCACATCCTGAAGCGAAACCTCCAGCGCCTCGACATCCAGCGCCACCGCACCGTCACCGGCCAGCGTCAACAGGACGCGGCCCGTGCCATCCTCGCCCGCCTGCCACGCGACGGCGAGCAGCGACAGGACCGTGTCGGCATCGCGCCGGTCAATCCCCTGCACCCTGACCGCCACGACATCGGAAATCACCATCAGCGTGCGGACCCGTTCATAGGGTCGCCCCGCCGCTTCGGCCGCCGCGCGGTCCTCCCAGCGGAAGCGGTTCAGAAGCAGCACGAACTGCCGCCGCGCCTTCTGCCACGTCATCTCGGTCGCGGGCAGGACCGCATCCTGCGCGAGTGCCGAGAGGATCTTCAGATCCTCGGCATCCCGCGCCACCAGATGCAGCGGGCCGTCATCGGCATCTTCAAAGCGTGCGTCAGCCATCAGTTGCCCTTGATCCGTTCGATCTTGGCCCCGCAGGCCGACAGCTTCTCCTCCACCCGCTCGTAGCCGCGGTCGAGGTGGTAGACACGGTTCACCACCGTCTCGCCCTCGGCCGCCAGCCCCGCGAGGATGAGCGAGACCGAGGCGCGCAGGTCCGTGGCCATCACCGGCGCGCCGCGCAGCTTGGCCACACCCGTCACCGTGGCGGTCCCGCCATGCACGTCGATCTTGGCCCCCATCCGCATCAGTTCGGGCGCATGCATGAAGCGGTTCTCGAAGATCTTTTCCTCAAGCACCGAAACGCCGTCGGCGGTGCACAGCAGCGCCATCATCTGCGCCTGCAGGTCGGTCGGGAAGCCGGGGAAGGGTTCGGTCGTGACGTTCACGGCCCGCACCCGCCCGTTCTTGCGGCTGACCTTCAGCCCGCGGGCGGTTTCGTTGACGGAAATCCCCGCCGCATCCAGCTTTTCGGCAAAGGCCCCGACAAGATCGATGCGCCCGCCCAGACATTCCACCTCGCCCCCGCAGATCGCGGGCACCAGCATGTAGGTGCCCAGTTCGATCCGGTCGGTGACGACGGGATGGGTCGCGCCGCCCAGACGGTCCACGCCCTCGATCGTGATGGTGGATGTGCCCTCGCCTTCGATCTGCGCGCCCATCTTTCGCAGGCATTGCGCGAGGTCCACGATCTCGGGCTCGCGCGCGGCGTTCTTCAGGACGGTCGTGCCCTTGGCCAGCGTGGCGGCCATCAGCGCGTTCTCGGTCGCGCCGACCGAGACGAAGGGAAACTCCACCACCGCGCCCCGCAGCCGCCCGCCCGGGGCCTTGGCGTGGACATAGCCGTCGCGCAGGTCAAGCTCGGCCCCCATCGCCTCCAGCGCCTTCAGGTGCAGGTCAACGGGTCGCGCCCCGATGGCGCAGCCGCCCGGAAGCGACACGACCGCATGCCCGTCGCGCGCCAGCATGGGGCCAAGGACGAGGATCGAGGCCCGCATCTTGCGAACGATGTCGTAATCGGCGGTGTGGTTGTCGATCCTGTGGCTGGACATGGCCAGCACCTGCCCGTCGGCCAGCGCCGCGACCTCGGCCCCCAGCGATTGCAGCAGCTGCGTCATCGTGCGGATATCCGACAGGCGCGGCGCGTTGGTCAGCGTCAGCGGCTCTTCCGACAGAAGCGTGGCAGGCATCAGCGTCAGGCAGGCGTTCTTGGCCCCCGCGATCGGGATCGCGCCATGAAGCGCACCGTTACCCTTCACCAGAATCGAATCCATCACCTGCGCCCTTTCAGCTTTCCGTCCCGCGGGCGTCATCCGCACCCGCGTCCCGCCCCGTCGCGTCCCCGTCCGACCGTGCCCGCGCCTGCGCCTTGCGCCGCGCCATGTTGGCCTTGAGCGCAGCCTTCAGCCGCTCCTCGCGCGACATCGCGGCAGAGGGCTTTTGGGCCTTGCGGTCGGTGGGTTCGGTCCGGTCCGGGGTCATCGCCTGCGTTCCTATCCCAAGGGGGGCAGAGGGTCCAGATTGCCCGCGCTTTTCGGGCGAGATTGCTCTTGCACCCGCATGCCAAGGCGGCTATTCACCCGCCACGCCACGCGGGAGCCCCCGCGACAGGCCCCGGCGCTGCAGTAGCTCAGTGGTAGAGCACTCCCTTGGTAAGGGAGAGGTCGAGAGTTCAATCCTCTCTTGCAGCACCATCCATCCCCGCACAGACGGACCAACGCTTTCGACCGCCTCAGCCGTTGGGCAGGCGGTAATCGGCGCTGCCGCTTTCGGCCGTGACGACGCGTCCGTTGGGCAGGTCGTTGCCGTCGAGCTTCCATGCGATCTCGTCAGCGGTCAGGTTGTAATGCTGCCAGCGGGCGGTAAGGCGGGCGCGCAG
>JBEEOG010000346.1:0-3884 GCA_041191745.1 Pseudomonadota bacterium | reverse complement strand
CGCAGCCGCGACCACACCGCCGCCCGAGGGCGCGGTCTGCATGCAGCCCGGGGCCGCGATGCAAAGGGTCAGGGCTGCCGCCATCCGTCTCACTCCGCCGCGACCGCGCTGACGCGGCCCGTCTTTTTCGCCTTGATGCGATCCTCGATCTCGTTCCGGAAGGCCCGCACAAGGCCCTGGATCGGCCATGCCGCCGCATCGCCAAGCGCGCAGATCGTGTGGCCTTCGACCTGCTTGGTCACGCTCAGCAGCATGTCGATTTCCTCGACCTCGGCCTCGCCGCGCACCAGACGGTCCATCACGCGCATCATCCAGCCCGTGCCTTCGCGGCAGGGCGTGCACTGGCCGCAGCTTTCGTGCTTGTAGAACTTCGACAGCCGCCAGATCGCCTTGATGATGTCGGTGGACTGGTCCATCACGATCACCGCCGCCGTGCCGAGGCCCGAGCGCTGCTCGCGCAGCCAGTCGAAATCCATGATCGCGTCGTCGCACTGTTCGGCGCGCAGCATCGGCACGGACGACCCGCCGGGGATCACGGCCTTCAGGTTCTTCCAGCCGCCGCGCACGCCGCCGCAGTGACGCTCAAGCAGTTCCTTCAGCGGGATCGACATCGCCTCTTCGACGACGCAAGGCGCGTTGACGTGGCCCGAGATGCCGAAAAGCTTCGTGCCCGCATTGTTCGGCCGCCCGAAGGACGAGAACCACTCCGCCCCGCGCCGCAGGATGGTGGGCACGACCGCTATGGATTCGACGTTGTTCACAGTGGTCGGGCAGCCGTAAAGGCCCGATCCCGCGGGGAAGGGCGGCTTCATGCGGGGCATGCCCTTCTTACCTTCGAGGGATTCCAGAAGCGCCGTTTCCTCGCCGCAGATATAGGCCCCTGCCCCGTGATGCAGGTAAAGGTCGAAGTCCCAGCCGGACTTGGCCGCGTTCTTGCCCAGAAGCCCCGCGTCATAGCATTCGTCGATCGCGGCCTGCAGGGCCTCGCGCTCGCGGATGTATTCGCCGCGAATGTAGATGTAGCAGGCATTCGCCCCCATCGCGAAAGAGGCGATCAGCGCCCCTTCGATCAGGGTATGCGGGTCGTGCCGCATGATCTCGCGGTCCTTGCAGGTGCCCGGTTCGGATTCGTCGGCATTGATGACCAGATAGGACGGGCGGCCATCGCTCTGCTTGGGCATGAAGGACCACTTCAGCCCCGTGGGGAAACCCGCGCCGCCGCGGCCCCGCAGGCCCGACGCCTTCACCTGTTCGATGATCGTGTCGCGGCCCCGCTGGATGATTTCGGCGGTGCCATCCCAATGGCCACGCTTCTTCGCCCCCTGAAGGGTGCGGTCATGCATCCCATAAAGGTTGGTGAAGATGCGGTCCTGATCCTTGAGCATCGCTTGCCCCTCAATTCCCCTGACGGTTCCGCCAGATCCGATATGTCACCACCAGCGCCCAGACGAATCCGGCGATGGCGAGGAAGTCGAAGAGGAAGACGAAGCGCGTCTCCCATCCCAGCCTTCCGCCCAGCCATTGTGCCCCCATCCAGACGACCATGGTTCCGGCAAGCACGAGCGCGACGAGTCGCGCCTGCAAGGCCTGCCTGCGATCATGGTCCGAGGGGGGCAATCCGGCCTCCTCAGTAGTCGTTCGACTTGGCCCGGCGGAGGAATTCCTCCATCCCGACCTCGCCGATCAGTTTCGCTTGCGCCACCCACCTGTCGCGGGTCACGCGGCCACGGAACCCTTTCAGGTTCGCATCCATCCAGGCCACCTCGTCCGCGCCCCAGGCGGCGATCTGGTCGAAGTGGTAGATGCCCAGCTCGTGGCAGAGCTTTTCCAGAACGGGGCCGATGCCTTCGATCTGTTTCAGGTCATCCGCCTGCCCCTTGCGCGGGGCCTTCAGCGCCTTGGGCTTGACGCCCTCGCCCGCGACGGCGGGCGCGGCGGCTTCGGCCTTGGCCTTGGCGGCGGGCTTCGCGGCGGGCGCCTCCATCACCGCGACATCCGCGCTGGCCGCAGCCGGCGCGGCCGCAACGGGCGCGGCAGCGGCCACGGCAGCCGGTGCGGCTGCCGGTGCTGCCGACGGGGCCGCAGGTGCGGCGGCGGCAGCGGCCGCAGGGGCCGGCGCGTCACCCGCGCCGTCATGTGCGACATGCGCCCCCGTTGCGGGGATGCGCGATTTCGCCCCCCACGGGATGCACAGGAAGGCGGCGGCGACCGCGAAGACAAGGGCGCCGAAGAATCCGCTGGTCGTATAGTCGAAACCGCCCACCACCTTTGCCACCGCAAAGGCGAGGACGCCAAACCCCGCAGCGATCACCAGACCGTTGAACGAGGGGACGTTCAGATTTTCGGCTCTTTTCATTCCCAGTGCTTCCCTGTTTTTCGGGCCGGAGCGGCCGCCCTTGCCAATCGTTATGCGTCGCCTTCCGTCTTCTTCGTCTTGCTGCTGCGCGGCTTTTTCTCGGCCGCGGCGGGTTCGGCCGCCTCAGCGGCCTTCTTGGTCGTTCTCTTGGGCTTTGCCACCTCGTCCACGGCAGCGGCAGCGGCGACCTTGGCCGCCTTGCCCAGCCACGGGGTCAGGATCGGCACCTCGGTCCCGTCGATGCGCTTGACCGTGTCGCCGATATCGACGGCCAGCTGCGCGCTGGCGTTGAACTGCTTGCGGCCCGATTCAAACTCTTTCAGGCTGGTCAGGCCCGACAGCGGTTCCGCCGCATAGCGGCCGTTCTGGGGGCCGGGCACCGGAACCTCGCCCTTCGAGAAACGGGCGATCAGGTCGCGCAGCTTCTCGGGCGTGAGGTCCTCGTAATAGTCCTTGCCGATCTGGGCCATGGGCGCATTGGCGCAGGCGCCCATGCATTCGACCTCTTCCCAGCTGAACTTGCCATCCGCCGACAGGGTATGCGGCGCGGGGGCGATCAGTTCCTTGCAGACGCGGATCAGATCCTCGGCCCCGCAGATCATGCACGATGTGGTGCCGCAAATCTGGACATGCGCCACGGACCCGACGGGCTGCAGCTGGAACATGAAGTAGAAGGTCGCCACTTCCAGCGCGCGGATATAGGCCATCCCCAGCATGTCGGCGACGGTTTCGATCGCCTTGCGCGTGAGCCAGCCTTCCTGTTCCTGCGCGCGCCACAGCAGCGGGATGATGGCCGATGCCTGACGGCCTTCGGGGTATTTGGAAATCTGCCCCTTCGCCCATTCCAGATTGGCGGGCGTGAAGGCGAAACTGTCCGGTTGGACGGGATGCAGGCGGCGGAGCATTAGCGGTCGATCTCCCCGAACACGACGTCCATCGTGCCGATGATGGCGGACACATCGGCCAGCTGGTGGCCCTTGGCGATGTAATCCATGGATTGCAGGTGCAGATATCCCGGCGCGCGGATCTTGGCGCGGTAGGGTTTGTTGGTGCCGTCGGCGACAAGGTAGACGCCGAATTCGCCCTTGGGCGCTTCCACCGCGGCATAGACCTCGCCCGCGGGGACGTGGAAGCCTTCGGTGTAAAGCTTGAAGTGGTGGATCAGCGCCTCCATCGAGGTCTTCATCTCGCCGCGCTTGGGCGGCGTGATCTTGCCGCGGGCAAGGATGTCGCCCTTCTCCACCCGCAGCTTGGCGATGGCCTGCTTGATGATCGAGGTCGACTCGCGCATTTCCGCCATGCGGCAGAGGTAGCGGTCATAGCAGTCACCGTTCTTGCCGACGGGGATCTTGAAGTCGAACTCGTCATAGCATTCGTAGGGCTGGCTGCGGCGCAGGTCCCAGGCAAGGCCCGACCCGCGCACCATGACGCCGGAATAGCCCCATTTCAGGATGTCATCTTCCGACACGATGCCGATATCGGCGTTGCGCTGCTTGAAGATGCGGTTCTCGGTCAGAAGCCCGTCGAT
>JBEEOG010000345.1:0-5905 GCA_041191745.1 Pseudomonadota bacterium | reverse complement strand
TGATCACGGGCGACGGGAACGCGGCGGCGCTCGCGCTTTACAGCCGCGCGGGCTTTGCCGAAGTGGCGCGCCGCCCCGCCACGGGTGACGCGCACTGGTCGCCGCGGTGGCGGGACTGGGTGCTCTTGCGGCGCGACTAGGGGGGGGTTCGGCCCGATCCCCCGCTTTTCCTGCCCTGCGGCCCTTGCGCGCCTGTGCGTTCCCGTATAGATGGCGCGCACTTCACAGGCGTGGCTTGGGCTTGGCGGGGAGACATCCCGTCCGGTCCGCCGGTTGCCCCGCAAGGGGTAAGACGGCTGCGCCGAGGGCTAAACCGGAAAGGATAAGGACATGGCTCTTCCCGAGTTCTCCATGCGTCAGCTGCTTGAAGCTGGCGTTCACTACGGCCACCAGACCCAGCGCTGGAACCCGAAGATGGGCGAGTTCATCTACGGCGACCGCAACGGCATCCACATCATCGACCTGACCCAGACCGTCCCGATGCTGGACCAGGCGCTGAAGGTCGTGCGCGACACCGTCGCCAAGGGCGGCCGCATCCTCTTCGTCGGCACCAAGCGTCAGGCCCAGAAGCCGATCGCCGAAGCCGCCGAGAAGTGCGCGCAGTATTACATGAACCACCGCTGGCTGGGCGGCACGCTGACCAACTGGAAGACCGTCTCGCAGTCGATCCAGCGCCTGAAGCAGTTCGACGAGCTGCTGGCGAACGGCGCCGACGGCCTGACCAAGAAAGAGCGCCTGAACATGGAGCGCGAGCAGGCCAAGCTTCAGGCCTCGCTCGGCGGCATCCGCGAGATGGGCGGCACCCCCGACCTTCTGTTCGTGATCGACGTGGGCAAGGAAGACCTCGCCATCCAGGAAGCCAAGAAGCTGGGCATTCCGGTCGTGGGCGTGGTCGATACCAACAACTCGCCCAAGGGCGTGGATTACGTGATCCCCGGCAACGATGACGCCGCCCGCGCCATCGCGCTTTACTGCGACCTGATCTCGCGCGCCGCACTGGACGGCATGTCGGCCCAGCTGGGCGCGGCAGGCGTGGACCTCGGCGCGCTGGAAGAGGCGCCGGAAGAAGAAGCCGTCGCCGAAGCCTGATCCGGCTGTCACCGAACCTTTGCCCGGCGGGGGTAACCCCGTCGGGCCACCTGTTTCTCTGGATATTGGAGATAACCCGATGACGATCACCGCTCAGATGGTGAAGGAACTGCGCGAAGCCACCGGCGCAGGCATGATGGATGCCAAGAAGGCGCTGACCGAGGTCGGCGGCGACATGGAAGCCGCCGTGGACTGGCTGCGCACCAAGGGTCTGGCGAAAGCCGCGAAAAAGGCTGACCGCGTGGCCGCCGAAGGCCTCGTCGGCGTCGCCGTGTCGGGCGGCAAGGGCGTCGCGGTCGAAGTGAACTCGGAAACCGATTTCGTCGGCAAGAACGCGGACTTCCAGAACCTCGTCCGCGGCATCACCTCCGCCGCGCTGGCCGTGTCGGATCTGGCCGCGCTGAAGGCTGCGGCCCTGAACGGCAAGACCGTCGACGCCGCGCTGACCGATGCCATCGTGACGATCGGCGAGAACATGTCGCTGCGCCGCATGGCCGCGGTCGAGGGTGACACGGTCGCCGCCTACATCCACACCGCCGCCGCCGACGGTCTGGGCCGCATCGGCGTGCTGGTCGCGCTGAAGGGTGCCGACAACGGCATCGGCAAGCAGATCGCCATGCACATCGCCGCGACCTCGCCCGTGTCGCTGTCGGAAGCCGACATGGACCCCGAAGCGGTCGCGCGCGAGCTGGCCGTGCAGACCGCCAAGGCAATGGAAGAGAACGCGGCCTCGGCCAAGCCGAAGCCCGAGGCGGTGATCCAGAACAACATCATCCCGGGCCGGATGAAGAAGTTCTTCGAGGAATCGACGCTTCTGAACCAGAAGTTCGTGATCAACCCCGACATCACCGTGGCGCAGGCCGCCAAGGATGCGGGCGTCGAGGTTCTGGGCTTCGTCCGCATGGCCGTGGGCGAGGGCATCGAGAAAGAGAAAGAGGATTTCGCCGCCGAAGTCGCCAAGGCGCTTCAGGGCTGATCCCCGTTTCCCGCAACGCGGAAAGGGCCTGCCGTCCGGCAGGCCCTTTTCTATTGAAATGAAAAAACGGTGCGACCTTGCGGGCGCACCGTCCGTTTGCCGCGCGCGCCCTTGGGCAAGGGTCGCGCGGCCCCGCAGTCCGGCGCGGAAATGTCGCGGAAGGCGGGGACCGGTCCGAAGACCGATTGCAGACGGATGCGGTGTAATTGCGCCGATCATCCGCCTGCTGTTCCTGGCCAAAGCCACCACTCGCGGAACGCTGACCTTTAGAACGGATCATCTGCCCTAAGGTAAGTCCGGCTTTCCCTACCTTGTAATTGTCCCGTCACGCCTGACGATGAAATATCATATTGAGAAGCGTGGCCTTCGCCACCGCCTGCGCCGTCGTCTCGACTCCCAGCGCCTCGCGGGCAAGGCGCAGGTGCTTTTCCACCATCGCGGGCGAGACGGACAGAAGCAGCGCGATGTCCTGCGTCTGCTTGCCGTCGGCCACCCATTCCAGCACCTCGCGCTGGCGCTGGGTCAGGGCGCGCAGGCGGTGGGGCACGGGAAGATGCATCAGTTTCAGGTGCATCATATGCGCGACCGACAGAAGTTCGTCGCGCCGCGTGGCGAAGATGTGCTCCACGTCATCCTCGGTCAGTTCGGGATCGGCGATCAAGCCCATCGCGCCCCGCGCGCGAGAGGAGGCGACGGGAAAGCTGATCGTGATTCCCGCATGAATCCGCATTTCGGCATTCATCCGCATCACGTCCATCTCGTCGGCGGTCAGCGCGCCGCGCTCCATCGCTTCGCGCACCCAGCGCCAGGTGCAGGCCCCCGACTGGGCAAGCGCCCATTTGTAGGTTGGGGTGCGGGCATAGAAGCCGCCCGCGAAGTAGCGGTGCGCGCTGGCCGGATCGGTCGTGGTCAGAAAGAGCGCGTCATCCGGATCGCCGATGGAGCGCGATGACAGGAATCGGGTGAAACCGTAATTCACCCGTGAAAACCCGAGCGCGGCGTAATAGGCCGCCGACACCTTCCAGACCTCGTCCACGGCCTGCGCTTCGGCCATCCGCACAAGCAAGGGTAGCACATCCGGCTTTGTCAGCATCTTCGTGCCCGTTTCCCAAAAGAGGCCCGCCACGGGGGCGGGTTGTCCTGTCCCTGCGGCTGTCATAACCAAGGCGCAAGGCGGCTGTAAATCCTTCGCCGTCATGGAAAAGGGGCATCGCATGCGGGCAGAGGTGGTGGTCATCGGCGGGGCGGTGATGGGGGCATCCTGCGCCTACTGGCTGACTCGGATGAACCCCGGCATGGACGTGCTGGTGGTGGAGCGGGACCCGGGCTTCTCGACCGCCTCGACCGCGCTGGCGGCGGCGGGCATCCGGCAGCAGTTCACCACGGCGGTGAACGTGGAAATCAGCCGCTTCGGGATCGGCTTCATCAAGAATTTCGCGGCCGAGGTGGGGCCCGAAGCGGGCGTTCCCGACCTTGGCCTGCGCGAGAACGGCTATCTTTTCCTGTCGCAGACCGAGGAGGGCGCGGCGCTGCTGCGCGAATTCGCCGCACTCCAGCGCGCGCATGGCGCGGGAACCGAGGTCTGGTCCCCCGCCCAGACCGCCGCGCGCTTTCCGTGGCTGAACGTGGCGGATCTGGCCGCCACCAGCTTTGGTCCGCGCGACGAGGGGTTCTTCGACAACATGGGCCTGCTGCACGGCCTGCGCGCGGCGGCGAGGGCGGCGGGCGCGCGCTTCCTGACGGACGAGGCCGTGGGGCTTGACGTGGTCGCGGGGCGCATCACGGCGGTGCATCTGGCGGGCGCGGGGCGGGTGGACTGCGCCGTGGCGGTCAATGCCGCAGGCCCCCGCGCGGCCAAGGTGCTGGGCTGGGCGGGCCTGCCGCTGGCGGTGGAGCCGCGCAAGCGCACGGTCTTTGTCATCGACGCCCCCAATGCCCGCCATCCCGACGCGCCCTTGATCATCGACCGCGACTACTGGATCCGCCCCGAACACCAGCAATGGATCTGCGCCACCGTGCCGGCCGAGGACGGGCCCTGCGATTTCGACGATTACGAACCCCAGCACACGCTGTGGGAAGAGGTGATCTGGCCCGCGCTCTGGCATCGCGCGCCGGGCTTCGACGCGGTCAAGCTGGTGCGGATGTGGTGTGGCCATTACGCCTACAACACGCTGGACCAGAACGCGATCCTCGGCCCGCATCCGGAACTGCCGAACCTGTACCTGATGAACGGCTTTTCCGGCCACGGGCTGCAGCAGGCCCCTGCGGTGGGGCGCGGCATCGCCGAACATATCCTGACCGGCGGCTGGGCCAGCATCGACCTGTCCGACCTGTCGGTCGAACGCATGCTGGCGGGCCGCCCCTTCCGCGAAAGGGCCATCGTCTAGGCACCGCGCGGCTGCGGCTTTTCCCATCTTGCGCCTGCGGCAAAGCCGTGAAACAGGGAACCGCCAAACGAACACTCCTGCGGAGGCGATCATGGAGATTCGCGAGGCCCTCACCTTCGACGACGTGCTGCTGGTTCCGGCTGCTTCCAGCGTGCTGCCCTCCGAGGCGGACACGGCGACCTTTGTGACCCGTTCGATCCGGATGAACATCCCGCTTCTGTCCAGCGCGATGGATACGGTGACCGAGGGGCGCATGGCGATCGCCATGGCGCAGGCGGGCGGGATCGGGGTGATCCACCGCAATCTCGACATCGAGGCGCAGGCGACCGAGGTGCGGCGCGTCAAGCGCTTCGAATCGGGCGTGGTCTACAAGCCCATCACGCTGAGCCCCGACCAGACGCTGGCCGATGCCAAGGTGCTGATGGACCGCTACAACATCACGGGCTTTCCCGTGGTCGATGCGGGTGGCCGGGTGCTGGGGATCGTGACCAACCGCGACATGCGTTTCGCACAGGACGACCGCACGCCGGTGTCGGTGATGATGACGGCCGAGAACCTTGCCGTGCTGCGCGAACCGGTGGACCGCGAACAGGCGATCAGCCTGATGAAGGCGCGCCGGATCGAGAAGCTGCTGGTCACGGACGGGCAGGGCAAGCTTACAGGCCTGCTGACGCTGAAGGATACCGAAAAGGCCGTGCTGAACCCGCAGGCCTGCAAGGACGAGCTGGGCCGCCTGCGGGTCGCTGCCGCCTCGACCGTGGGGGATGCGGGCTTCGAACGCTCGCAGGCGCTGATCGATGCGGGCGTGGACATGGTGGTGATCGACACCGCGCATGGCCATAGCGAGGGCGTGGCCAAGGCGGTGGAGCGGATCAAGAAGCTGTCGAACACGGTGCAGGTCGTGGCGGGCAACGTGGCGACCGCAGAGGCCACGCGCGCCCTGATCGGGGCGGGGGCGGATGCGGTCAAGGTGGGCATCGGGCCGGGGTCGATCTGCACCACCCGCATCGTCGCGGGCGTGGGCGTGCCGCAACTGACCGCCATCATGGATGCCAGCCGCGCGGCGGGCGACATTCCCGTGATCGCCGATGGCGGGATCAAGTATTCCGGCGATTTCGCCAAGGCCATCGCGGCGGGCGCGTCCTGCGCCATGGTGGGGTCTGCCATCGCGGGCACGGATGAAAGCCCCGGCGAGGTGATCCTGTGGCAGGGCCGCAGCTTCAAGGCCTATCGCGGGATGGGCAGCCTTGGCGCAATGGCGCGGGGATCGGCCGACCGCTATTTCCAGAAGGACGCGGCATCGGACAAGCTGGTGCCCGAGGGGATCGAGGGGCAGGTGCCCTACAAGGGCGCCGCGGCGGCGGTGATCCACCAGATGGTGGGCGGCCTGCGCGCGGCGATGGGCTATACCGGCAACCGCACCGTGGCCGAAATGCGCCAGAACTGCCAGTTC
>JBEEOG010000344.1:0-3875 GCA_041191745.1 Pseudomonadota bacterium | reverse complement strand
AGGCCACGTTGTCGTAGATCGACTTGGGGAAAGGGTTGGGCTTCTGGAACACCATGCCCACCTTGGCGCGCAGCTGCACCGGATCGACGCGCGGGTCGTAGATGTCCTGCCCGTCCATCGTGATCAGCCCCGAGACGCGGGCCGAGGCGACGGTATCGTTCATCCGGTTCAGGCAGCGCAGGAAAGTGGACTTGCCGCAGCCCGACGGGCCGATGAAGGCCGTCACCGTCTTGTCGAGGATCGCCACATCCACGTCCTTCAGCGCGTGGTTGGTGCCGTAATGCACCTGCACGCCCTTGGCTTCCATCTTGGCGGTGGTGTCGGTCACGGCTCTCTCCGTCAGTCGCATGTCGTTCATGGGGTTCCCCTTACCAGCGCCGTTCGAAGCGGCGACGCAGGATGATGGCCAGCGCGTTCATCGCCAGAAGGAAGACCAGCAGCACGATGATGGCCCCCGAGGCGCGTTCCGCAAAGGCCGGATCGGCGCGCTGTGTCCAGCTGTAGACCTGCACCGGCAGGGCCGAGGCGGGTTCGAAGAAGCCCGCCGGCGGGGCCGAGGGGTAGTCGCGCACGAAGGCCACCATGCCGATCAGCAGCAGCGGCGCGGATTCGCCAAGGGCGCGGGCAAGCCCGAGGATCGTGCCCGTCAGGATGCCCGGCATGGCCAGCGGCAGAACATGGTGGAAGATCGCCTGCATCCGGCTGGCCCCCACCCCGAGTGCGGCGTCGCGGATCGACGGCGGCACGGCCTTGAGGCTGGCGCGCGTGGCGATGATGATGGTGGGCAGCGTCATCAGCGACAGGACCAGCCCGCCCACGATGGGCGCCGATTGCGGCAGGCCCGCGAAGTTGATGAACAGCGCCAGCGCGAGGATGCCGAAGACGATCGACGGCACGGCGGCAAGGTTGGCGATGTTGATCTCGATCAGGTCGGTCCAGCGGTTCTTGGGCGCCAGTTCCTCCAGATAGATCGAGGCCGCGACACCCAGCGGCAGGGACAGCGCCAGCACCACCAGCATCATATAGGCCGACCCGAGGATCGCCACCCCGAGGCCCGAGGCTTCGGGCCGCAGTTCGGAGGCGTCGGGATTGGTCAGGAAGCCCGTGTTGAAGCGCAGCGTGACCAGCCCCGCGGCGCGCATCCGGTCCACCAGTTCAAGCTGCGCGGGGCTGATATTGGCATCCCGCGCGGCGCTGTCCATCGTCACGCGGCCCTTCAGGTAGCCGTCCACCCGCCCGTTGGCGTAAGAGCGGAAGGTGATCGTCTGGCCCAGAAGCGACGGGTCCGCCAGCACGATCTCGCGCAGTTCTGCGGGGGCCTCTTTCGACATCAGGCCCATCACCTCTTTCTTCGACAGCGCGCCGGTGTCGATGCCCTTGCCCTCGAGCGCGGAAAAGAGCGCGGCTTCCATCAGCTTGCCGTAGCCCAGCGTCGTGACCTTGGCCATCTGGGCCGGATCGCGGTTGCCCTGCTTGTCCAGCACCGCCGGATCCAGCGCCACGGGGAATTCGACATAGGTCTGGCGGAAGGCCGACAGCCCGTTGCCAAGGATCGAGGTCAAGAGCAGCACCAGCGCCAGCACGCCCAGCCCCACCGCCGCCCCGCCCAGCCGGCGGAACCGGCGTTCCGAGGCGTTGCGGGCACGCGTGCGCGCATCGGGGCGGATCAGCGAGGACGGCGCCTGCGCCGGAAGGTTCGCGGCCGCGTCGGTCATTCGTATTGCTCCCGGTACTTGCGCACGATCCCGAGCGCGAGGATGTTCAGCCCCAGCGTGAAGACGAACAGCGTCAGGCCGAGGGCAAAGGCCACCAGCGTCTCGGGGCTGGCGAATTCGGTATCGCCGGTCAGCTGGCTCACGATCTTGACGGTGACGGTCGTCATCGCCTCGAACGGGTTGAGCGACAGGCTCGCCGCCGCCCCCGCGCCGAGGACGACGATCATCGTCTCGCCGATGGCGCGGCTGGCGGCCATCAGGATCGCCCCGATGATGCCGGGAAGGGCGGCGGGAAAGACCACCTGACGGATGGTTTCCGATTGCGTGGCCCCGATGGCATAGGATCCGTCGCGCAGCGCCTGCGGCACGGCGTTGATGATGTCGTCGGACAGGGACGAGACATAGGGGATCAGCATGATGCCCATCACCACCCCCGCCGTCATCACCGAGGAGGAGCTGTCCCCCAGCCCCATCGGCTGCGCGATCCAGTCACGCAGCAGCGGCCCGACGGTCAGCAGCGCGAAGAGGCCGTAGACGATCGACGGGATGCCTGCCAGCACCTCGAGCGCGGGCTTGGCCACGGAACGCAGGCGGGGGCCGGCATATTCCGACAGGTAGATCGCCGCCATCAGCCCGATCGGCACCGCCACCGCCAGCGCGATGGCCGACACATAAAGCGTGCCCCACAGAAGCGGCCAGAGGCCCAGCTGCGAGCCGCCCCCGAAGCGCGGCGACCATGTCAGCGACAGGAAGAAATCCTGCGCGGGGTAAAGGCGGAAGAAATGCAGGCTTTCGAAGACAAGGCTCAGCACGATCCCCGCCGTCGTCAGGATCGCCACGGTCGAGGCCGAGACGAGCAGCACCGACACGAACCGCTCCACCACGATGCGGGCGCGGAAGGCGGGGGTGATCCGCGCCGCCGCCAGCAGAAGCCCCGCCACGCCGATCGCCAGCACTGCAGCCGCCATGACCAGAAGGCCCGTCGCCGTCTTGTCGCGGTAGGCCACCGCCGCTTCGGCCACATGCGGGTTGATGTCCGAGGCCAGCGGCACGCCCACGGCCTCCAGCGCCGCCCGCAGCGCCGCCGGATCGGCGGCAAGCGGGGCGACATCGGTCCCCGTGGCGGTGATCAGGTCCATGCCCTCGGCGATCCGGCGCATGTCGGCCAGCGCCAGTTCCAGCGTGCTGCCTTCGGCCACGTCCTCGGGCAGGATGATCGGGGCGACGCGCGTCTCGATCACGAAGGGCTGCGCGACGAGCCAGCCCAGCATCACAAGCAGCGCGGGCACGGTGGCGAACAGGGCCACGGTCTGGCCATAGGCGGCGGGCAGCGAATGCAGGCCGCGCGGGTCGCCCCCTGTGGCGGCAAGGGCGCGCTGGCGGCCCAGCACGAAGCCCACGGCCCCGAGGCCGAGGAGAAGCAGGATCAGCGCGAGTGGCGACATCTTCCGTCCATCCAACCGGCCCCGCGGGGCCGCATCAAGGCGGGGCCACCCGCAAGGGTGCCCCGTTTTCGTCGCGCGCTTTTGCGACAGCAATGTAACGGCTGTATGACACGGCGTCGCGGAACCCGCGCCGCGCCCCGCGCCGGATCACTTAGGAAACGGGCAGCAAGACACTGAAAACGCTTCCCTTTCCGGGCGCGCTTTCGATCCGCATCCGGCCACGGTGGCGATGCACGATATGTTTCACAATCGCCAGCCCCAGCCCCGTCCCGCCCTGCGCGCGCGAACGGTGGCTGTCCACGCGATAGAATCGCTCGGTCAGGCGGGGGATGTGGACGGGGTCGATCCCCTCGCCGCGGTCGATCACATCGACCCGCAGCGCCGCGCCCTGCGGCAGCCGGTCCGGCACGACGCGCAGGGTGACGCGCCCGCCGGACCCGCCATATTTCACCGCATTCTCCACAAGGTTCGAAAAGACCTGCGTCAGCTGGTCGGCATCGGCGGGCAGCATCAGCCGGTCCCCCTCGGCCGCAAGGTCGAGTGTGACGCCCGCGGCTTCCGCCATCGGCCGCAGGGTGGCCAGCGTGGCGCGCAGCACCGCCAGCAGATCGACCGTCGCCGTGGGGCGGACACGCTCCACCGCCTCCACGCGGCTGAGGTTCAGCAGGTCCGAGACAAGGCGGTTCATCCGCGCGGCCTCGCGCGACATGATGGC
>JBEEOG010000343.1:0-3906 GCA_041191745.1 Pseudomonadota bacterium | reverse complement strand
AGGCGCGGGCGCCTTCGACAAAGGATTTTTGGTCCATCAGATTGCGGCGAATGTCGGGATGCACGATCAGCGGATCCGCCGGACCCGAGGGGTTTTCCGCCCCGGTGATCGCCCGGCCCTGAAGACGGTCCTTGGCATAGGCGAGCGCGTTTTGGTAGGCGGTCTCGGCCACGGCATAGCCTTGCAGGCCGACGCCCAGCCGCGCTTCGTTCATCATGGTGAACATGGCGCGCATGCCCTTGTGCAGATCGCCCAACAGGAACCCGGTCGCCCCGTCATAGTTCATCACGCAGGTGGCATTGCCGTGGATGCCCATCTTGTGTTCCACCTTGCCCACCGCAAGGGTGTTGCGCGCGCCAAGGCTGCCGTCTGCCTTGACCAGAAATTTCGGCACGATGAAGAGCGAGATGCCCTTCGTCCCCTCGCCCCCGCCCGGGGCTTTGGCAAGGACCAGATGGATGATGTTCTCGGCAAGGTCATGTTCGCCCGCCGAGATGAAGATCTTCTGCCCCGTGATGCGGTAGCTGCCATCCGCCTGCGGTTCGGCCCGCGTCCGCATCAGCCCCAGATCGGTGCCGCAATGCGGTTCGGTCAGGTTCATCGTCCCCGTCCATTCGCACGAGACGAGCTTGGGCAGATAGGTCGCCTTCTGTTCGGCCGTGCCGTGGGTGTGGATGGCGGAATAGGCGCCATGCGTCAGGCCCTGATACATGTTGAAGGCCATGTTCGCCGCGACGAGGATTTCGCCCACCGCCGTATGCATCAGATGCGGCAGCCCCTGCCCGCCATAGTCGGGATCGCAGTCGAGCGCGGTCCACCCCCCTTCGCGCATCTGGCGGAAGGCTTCGGCAAAGCCCTTTGGCGTGCGTACGACGCCGTTTTCCAGCACGCACCCCTCGCGGTCGCCCACGGCGTTCAGCGGCGCCAGGACATCGGCGGCAAGCTTGCCCGCCTCCTCCAGCACGGCGGCGGTAAAGGCGGCGTCCAGATCGCCGTAGCCGGGAATGTCCGATCCCGAAATCGAAAGCACGTCATGCAGCACGAACTGCATGTCCTTCACGGGGGCGGTATAGCTGGGCATGTCGGTCGTTCCTCCCTCGGATGTCACTATTCGGCGGCCTTGCGGAGGCCGGCCAGCACGCCCGCCCCCCAGGCCATCTGGTCCTTCAACTCGGCGATCGCTTCGTCGAGTTCCGCGCGCTGGCGTTCCATCTGGGCCAGCCGTTCCGCGGCGATCTCATAGGTGCGCCTGAGCTGCGCCTCCTGCTGGCCGGGCGCGCGGTCATACATGTCGAGCAGCTGGCGGATATCCTCGAGCGAGAAGCCGAAGCGCTTGCCGCGCAGGATCAGCTTCAGCCGCGCGCGGTCGCGGTAGGTGAAGAAGCGCGCGGTGCCGCGGCGGACGGGGAAGATCAGTTCCTTTGCCTCGTAAAAGCGCAGCGTGCGCGGCGTGACGTCAAAGGCGTCACACATCTGGCGGATCGTCATCAGATCGTCTTTTGCCGACATTCCCGTTCAACCCGGTCTATGGCCACAGCCGGAATCTGGTGGCCTGCCCAAGTGTTACCAGAGCTGTTGACGTTGACGTAAACGTAACGTCGCGTCACGGCGCGGGGTGACGCGATGTCATGGCGCGGTGCCGGTGCCTGCGGGGTCAGGCGTCGGGTGGCAGCTTGCCCAGTTCGGCCACCGCCGTTTCGCGCAGGGCCTTGAGGTCCGCCAGCGTCACGGCCAGTTCGTCGCGCTGGCGCGTCAGTTCCGCAACCTGCCGGTCGGCCAGCGCGATCCAGGTTTCAAGCTGCGGGCGCGTGCCCTTCTGGCGGTAGATCAGCAGCCACTGGCGGATTTCCTCGAGGCTGAAGCCGAAGCGGCGGCCGCGCAGGATCAGGGTCATCCGCGCCACCTCGCGCGGGCCGTAGAACCGCGCGCGCCCTTCGCGTTCGGGGGCGAGAAGCTCGATATACTCGTAATAGCGCAGGGTGCGCGGGGTCACGTCGAACTTGGCGCACATTTCCTTGAAGCTGAGACGGGTTTCGCTCATGTGCCACCTCCCTCTGCAGTTCCGCGACCATAGGGCGGGGACCGTCGGGGCGCAACGCATCATGGCGGGGCGGCGGGGCAGGGGCTTGAACATCCCCGCCCGTTGGCCATCATGCGACGCTGGAAGGTGACGCCATGACAGACAGACAGGCCATCGCGCAGCGGTTCATCGCGGCGCTGCCCCATGCCGTCGCGCTGGGGATGCGGATCGACGCGATCGGCGACGGGGTCGTCGTCATGTCGATGCCGTGGGACGCGCGCTTCGTGGGCGATCCGGCGACGGGGGTGCTGCACGGGGGGGCGGTGTCGTCGCTGATGGACACCGCCTCGGGCGCGGCGGTGATGGCCCATCCCTCGGCCCCTGCCTCGACCGCGACGCTGGATCTGCGGGTGGATTACTACCGCCCCGCCACGCCCGGCCAGAAGATCACGGCGCGGGCGGAATGCTACCATGTGACCCGCAGCGTGGCCTTCGTGCGCGTCACGGCGACCGATGACGACCCCGCCCGCCCCGTGGCCGCGGCGACGGGGGCCTTCACCATCGATCGTCCGAAGGGGGCCAAGGCATGAGCCGCGCGCAACCCGAACCCGTCCAGGTGGTCAAGCAGCGCCGCGACGCTGCCCTGCGCGCGCTGGTCGAGGGCGTGCCCTATATCCAGTATCTCGGCATCCGCTTCGACCGGCGCGGGGACGAGCTGACGGCGATCCTGCCCTTCGACCCCAAGCTGATCGGCAATCCGGTGCTGCCCGCGCTGCACGGGGGGGTGACGTCCTCCTTCCTCGAGGTGGCGGCGATCATCGAGCTGTCATGGTCCACCCTATGGGAAGAGATGGAGCAGGGCCGTCTCGACCCCGCCCAGATCGAAGGGTCGCGGCCCGTCCTGCCCAAGACGATCGACTTCACGGTGGATTTCCTGCGCTCGGGCCTGCCGCGCGATGCCTATGCGCGGGCGCGGGTCAACCGTTCTGGCCGCCGCTATGCGAGCGTGCATGTCGAGGCATGGCAGGACAACCGCGCGCGCCTGTTCGCGCAGGCGACGGGACATTTCCTGATGCCCCCCGCGCCCGGGGAACCGGCCGAGTGACCCTGCCTTCCTCTTCGTCCAAATATCCTCGGGGGGTGCGGGGGGCAGACGGCCCCCCGTTCCGCCGCATGCCGCGCGCGGGCGGCGGGTCGCGGCGATGACCGCGCTGACCCATGCCCGCCTGCTGCGGATCGCCGCGCCCATCGTGATCTCGAACGCGACCGTCCCGCTGCTGGGGGCGGTGGATACGGGCGTGGTGGGCCAGATGGGGCAGGCCGCGCCCATCGGGGCGGTGGGGATCGGGGCGATCATCCTGACCACGCTCTACTGGGTGTTCGGCTTCCTGCGGATGGGCACCACGGGCCTTGCCGCGCAGGCGCATGGCGCGGGCGACGGGGCCGAGCGGGGGGCGATCCTTCTGCGCGCGCTTCTGGTCGGGGCGGGGGCGGGGCTGGCCTTCATCCTGCTGCAGGCGCTGCTCTTCCGCGCGGCCTTCGCCATCGCCCCCGCCGGCGCCGAGGTCGAGGCGCTGGCCCGCCAGTACCTTGCCATCCGCATCTGGGGCGCGCCCGCCACCATCGCGGCCTATGCCGTCACCGGCTGGCTGATCGCGGTGGAACGCACGCGGGGCGTGCTGCTTTTGCAGCTCTGGATCAACGGGGTGAACATCGCGCTGGACCTGTGGTTCGTGCTGGGGCTGGGCTGGGGCGTTCCGGGCGTGGCCATCGCCACGCTGCTTGCCGAATGGACGGGCCTGATGCTGGGCCTGTGGCTGTGCCGCGACGGGCTGGTGCCGGTCTGGCGGGCGGCATGGGCGCGGGTGGGCGACCGCGCGGCGCTG
>JBEEOG010000342.1:0-4784 GCA_041191745.1 Pseudomonadota bacterium | reverse complement strand
TGAAGCACGCGCTCGTCCGCCAGCCCGAAGCGGTGGAATGGGACGAGGCCGCCGAGGAAGCCGCCGCCGCCGCCCGCAAGGCGGCCGCCGAACAGGGCCCGTCGCAGACGGCGCACTGACGGGACGGAGAGACAGGCAGGGGGGGGCGGTCCGCAGGGGCCGCCCCTTTGCCATTCCGGCCACGGCGCGCGGAATTCGCTGTTTCCCGTTTCGACACGGTGGAAATGCGCCCCGCGCCCCGCTAGGCTGCGGGCAGGTCGGCAAGGACCGGTGTGATCGACAGGGACAGTGACGAATGGCAAACAGTAACGCCAAGAAGACCCCAACCAAGGCGGCGAAACCCGCCCCCGCGGCCGTGCTGAGCGATGACGGCGTGCCGGTGGCCAAGCCCGCAAGGCCCGATGCGCTGAAGAAGAAGGAACTTTTCGAACGCGTGGTCGCGGCCATCGGCGGCAAGAAGAAGGCCGGTGTGAAAGAGATCGTGGAAGCCACGCTCACCACGCTGGGCGAGGCGCTGCAGAAGGGCGAGACGCTGAACCTGCCCCCCTTCGGCAAGGCCCGCATCGCCAAATCCAAGGGCGAGGGGATGAAGGCGCAACTGACCGTCAAGCTGCGCGGCGCGGGCGAGAAAAAGACCGCGCGCCCCGCGAAAGAGGCCCTTGCGGACGATGGGGAAGATAGCTAAACACCGCGCCATCGGGCGATTAGCTCAGCGGTAGAGCGCTTCGTTCACATCGAAGATGTCAGCGGTTCAAATCCGTTATCGCCCACCATCCATAGCAAAAGGCGCTGCCGCGGCAGCGCCTTTTGTCATTCCGCCCACCGCGCGCGACCTGGCTTTTCCGCTTGCCGCAGCCTCCGCCGATGCGTTACATCGCGGCCCGTCGGGTGGTTAGCTCAGTTGGTAGAGCGTCTCGCTTACACCGAGAATGTCGGGGGTTCGAGTCCCTCACCACCCACCATGCTTTCCCCCTGCGCCCGCCATATCGACTCTGCCCTGCCGCCGCGCTAGCGTCCCGCGCAGAGGGCGAAAGAGGTCAGGTCCATGTCCCATGCGATGGTCATTCCGGCGGCGCTTGCGCCAGACCGCCGTGGCGTGCCGGCACCATGACGGACCTGCCGCTCGGATCGCTGCTGACCTCTCCCCCGCCCGCGCTGCGCGTGGCCGAAGTGGCAGGGCTGGTCGCCCGCCATTGGGGGCTTTACGGCGCCTTCGTGCCCCTGACATCGGAACGCGACCTGAACTTCCGCCTGACGGGGGAGGGAGGCAGCCATGTCGTCAAGATCGCCAACAGCGCAGAGCCGGTCGCCCAGACCCGCTTCCAGAACCGCGCACTGCGCCATGTCGCGGCGCGGGATGCGGGCCTGCCCGTGCCGCGCGTGGTGGCGGCGCGGGACGGTGCGGACGAGGTGGCGCTGCCCTCGGGCCATCTGATGCGGGTCATCACATGGCTGGACGGCACGCCCCTGCATCTGGCGCGGCGCGGGGCGGCGCAGCGCGCGGCGCTGGCCGAGGGGCTGGCGCGGCTGACCGTCGCGCTGCGGGGCTTCGACGATCCCGCTGCCGACCATCTGCTTTTGTGGGACATCAAGAACGCCGCGCGGCTTCGCCCCCTCTTGCCGCTGGTGCCGGATGAGCATCTGCGGGCCATCTGCCAGGATGTGCTGGACCGCTTCGATGCGCTGGCCCCCGCCCTGACGGGGCTGCGCGCGCAGGTCGTCCATTCGGACCTGAACCCGCACAACGTGCTGGTGGCCCCCGACGATCCCGACCGTCTGGCAGGGATCATCGATTTCGGCGACATGGTCAGGACCCCCGTGATCTGCGATCTGGCGGTCGCCTGCGCCTATCAGATCGACCGCGACAGGCCGCTTGCCTCGCTGGTGGAGTTCGCCGCCGCCTATCACCGCCTTCATCCGCTGACGGCAGAGGAGCGGGACATGCTTCTTGACCTGACGGCCACGCGGATGGTGACGACGGTGGCGATCACGGGCTGGCGCGCGGCGGAATATCCCGAAAACCGCGACTATATCCTGCGCAACTTCCCCTCGGCCCGCGCGGGGCTTCTGGCGCTGGCGGGCGTGCCGCGCGCCGAGGCCCTTGCCGCGCTGGCCGCCGCCTGTCCGGAGGTGTGATGCCCGACGATCCCCGCAGCGCCGACCCGATGCCCAATGCCTTCCGCGCGGGGCAGGGCGCGCTCGGCGCGGCCGAGCAGGCGATGGTCGCCCGCCGCGACCGCCTGCTGGGGCCCGCCTACCGGCTGTTTTACGAAACCCCCGTCCATCTTGTGCGCGGCGAAGGCGTCTGGCTTTTTGACGCGCAGGGCAATGCCTATCTCGATGCCTATAACAACGTGGCTTCGGTCGGGCATTGCCACCCGCATGTGGTGGCCGCGACCGCTCGGCAGGCGGCAGAGCTCGCCACCCATACGCGCTATCTGCACGACGGCGTTCTGGACTATGCCGAAAGGCTGCTTTCCCATTTCCCGCCAGAGCTTTGCCACGCGATGTTCACCTGCACGGGGTCCGAGGCGAACGATCTGGCCCTGCGTCTGGCGCGGGCGGCGACGGGGCATCAGGGCGTCATCGTGACGGAAAACGCCTATCACGGCGTGACGGCGGCGGTGGCGGAATTCTCGCCCTCGCTGGGCGCGGGCGTGCCCCTTGGCGCGCATGTCCGCACCGTGCCCGCGCCCGATGCGCGGGCGGGTGATCCGGCGGCGCGCTTCACGGCGGATGTGCAGGCCGCGATCGCCGATCTGGCGTCGTATGGCGTGAAACCTGCGCTTCTGGTGGTGGATACGGTCTTTTCCTCGGACGGCCTCTTCACCGATCCGGCGGGATTCCTGTCGGGGGCGGTCGCGGCGGTCCGTGCGGCGGGGGGCCTCTTTCTGGCGGACGAGGTGCAGCCGGGATTCGGGCGCACGGGGGCGGCGATGTGGGGGTTCCTGCGCCACGGGCTGGTGCCGGACATGGTGTCCTTGGGCAAGCCGATGGGGAACGGCTATCCCGTGGCGGGGCTGGTGATGCGCCCTGACGTGGTGGCCGATTTCGGCGCGAAGGCGCGTTATTTCAACACCTTCGGCGGCAATGCCGTGGCGGCGGCGACGGCTTCGGCGGTGCTCGACGTGATCGAGGGCGAAGGTCTGATGGCCAATGCCGCCCGCACGGGGGCGATCTTCCGCGACGGGCTGGAGGCGCTTGCCCGCCGCCATGCCTGCCTTGGCGATGTGCGCGGGGCGGGGCTGTTTCTGGCCGTCGATGTGGTCGATCACCATGGAAACCCCGACCGCGCGGGGGCCGCGCGGATCGTCAACCGCCTGCGCGCGGCGCGGGTGCTGATCTCGGCCACCGGAAAGGCGGGGCATGTGCTGAAGATCCGCCCGCCGCTCGTCTTTGGCGCCGATCATGTGGCGCTGTTCCTTGACCGGATGGAGGGCGTGCTGCGCGCGCCGTGACGCGCCGCCCGTGCGCCCCTGCACAGGCCCCGCGCGCAGGGCGGGACTGACAGGGCGCGCCCGCGCGCCTACCTTGGGTCATCCGCAACAGGAGGCCGCGATGAGCTGGAACCCCGCGCTCGACCCGTCGATTCCCATCGGTGATGCTGTCGATTCCATCGCCACCGTGATCGTGCCCCGCGCCCGCGACCTTGGCGGGTTCGAGGTGCGCCGCGCGCTGCCCGCCCCGCAGCGGCAGATGGTCGGCCCCTTCATCTTCTTCGACCAGATGGGTCCGGCGGAATTCCTGACGGGGCAGGGGATCGACGTGCGCCCGCATCCGCATATCGGGCTGGCGACGGTGACCTATCTCTTGAAGGGCAAGCTGCACCACCGCGACAGCCTTGGCACCGACCAGTGGATCGAACCGGGGGCGGTGAACCTGATGGTGGCGGGGCGGGGCATCACCCATTCCGAACGCACGGACGGGCCGCTCAGGACACAGGCGCATGGCATGTTCGGGTTGCAGACTTGGCTGGCGCTGCCCAAGGACCGCGAGGATGATCCCGCGGCCTTCCTGCACGCGCCCGCAGCCGCCTTGCCCGTGCTGGAGGGCGAGGGCAAGGAGGTGCGTCTGATCCTCGGCCATGCCTGGGGCGAACGGATGGCGGTCGAGGCGCCGTCCGAGGTTTTCTACGCCGATGCGACGCTGGCCGCCGGCGCCGCGATTCCCCTGCCGGACGAGCATGAGGATCGCGGGGTCTACATCCTGTCGGGCGAGGTGACGGTGGCGGGCCAGACCTTCCCCGCAGGCCAGATGCTGGTCTTCCGCCCCGGCGACCGCGTGTCGCTGAAGGCAGGCGGGCAGGGCGCGCGGATCATGCTTCTGGGCGGGGCCACGATGGACGGGCCGCGGCATATCTGGTGGAATTTCGTGGCCTCCAGCAAGGAACGGATCGAGGCCGCGAAAGAGGCATGGCGCGCGGGCGACTGGGCGCACGGGCGCTTCCGCCTGCCGCCCGACGATGACGCCGAGTTCATCCCCGCGCCAGACCGGTAAGCGCCGCCCCGCGCCGCGCCCGCGCCCGCGCCCCGGACTTGATCCGGGGCCTCTGCCTGCCGCCGCGAGGTCCCGGGTCAAGCCCGGGACGGTTACGCGCCACCCCCGCGTCCCGCGCCTCCCGCGCCCCGGACCTGATCCGGGGCCTCTGCTTGTCCGCGCGAGGTCCCGGATCAAGCCCGGGACGGGTATGCACCGCCCCCGCGCCCCGCGCCGCCCGCGCCCCGGACTTGATCCGGGGCCTCTGCTTGTCCGCGCGAGGTCCCGGGTCAAGCCCGGGACGGGTA
>JBEEOG010000341.1:0-17456 GCA_041191745.1 Pseudomonadota bacterium | reverse complement strand
ACCAGATCCTGCGCGAGATGGTGAAGAACCATACTGAAATCGCCCGCGCCCCGGGCCCCGGAGGCGTGACATGACCCCGCCCCCCGCCCAGCCCGGCCCCTCGCTGCCCGGCCCCTCGCTGCCCGGCCCCTCCCGTCCCGGCCCCGCCCTCGCCGGCTGGTCCGTCCGCGGTCAGCTCGTCACCGGCTTTGCCGCGCTCGCCGTGCTTGTGGGCGGCTTCGGCCTGTGGTCGGTCGTCACCACGATCTCGGGCGCGGTGGTCGCGCCGGGGCAGATACAGGTCGAACAGAACCGCCAGATCGTGCAGCATCCCGATGGCGGCGTGGTGGCCGAAATCGCCGTGGCCGAGGGGCGGACGGTGCAGGCGGGCGACCTGCTGTTGCGGCTGGACGGGTCGCTTCTGCAATCCGAACTCGTGATCGTCGAGGGCCAGCTGTTCGAAGTGCAGGCCCGCCGCGCGCGGCTCGAGGCCGAGCGCGACGACGCCGCCGCCCCCGTCATGCCCCCTGCCCTGCTGGCACTGGCCGCAGCGCGCCCCGAGGTGGCCGAACTGGTCGACGGCCAGCGCCGCCTGTTCGACGCCAGCCGCGAGGCGATCGCCAAGCAATCCGAACAGCTGGTCCGCCGCGCCGCGCAATTCCGCGCCCAGATCGAAGGGATCGATGCCCAGATCGCCGCGATGGACCGCCAGATCGCCCTGATCCGGCAGGAACTGGACGACCAGCGCGACCTTCTGGCGCGCGGCCTTGCCCAGTCCAGCCGCGTGCTGTCGCTGGAACGCGAAGAGGCCCGCCTGATGGGCGTGGCGGGCGAACTGCTTGCCCAGCGCGCGCAGGGCGAGGGCCGCGTGACCGAGATCGAACTCGAGATCGTCCGCATCGCCGCCGAACGGCGGGAAGAGGCCAACACCCAGTTGCGCGACATCGGCTCGTCGGAACTGGAACTGGTGGAACGCCGCCGCGCGCTGATCGAACGCATCGCGCGGCTGGAAATCCGCGCCCCCGTCTCGGGCCGCGTGCTGGGCCTGCAGGTGACGACGCCCCGCTCGGTCATCCGGCCCGCCGATGCGATCCTCTACCTCATCCCGCAGGACCGCCCGCTGGTCATCAGCGTGAACATCCAGCCCATCCACATCGACGAGGTGAGCGTGGGTCAGGATGTCCGTCTGGTCTTTCCGGGCCTGCCCAACCGCATGGTGCCCGAACTGCATGGCCGCGTCGCCAATGTCTCGGCCGATGCGCTGTCCGACCAGAACACCGGCGCCCCCTTCTACCGCGCCGAAATCGTGCTGGCCGAGGGCGAGGCCGCCAAGACCGGCGACATGGCCCTGCTGCCCGGCATGCCGGTCGAAGCCTTCATCACCACATCGGACCGCACCCCGCTGGCCTATCTGCTCCAGCCCTTCACCGACTACTTCAAGCGCGCCTTCCGCGAAAGCTGACACCTGAAGCGTCGCAGGCGGCCTTGCCCCTGCCCCGCGCGGGGGCTAGCCTTCGCCCGAAATGACCTGAACCGGAGTGGCCCCATGTCCATCGAAGCCCGTCTGGCCGAACTCGGCGTGACCCTGCCCGACGCCCCCGCACCGGCGGCGAATTACGTCCCCTTCGTGGTGGTGGGCAACCTCGTCCACGTCTCGGGCCAGATCAGCCAGACGGCGGCGGGCCTGACCAAGGGACGGCTGGGCGCGGACATGACCGTGGAACAGGGGGCCGAGGCCGCGAAATCCTGCGCCATCTCGCTGCTCGCTCAGGTGAAAAAGGCCTGCGGGGGCGATCTGTCGCGCCTCGTGCGCGCGGTGAAGCTCGTGGGCTTCGTCAATTCCACCCCCGATTTCACCGACCAGCCCAAGGTGATCAACGGCGCGTCCGACTTCCTCGTCGCGGCGCTGGGCGATGCGGGACGGCACGCGCGTTCGGCGGTGTCGGCGGCCTCGCTTCCCCTCGGCGTCGCGGTCGAGATCGAAGGCATCTTCGAGATCCGCTGACATGCGCGCGCCCCTGCCGCCCGATTTCCTGCGCGCCCCCATCGCGCATCGCGCGCTGCATGACCGTGCGGCGGGCCGTCCCGAAAACAGCCGCGCGGCGGTGCGGGCGGCCGTCGCGGCGGGCTACGGGATCGAGATCGACCTGCAACTGTCGCGCGACGGCGTGGCGATGGTCTTCCATGACGAGACGCTGGAGCGCCTGACCCCGCAGACGGGCTGGCTGCGCGACCTGACGGCGGCAGAGCTGTCGGCCATCCCGCTGCGGGACGGCGACGAGACCATCCCTGCGCTGTCCGAAGTGCTGGCCATCGTCGCGGGCCGCGTGCCCCTGCTGATCGAGCTGAAGGACCAGACGCTTCTCATGGCCGAAAGCGACGGGCGGCTCGAAGCCGCGACCGCCGCCCTCTTGGCCGGATATGCGGGGCGCGTGGCGGTGATGTCCTTCAACCCCCACATGGTCGCGCGCATGGCCGGCCTTTCCCCCGCCATCCCGCGCGGGATCACCACCTCGGCCTATGATCCCGAAGACTGGGCGCCGCTTCCGGCCGTGATCTGCGACCGCCTGCGCCCGATCCCCGATTACGACCGCGTGGGCGCAAGCTTCATCAGCCACGAGGCGGCCGACCTGTCCCGCCCGCGCGTGGCCGAACTCGCCGCCGCGGGGGCCGCGATCCTGTGCTGGACGATCCGCTCGCCCGAAGCCGAGGCGACCGCCCGCCGCATCGCGGGCAACATCACCTTCGAAGGCTACGCCGCCCCGTTTCCGGCCTGATCCGCGCCTTGACCTCGGGCGGGGCCGCCCCACCCTCCCCTTCATCTGTTCCCAAATATCCTCGGGGGGCGAGGGGGGCAGACGGCCCCCCTCTTCCGCCGCCATCCGCAGGCAACAAGGCCCGAAGCCCCATGACCACGACCGCAGCCGACCTCTGCGACAGCCTGACGGAGATTCCCGCCGCCGAATGGGATGCCGTGGCCTGCCCCGAGGCGGCCGATGGCGGCCGCCCGCTGGATCCCTTCACCACCCACCGCTTCCTCTCTGCGCTGGACCGGTCGCGCTCCACCGGACCGGGCAGCGGCTGGACGCCGAAGCCGCTTTTCCTGCGCGAGGGCGGGCGGATCGTCGCGGCGACCCCCCTCTATGTGAAATCCCACAGCCAGGGCGAATACATCTTCGATCACGGCTGGGCGCAGGCGCTGGAACGCGCGGGCGGGCGCTACTATCCCAAACTGCAGGTCGCGGTCCCCTTCACCCCCGCCACGGGCCGCCGCTTCCTGACCCGCCCCGACGCGCCGCATCTGCGCGACCGCCTGATCGAAACCGCCATCGGACTGGCGCGGGCCAACCGCCTGTCCTCGCTCCACGCCACCTTCTGCACGGCGGAAGAGGCCGCAACGCTGGCCCCGCGCCACGGGCTTCTGCATCGCGTCACCCAGCAGTTCCACTGGGAAAACCGCGGCTACGGCACATTCGACGATTTCCTCGCCGACCTGTCGTCGCGCAAGCGCAAGATGATCCGCAAGGAACGCGACACCGCCCGAAGCGCGGGCCTGACCATCCGCGCGCTGACGGGCGATGCCATAGACGCGGCGCATTGGGATGCCTTCTGGGCCTTCTACCAGGACACGGGCGCGCGCAAATGGGGCACGCCCTACCTGACGCGCCGCTTCTTCGCCGAACTCCACGCCACGATGCGCGACGACGTGCTTCTGGTGCTGGCCTGCCGCCCCGACGGCACCCCCGTCGCGGGCGCGCTGAACTTCATCGGGCGCGACACGCTCTACGGCCGCTACTGGGGCTGCATCGAGGATCACCCCTGCCTGCATTTCGAACTGTGCTACTATCAGGCCATCGATTGGGCCATCACCCACCGCATGGCGCGGGTCGAGGCGGGGGCGCAGGGCGAACACAAGTTGGCCCGCGGCTACCTGCCCAGCCCCGTCCATTCGCTGCACTGGATCGCCGAACCCGCCTTCCGCGAGGCCGTCCAGCGCTATCTCGACGCCGAACGCCGCGCCGTGGACGAAGAGATCGAGGTGCTGACCGCCTACGGCCCCTTCCGCCGCGTGCAATCCGAAGACTGACACCCCCGCCACGCCGTGCCATGCTGGCGCCAAAGGAGTCGCCCGATGCTGAAGCTCTACACCCACCCGCAATCGCGCGGCCGCATGGCGCGCTGGATGCTGGAAGAAACCGGCGCGGCCTACGAGGTCGAACTGCTCGACTACCGCGGCACGATGAAGGCGCCGGCCTACCTCGCCATCAACCCGATGGGCAAGGTGCCCGCGCTCGTCCATGACGGGCGCGTGGTGACGGAAGTGGCCGCGATCATCGCCTATCTGGCCGAGGCCTTCCCGCAGGCGGGGCTGGCCGGACAGGACCGCGCGGCCTTCCTGCGCTGGATGTTCTTCGGGGCGGGGCCGCTCGAACATGCCATCGTCAACCGCGCGCTGGGGGTCGAGGTCGCGCCCGAGAGATCGGGCTTCGTGGGCTACGGCAGCTATGACCGCACGCTGGACGCGCTGGAACAGACGCTTTCCGCGCGCGACTGGCTGGCGGGCAGCGCCTTCAGCGCGGCCGATCTCTATGTCGGATCGCAGGTCGGCTACGGGCTGCAGTTCGGCACGCTCCCCGCCCGCCCCGCCTTCACCGCCTATTGGGACCGCATGAAGGACCGCCCCGCCCGCCTGCGCGCCGCCGCAACCGACGATGCCCTTCTGGACAAGGCCAAGACCCATGGCTGACCGCCTGACCGACCGCAGCGTCCTCGCCCCCCTTCTCGCCAATGGCTGGGCACAGGGCAGCGACCGCGACACCCTGACCAAGACCTTCACCTTCGCGAATTTCATCGAGGCCTTCGGCTTCATGACCCGCGCCGCGCTCTGGGCGGAAAAGCTGGACCACCACCCCGAATGGTCCAACGTCTACAGGACCGTCCATGTGACGCTGACCACCCATGACGCGGGCGGGCTGACAGAGCTTGACGTGAAACTCGCCACGAAGATGGACGCGCTGGCGGTGCGCTGACCCTGCGCCCGTTTTCTCTGCCCCAAATATCCGCAGGGGGTGAATGGCCCCGCGCGCGGGGCCCGAGGGGGCGCGCGCGCCCCCGGGCCCGCCCTGTCCCGCGCACGGGCGCGGGACGGGGCTTGTCGCATGCGGGCGGCCCTGCCGCCCGCGCCGCAGGATCAGATGGCCGCCAAGAGCGCCTCGCCGCCCGACGCCTCGCAGACGCCGGGGCTTTCCTCGACATGGAGGACCTTCACCACGCCATCCTCGGCATAAAGCGCGTAGCGCTTGGAACGGTCATAGAACCCGACCGGCGGGGCGGTGAAGGCCAGCCCGACCGCCTTGGTAAAGGACGCATCCGCATCCGCAAGCATGGTGATGCCCGCCGCCGCGGCCCCCGTCTGCTCGGCCCAGGCCTTCATCACGAAGGGGTCGTTGACCGAAACGCAGATGATCTCGTCCACGCCCTTGGCCGCGAACTTGTCCTTGGTGCGGATGAAGCTCGGCACATGGGCGCTGGTGCAGGTGCCGGTGAAGGCGCCCGGCAGGCCGAAGACCACGACCTTGCGCCCCTTCAGCCGCGCGGCCATCGACACGGCCTCGGCCCCCGCCTCGCCCATCCGCAGCAGGTTCGCATCCGGCAGCTTCGACCCTTCAGAAATCGTCATCTCGCACGTCCTCTCGCGTTGCGTTTCCGTTCCGCAGGGATATAGGTTCCGCCGCGCGGGCGGGCCAGAGGAATCCATCGGCGCGGGCAGGAGGGACGGGCATGGCACATGTCGTTATCGTCGGGGCAGGTCAGGCCGGTGCGGCCTGCGCGGCCAGACTGCGCGCGCTGGGCCATCCGGGCGCGATCACCCTGATCGGGGCCGAACCCGCGCCGCCCTACCAGCGCCCGCCGCTGTCGAAAGCCTATCTTCTGGGCGAGATGGAGGAAGAACGCCTCTGGCTTCGCGCGCCCGAGTTCTGGGCCGAACAGGGCATCACGCTGCGCCTCGGGGCGCCCGTCACGGCGATCGACACCGCCGCGCGCACCGTCACGGTCGGGGACGGTGCCATCGCCTATGACGAACTGGTGCTGACCACCGGTTCCACCCCGCGCCGCCTGCCCGCTTCCATCGGGGGCGATCTGGCGGGCGTCTACACCGTGCGTACGCTGGCCGATGTCGATGCCATGCGCCCCGAATTCGCAGCCGGACGCCGCGTGGTGATCGTGGGGGGCGGCTATATCGGGCTTGAGGCCGCCGCCGTCGCCGCCAAGCTGGGCCTTGACGTCACCGTGCTGGAAATGGCCCCGCGCATCCTGCAGCGTGTCGCCGCCCCCGAAACCAGCGCCTATTTCCGCGCGCTGCACGCCGCCCACGGCGTCCGGATCATGGAGGAGACGGGGCTCGAGCGCATCCTCGGGCAGACCCGCGTCACGGGCGTGCGGCTGGCCGACGGCACGGACCTGCCTGCCGATTTCGTCATCGTCGGCGTGGGCATCCTGCCGGGGGCCGACCTTGCCGCCGCGGCGGGCATCGCCATCGACAACGGCATCGCCTGCGACGCGTTCTGCCGCACCTCGGCCCCGCATGTCTGGGCGGCGGGGGATTGCGCCTCTTTCCCGTGGAAGGACGGCCGCCTGCGGCTTGAATCCGTGGGCAATGCCATCGACATGGCCGAAGCGGTCGCCGCCAACATCATGGGGGCCGACACCCCCTATACCGCCCAGCCGTGGTTCTGGTCGGATCAATACGACTGCAAGCTGCAGATCGCGGGCTTCAACGCGGGCTATGACCGCATCGTGACCCGCGGACCCGAGGGCGAGGCGGTGTCTTTCTGGTATTACCGTGGCGATGCCCTTCTGGCCGTCGATGCGATGAACGACAGCCGCGCCTATATGGTGGGCAAGCGGCTGATCGAAAGCGGCCGCTCGGTCGCGCCCGACGTCATCGCCGATCCCGCCACCAACCTGAAAGCGCTTCTGAAGGCATGAGGATCATCGGCGGCCAGTTCCGCGGCCTGCACCTTGCCCCCGTGGGCGAGGGCGACGCCAAGGCGCATCTGCGCCCCACCTCAGACCGCGTGCGCGAGGCGATCTTCAACCTGCTGATCAATGGCGGCTATGGCGATCCCGTCACCGGCGCGCGGGTGCTCGACCTCTTTGCCGGAACCGGCGCGCTGGGGCTCGAGGCGCTGTCGCGCGGCGCGTCCCGCGTGGCCTTTGTCGATGACGGCACGGCGGCCCGCGCGCTGTTGCGGCGCAACATCGAACTGATGCGCGCGATGGGCGCGACCGATGTCTGGCGGCGCGACGCGACCCGCATGGGGCCGAACCGCGGCGCGGGCTATTCCCTCGTCTTCCTCGACCCGCCCTATGGCAAGGGGCTTGGCGAACAGGCGCTGGCCTCCTGCGTCGAAGGGGGCTGGCTGGCCCCCGGCGCGCTGGTCGTGTGGGAGGAAGGGACCGCCCCCGCCCTTCCCGCAGGGTTTGCCGAACTCGACCAGCGCCGCTACGGCGACACGCTGGTGACGATCCTCAGGTCGCCGGAATGACCCTGCCGCCGAAAGCCGTGATCTTCGACTGCGACGGCGTCGTGGTGGACAGCGAGGGGCCGACGCTCGTGATGCTGCGCGACGATCTGGCCCGCCACGGGCTCGACCTGACGATCGCCGATCTGGAGGCGGACTATGTCGGCGGCACGGTCGAAACCTGCGGGATCAGGGCCCGCGCGGCAGGGGCGACGCTGCCCGAGGGCTGGGCCACGGATTTCTACGCCCGCATGTATGCGATGCTGCGCGCGCATACCCCGCTGATCCCCGGCATCCTGACCGTGCTCGACGCGCTGGATGCGGCGGGCATCCCCTATGCGATGGGATCGAACGGCACACCGGAAAAGATGCAGATCACGCTGGGCCAGAACGGCCTGATCGACCGCTTCCGCGGGCATCTCTATTCCGGTCAGGCGCTGGGGCGGCCCAAGCCCGCGCCGGACCTTTACCTTCATGCCGCATCACGGCTGGGCATCGCGCCCGAGGAGTGCATCGTGATCGAGGACAGCGCCGCCGGTGCCCGCGCCGCCCGCGCGGCGGGGATGCGCTGCATGGGCTATGCACCCCACGGTGGCGCCGACCGGCTGGCGGCCGAAGGGGCGCTGCCCTTCGCGCGGATGGACGATCTGCCGCGTCTCCTCGGCCTCTGACCGGCCGGCCTCAGGTCCCTGCCCTGCCCCGCCGCATCAGGGGGGCGAGGATCGGCACCAGCAGCAGCATGATGGCGGCAAAGACGAAAGCGAAGCGCAGCCCGAAGGCCCCCGCGATGAAGCCGAGCGTCGGGGGGCCGAAGAAATAGCCGAAATAGCCCAGAAGCGTGGCGCGGGCCACGGCGCGGGCGCGGGCCTCGGGCGCGGCCATCCGGCCCACCAGCGAGAAGGCCAAGGGCGCGATCACCGACGCGCCGATCCCCATGATGATGAACCCCGCATAGGCCATCGCGGGCGATCCCGCCGCCGCCGCGACCAGCGCGCCGCAGGCCGCCACCAGCGCGCCCGCCGTCAAGAGCCGCACCGGATCGACGCGCGCGACGATCCCCTGCCCCGCAAGCCGCGCAAGGCCCATGGTCAGCGCCAGCGCGGCGGGGCCCATCGCGCCCTCTTCGGGGCTGCCGCCCAGCGTCTTTTCGATATGCAGGGCCGACCACGCCTCGGCCGCGTTTTCGGTCAGGAAGGCGATCAGGACCATCCCGCCGCCGATCACGGGGATCAGGCCCAGCCGCCCCGCCGCGCCCGCCCCCTTTGGCTTGCGAAGGCCGTGGATCGCCCCGTCGCGTTCCGCCGTGACCAGTGCCAGCACAAGCGCCGCGGCGGCCATCGTGCCCAGCACCACGGCAGGCCCCTGCCCCGCGCCGCGCATCAGCCCCGTCGTGACCGCGCCCCCCGCATAGCCGAAGCTGTAGGCCGCGTGGCACAGCGTCATCAGATGCAGCCCCCGCGCGTTTTCCAGCGCGGCGACGCGGGCGTTCATCAGGACATCGGTCAGCCCCGTCGCGGCCCCCGCGCACATCATGGCAAGGGGAAAGAGCCAGACCTGATGCACCTGCCCCGGCAGGGCAAAGGCCAGCGCCATCAGCGCGGTGGCCACGGGCAGCGCCACCCGCCCCAGCGCGGCCCCGACCAGCGGGGCCAGCAGCATCGCCGTCACGGCGGCCAGCGGCGTGGGCAGAAGGACAAGGCCGAGCCGCGCCTCGTCCACCCCGATCTGCGCCTTGAGGTCCGGCAGGGCGGCGGCGAAACTGCCCCAGAGCACGCCCATCGCGGCAAAGGCCGCAAGCGGCGCACGGGCGGCGGTCAGGGTCGTCCGGATCGGCATCTGGGTTTCCTTGGGCGTCTGCAAGCCGTAAGGCTGCGGGCGACCGGCGGCAAGTCCGCCCGCGACCGGGCAGAAGCCGCCGCCGACCAGCGTTTTTTCCGCTTTTCCCCCGTGCGAATCCCCGCTATAGCCCCCCGGTCGCGCCGCACACCCTTGGAGGGCGGCGGATGAACATTAGGAGAAGACCAATGGCACGTGAGATCCCGGATCTTGTGGCCGAGGTGCGGACGGGGACAGGCAAGGGGGCCGCTCGTCAAGCTCGTCGTGAGGGCTACGTACCCGGCATCGTCTATGGCGACGGCAAAGAGCCCTCGCCCATCAAGCTGAACTACAACTACCTGCTCAAGCGCCTGAAGGCCGGCCGCTTCCTGCAGACGCTCTTCAACCTGAAGGTCGAAGGCGGCGAGGAAGTGCACGTCGTCTGCCGCGGCGTGCAGCGCGACGTGGTCAAGGACCTGCCGACCCATGTCGATTTCATGCGTATCCACGACGATTCGCGCATCAACCTCTTCATCCATGTGACCTTCGTGAACCACGAAGCTTCGCCCGGCCTGAAGCGCGGCGGCACGCTGACCGTGGTGCGTCCGGAAGTGGAACTCGAGGTGGTGGCGTCGGACATTCCGGACCACATCACCGTGGACCTGACCGGCAAGCAGATCGGCGACGTGATCCACATCAACGACGTGGAACTGCCCGACGGCGCCAAGCCCACCATCGCCCGCAACTTCGTGATCGCGAACATCGCGGCACCGGCGGGTCTGGTCGCGACCGAGTGATCCCTTCAGGGACCGGAACGAAGAACGGGGGGCCTTGCGCCCCCCGTTCCATTTCCGCGATCAGGCCGCGCGGTCGAACGTCTCTGCCCCCGCCGCATCGGCGGGCGGGATGTCGGGCAGGTCGATCGCCTGGGCGTCCCCTTCCCCGCCCCCCCCTGCCGCCCCGTCGCCGACCGTGAAGAAGCCCACGGTGCTTTGCAGCTTCTCGGCCCGCCGCGCCAGATCGAGCGCGGTGTCCGACAGGCCCTTGGCCGCGCCGCGCGTGGTCTGGGTCGCCCCGTCCACCTTGCGGACGACATCGGCCACCTGCTGGATGCCCGAGGCGAGTTCGCCGTTGGCGCGGTTGATCTCGGCCACGCGGCGCAGCGTGTCCTCCATGTCGGCCAGAAGCACCGACAGCATCTGACCCGCCTCCTCGGAGGTACGCATCGTCACCTTCGACAGCCCCTCGATATCGGAGGCGGCCTCGTTGCTGCGTTCCGAAAGCTTGCGAACCTCGGTCGCGACGACCGAGAAGCCGCGCCCCGCCTCGCCGGCGCGGGCGGCTTCGACCGCCGCGTTCAGGGCCAGAAGGTCGGTCTGGCGGGCGATCTCGCGCACCACGCCGATCCGGTCCGCGATGCGGTGCATGGCATCCACCGCGCGTTCCACCGTGGCCGTCGTCTCGCGCGCCAGATTGCAGACACGGCGCGCGGCCTCTTCGGTCTTGCCGGTATTGCGGGCGGTGTCGGCGATGTTGGCCGACATCTCCTCGACCGCGGTCGTGGCGGTGTCGCTGCTCAGCGCCTGCGCGCGGGCGGTGCTGTCCAGATCCTCGGCCGTTTCGGACAGATGCTGCACCCCGCCCGCCACGCTGCGCGCGCCCTCGGCCGCTTCGGCCACCACCACGCGCACGGCCTGCGCCATCCCGTCGATCACCTTCACGAGGTCGGTCAACTCGTCATTGCCGCGCGGCACGGCACGGATGCCGAGATTGCCGCGCGACACCTCGCCCGCCAGATCCGCGACCGAGCGCAGGCCGCGGGCAAGGCTGCGCTGCGTCCAGACCATCGCCGCGCCGCCGAGGATCAGCGCCGCGGCCAGCGCCGCGAGGATCGCGCGGTCGGCCATTTCGGCCTCTTTCGCGGCGGCCTGCACGGCGGCGGTCATTCCGGACTTGCCCAGCGTGACCAGACGCCGGACACCCTTGTCCATCTCGACGGCGACCGGATCGGCCGTCTTGGACAGCATCGCCGCCGCGGCGACGGTGGCCTCGGGCGTGCCCGTGGCGGTCTGCATGATCGCGGCATGGGCGGCATCCAGACGCGCCGCGGCATCGGCATAGGCCTTGAGCAGCGACTGCTCGCCCGGCGGGGCGGTCTGCAACGCCTCGGCCAGCAGCTTGTCCTTTTCCTTGGTCGCAAGTTCCAGCGCCGCCTTGGCACGCGACCGCTGCGCCTGATCGGGGGCAAAGACGAAACCGCGGATCTCGGCCCGCATCTGCGCCAAAAGGCGGCCCAACTGCTGCACCCGTTCCAGTTCCACAAGGTCGGTCCCGACGAAATGCGCCTGCTGCGCCGACAACCCCTTGATCGTGCGGCTGGCCAGAAGCCCCGCGCCAAGGAACATGCTGCCCATCAAGAGAACGCTCAGCGTCATCCGCATCCTGATCGTCAATCGCATCGGTCGTCCCTGTGTTGAACACGCGCAAGCCGCGGGCCGGCCATGGTCGGGCCGCAGCCGCCCCTCGGGCCTTGTCAACGGCGCAGGGGCCGCAGTTTTAGGCCGGGCGGCGCCATTCCCTGCCTGCGGCGCACGGGTTGCGCTGGAAATCCGCGCCGTTTCGGGCAAGACAGGGCCATCACGGCAGGAGAGCGTGGATGAGGCTTTTCGTGGGGCTCGGCAATCCGGGGCCGAAATATGCGGGCAACCGGCACAATATCGGCTTCATGGCGCTGGACCGCATTGCCGCCGATCACGGCTTCGGCGGCTGGCGCAAGGCCCATCAGGGGCTGGTCGCCGAAGGGCGGCTCGGCGCGGGCAAGGCGGTGCTGCTGAAGCCAGAGACGTTCATGAACCTGTCGGGACAGTCGGTCAGGGCCTGCATGGATTTCTACAAGCTGGCGCCGGCCGATCTGGTGGTGTTCCATGACGAGCTTGACCTTGCCCCCGGCAAGTGCCGCGTGAAGGACGGCGGCGGCCATGCGGGGCATAACGGCCTGCGCTCGATCCACCAGCATCTGGGCACCGATGCCTATGGCCGCGTCCGGCTGGGCATCGGCCATCCGGGCCACAAGGATGCGGTGGCGGCCTATGTGCTGCACGACTTCGCCAAGGCCGATCAGGACTGGCTCGATGATCTTCTGCGCGGGATTTCCGATGGCGCGGCGGCGCTGGCCGATGGCGACGGGGCGCGCTTCATGAACGCGGTGGCGCTGCGGACCGCGCCGCCCCGGTCGTCGGGGGGCAGGCCCGATGCGGCAGGCGATACGCCCGCGGCCAAGCCCGCACCTGCGCCCGCGCCGGAAGATACCCGCAGCCCGATGCAGCGGCTGATGGACAAGTTCCGCTGACCGCAGGGCACGTCCCCCCCGCCCCGCGCGGGGGGAGGGGGCGGCGGTCCCATGGTGGCAAGGCGTGACCCGCGGAAACACCGCGCCAGGGCCTGCGCCCCCTCTCCCCGCGGGGGAGAGGGTAGGGTGAGGGGGGCCTGCCCCGCGCGCCTGACGGCAGGCTTTGCACCGCGCCCTGTCCCCTTCTACAGTCGGGCGATGCCGAAGGAATGATCCATGCGCCGCCTGATCCGTGTTCTTGCCGTCCTCCTCGTGATCCTTGCCGCCGCCGGCGTCTGGAAGCGGGAAGAGATCACCCGCCTGATGGCGGTGAATTCCCTTTTCGCGCCCGACCGGATCGTTGCGAATTTCAGCAACATGGACCGGCTTTTCCTGCATCGCGGCCTGTCGCGCGGGGATGGTCCCGTCAGCCCCCTGCCCGAAGGGCCCGACGCCACGCTGCCGCCCGAGGTGGCCGGCTGGATCGCCGACCGCGCCGTCACCTCGCTTCTGGTGATGAAGGACGGGCGCGTCGTCCATGAAAGCTACCACCTCGGCACCGGACCTGATGACCTGCGGATTTCATGGAGCGTGGCGAAAAGCTTCCTCTCCGCCCTGTTCGGGATCGTTCTGGCCGAAGGGCATATCGACAGCCTCGACGATCCGGTGACGAAATACGTCCCCGCCTTGGCGGGCAGCGCCTATGAGGGGACGACCGTCCGCCACATCCTGACCATGTCCTCGGGCATCGAATTCGACGAGGATTACATGGACTTCTGGTCGGACATCAACCGCATGGGCCGTGTGCTGGCGCTTGGCCGGTCGATGGACGGCTTTGCCGCCGGTCTGACGGACCGGGCGGAGGTGGCGGGCAGCGCCTTCCGCTATGTCTCGATCGACACGCATGTGCTGGGCATGATCATCCGCGGCGCGACGGGCGAGGATATCCCCGACCTGATGGAGCGCCACATCCTCGCCCCGCTCGGGCTGGAACGGGCACCGCAATACCTGACCGATGGCGACGGGGTGAGCTTCGTCCTCGGCGGCTTGACCATGACGACGCGCGACTATGCCCGCTTCGGCCAGATGATCGCGCAGGGCGGCCGGTGGCAGGGCCGCCAGATCGTGCCGCAGGACTGGGTGGAGGCGTCGACCACCCGCCTTGCCCCCGGCGGGGCGGGATACGGCTACCAGTGGTGGGTGCCCGCGGGCGCGGGCACGGGCGAGTTCATGGCGCAGGGCATCTACGGCCAATACATCTGGATCGACCGCGCGCGGGGGGTGGTGATCGTCACGACCGCCGCCGATCGCGGCTTTGCCGCAGCCGGCGTGACGGCGGCGAATGTCGCGCTGTTCCGCCGGATCGCGGCGGGGCTCTAGTCGCCGCGCTGGACCAGCCCCGCCAGCGCGCGGCTGACGGTCTGGGTCACGCCGGGGCGCGGCAGGGCGGCAAAGGGCATGGGGCGGCAGACCTCCATCGCCGCCAGCCCCACGCGGGCGGTCAGCGCGCCGTTCACCACGCCTTCGCCGAAGCGGCGCGAGATCTTGGACAGCACCCCCCCGCCCGCGAGCGAGCCGATCAGGTCATCGGTCAGCGCCACGGCCCCCGTCGCCAGAAGATGCCCGAAGACGCGGCGCAAGAGCCGCCAACTGCCGAAGGTGCCCGACCGACCGCCATAGATCTCGGCGATCTGGCAGATCATCCGCAGATTGGCAAAGAGCGCCGCCGCCACATCGGCCAGCGCCAGCGGCACCAGCGCGGTCACCGTCGCCACCTGCCGCGCCGCCCCTTCGACCGCGCGCAGGGCAGCGGCGTCGAGCGGGGCCATCAACTCCGCCTCGGTCAGGCGGATCAGGGCGTCGGCATCCAGCACGTCGCCGTCGCGGTCCTTCAGCCGTGCCAGCGCCCATGCGGCATCGGGGCGGCCTGCGTAAAGCGCGCGGATGCGGCCCGCCACCCTGCGCGCGGACGACAGATCGGAGGCAGCCGCCACCTCGGCCCGCAGATGGTCCAGCCGCGCGAGCCGCGCGAAGGCCAGCGCCTCGCGCAGGGCAAGCAGCGTCGCGGCCAGAACCGCCGCCGCGAGAAGCAGCATGGCGATGAAGCCGAGCGCCGAATTGCGCGCGAGAAGCCCCGTCACGAAATCCCAGACCGCGACCGAAAGGACGAAGGAAAAGAGCAGCCCGAAGGCCCAGCCCGCAAAACGCGCCAGCCCCGGGGCGCGCGCCCCCGCGATCCGCGCCGCGCCCTGCATCGCGCGCCCTTCCGGCAGAAGGTCGGGCACGGGCGGGGCGGCGGCGGGGTCCGCCTCCTCGGCAACCTCGATGATGAAGGGGCGGTCGCTCACAGCCGGTCCCCGATCAGGAATTCGGCCGCGCGGTCAAGGCGGATATGGGGCGGCCCCTCGCCCGCGCGCAGGGTCATGCGGGCGGGCAGAAAGCCCATCAGCCCGAATTCGGCATCGAGCCAGCCTTCGGCCCCGTCGCGCGCGGGCGACAGGATGCGCGCCGGATCGTCGGGCAGGCGGCCGGGATACATCGTGGCCATCTTGCCCGTGGCCAGCCGCCCGCGCACGCAGGGCAGGCGCTGCCCGTCGCGCGTCACCTCTTCCTCGACCGTCGTCCGCAATCCGGCCAGCGACATGGCCGCCGTCACGGCCCCCGCGAAATCGGCGCGGTTCCTCGCATCGCGCAAGAGCGCCTGCGTGATCGCGGTCAGCGCGGGGTGCTGTTCGTGATGCAGATGGTCGGCCTTTGTCGCGGCAAAGAGGATCCGCTCCACCCGCCGCCCGCCCAGCAGCGCCGTCAGCCAGCCGTTCCGGCCCGGGCGGAAGGCCGACAGCACCTCGGCCATCGTGCGGCGCAGATCCTCGACCGCCCTTGGCCCCTGATGGATCGCGCCCAGCACATCGACCAGCACCACCTGCCGGTCGATGCGGGCGAAATGGTCGCGGAAGAAGGGCTGCACGACCTGCGCCTTGTAGGCGTCGAAGCGCCGCGCCATCTCGCGCCAGAGGCTCTTGCGCGGGGGATCGGCGGGCTGCGGCAGCGGGGCAAAGGTCAGCACGGGCGATCCCGCCAGATCGCCCGGCAGCAGGAACCGCCCCGGCGTGCAATCGGAATAGCCCGCCCCCCGTGCGGCCTGCAGATAGGCGGTGAAGGATGCGGCCAGCGCCTGCGCCCGCATCTCGTCCAATGGCAGCGCGCCATCCTCGGCCCGCGCGGTGGCCATGAAATCCGCAGCCTCGGCCCGCTTGGCCAGACGGGCGAGCGTCTCTTCCGACCACTGGGCATAGGTCTTGTCCAGAAGCGCAAGGTCCAGAAGCCATTCGCCGGGATAGTCCACGATATCGACATGCACCGTGCGCGGCCCCGACAGGCCCGCCAGCAGCCCCGTCGGCCTGACGCGGAAGGACAGCCGCAACTCCGACACCGCGCGGGTGGAGGCCGGCCAGCGCGGATCGTCCCCCGTCATCGCGGCCAGATGGCTTTCGACATCGAAGCGCGGCAGCGTCATGTCGGGCTGGGGTTGCAGATGGACCGCCTCGATCCGGCCCGCCGCATGGGCGGAAAGCTGGGGCATGCGGCCCCGCTCCAGCAGGTTCGCCACCAGCCCCGTGATGAAGACGGTCTTGCCCGCCCGCGACAGGCCCGTGACGCCCAGACGGAGGACGGGATCGAAGAACGCCCCCGAGACCGAGGCGACCGCCCCTTCGACCCCGCGGGCGATGCCGTCCGTAATCGCTGAAATGACCAAGGCGCTTCCTTTCGCCCCCAACATAGGCGCGGCGGGCGCGGCTGTGTAGGGGCTCTGTCCCTGCGCGCGCCCTGCACGCGATGGACAGGCCCGCGCCCTTGCGCTAGGCCCTGCCCATGCCCCGCTTCGCCCTTCTCATCGACTATGACGGAACGCCGTTCAACGGCTGGCAACGTCAGGCCGCGGGGCAACCGTCGGTGCAGGCGGCGGTCGAGGCGGCGTTGTCAAAGCTCGAACCGGGGGCGCATACCATCGCCGCGGCGGGGCGCACCGATACGGGGGTGCATGCCACGGGGCAGGTCGCCACGGTGGACCTTGCCCGCGACTGGGACCCTTTCCGCCTGTCCGAGGCGCTGAACTGGCACCTCAAGCCCGCCCCCGTCGCCGTGATCCGCGCCGCACGGGTGGCGGAAGATTTCCACGCCCGCTTTTCGGCGGTGGAACGGCGCTACCTCTTCCGCCTCGTCGCCCGCCGCGCGCCCGTCACCCATGACAGGGGGCGCGTCTGGCAGGTGCTGAACCCGCTCGATGTCGCGGCGATGCGGGCGGGGGCGGCGCATCTGATCGGGCGGCAGGATTTCACCACCTTCCGGTCCACCATGTGCCAGGCGGCAAGCCCCGTGAAGACGCTGGACGAGTTGTCCATCACCGAACAGCCCTATGCGGGCGGGATGGAATACCGCTTCACCCTGCGCGCGCGCAGTTTCCTGCACAATCAGGTCCGCTCCATCGTCGGCACGCTGGAACGGGTGGGCGCGGGATCGTGGTCGCCCGCGGATGTGAAACGCGCGCTCGATGCCCGCGACCGCGCCGCCTGCGGCCCCGTCTGCCCGCCGCAGGGGCTTTATCTCACGGGGGTGGGCTACCCGTCCGATCCCTTCGCCTGACCCCGCCGCGCGCGCGGGGATGCGGGCAGGGGGGCATGGCCCCCCCTCCCTTCACGCCGAGACGCGTCTTACGATGTTGGCGAGGGTTGTGCGGATGTCGGCGATGGGGCCCATCGCGTCGATCGTTTCCAGCACGCCCCTGGCGTCGTAATAGGCGATCAGCG
>JBEEOG010000340.1:0-4750 GCA_041191745.1 Pseudomonadota bacterium | reverse complement strand
AATCTCGGTGATGCGGTCCATCATCAGCATCGGCGGCGCGGGAAGCTGGGCATTGCCGGGGCCGAACAATTCGCCGCGCGAACAGGCCAGAAGCGCCTCTTTGTCGAAGCTGTTCGGATATGGCGACATGGCGTGTCTTTCCCCCTCGCATCACGGTCGTCCTACCTAGCACCGGCTGCGGAAGGGTGGCAAGGGTGGCAGCATCCGCAGGGCGCGGGGCGCGGTTCCGCCGCCCGCCGCGATCCGGCCAGACGGGCGCGATGGCGGACCCTGTCCCTTTTGTGCGTGCGAAAATTCCCCGTCCGAGGAATTTTCTCCCGTGCCGGGGCGTCCGGCGCGAGGGCTCCGGCGGGGCCGTTCCGGTTGCGACCGATTTTCATTTGAAATCGGGGCCTGCGAAACCTTATATGGATACCGAGGATGACAGGCGGACGAGGCATGGCGCTGACGGTGCAGGATCGCGGGACGGAATGGCTGGCGCAGGGCGGATTGCGCCCGACGCGGCAGCGCCTTGCGCTGGCGCAGCTACTGGTCGGCGACGGCGAAGACCGGCATGTGACCGCCGAAAGCCTTTACGCCCTGTCGCTGCAGGCGGGCGAGAAGGTCAGCCTTGCCACCGTCTACAACACGCTGCGCGCCTTTTGCGATGCGGGGCTGATGCAGGAAGTCGTCGTCGATGGCGCGCGCAGCTATTTCGACACGCGCATGGACGACCACCCCCATTTCTACTGGGAAGACAGCGCCGCCCTGACCGATGCTCCGGCCGAGGATCTGAAGATCACGGGCCTGCCCGCAGCCCCCGACGGCACCACGATCTCGCGCGTGGATGTGGTGATCCGCCTGCGCCGCGCCTGACGGCGACCTTTCCGAAAACCTGTCTGGTCCTTGCCGCGATCCTGTTCTATGCCTTGCCTATAACGTTATAGGCAGCAGAGGCCGCAGATGGACAAGTTCGACGGACTGGTGGACAGCCTGACGCTGGAAGAACAGGTCGCGCTGCTGTCGGGCGCGGATTTCTGGTCGGTCGCCGCGCTTGCCGAAAAGGGGATCGGCGCGCTGCGCGTCACCGACGGGCCGAACGGCGCGCGCGGCGGCGGGTCGCTGATCGGCGGGGTGAAATCGGCGGCCTTCCCTGTGGGCATCGCGCTGGGCGCGACATGGAATCCCGCGCTGGTCGAAGAGATCGGCGCCGCGCTGGCGGAGGAGGTGAAGTCCAAGGGCGCGCACATGCTGCTGGCGCCCACCGTCAACATGCATCGCAGCGTGACCAACGGGCGCAACTTCGAATGCTATTCCGAAGACCCCGAACTGGCCGCCGCACTGACGGTCGCCTATGTGCGCGGGCTGCAGGCGCAGGGGATCGCGGCCACGGTCAAGCATTACGCGGGCAACGAATCCGAGATCGAGCGGACGACCGTCAATTCGCAGGTGGACGAACGGTCCTTGCGCGAGATCTACCTGCGCCCCTTCGAGGCGGCGGTGAAAGAGGGCGGCACATGGGGCATCATGTCCTCCTACAACAAGCTCAACGGCACCTATGCGGCGGAAAACCACTGGCTTCTGACCAAGGTCCTGCGCGAGGACTGGGGCTATGACGGCATCGTCATGTCCGACTGGTTCGGATCGCGCAGCACGGCACCCACGGTGAATGCGGGGCTCGACCTCGAAATGCCGGGGCCGACGCGGGACCGCGGCGCGAAACTGGTGGCGGCGGTCGCGGCGGGCGCGGTCAGCCGCGAGACGGTCCGCACCCGCGCGCTGAACATGCTGCGCCTGATGGACCGCTGCGGCGCGCTTGGCGACATGCGCCCGCATGCCGAACGCGCCGACGACCGCCCCGCGACGCGGGCGCTGATCCGCCGCGCGGGGGCCGAGGGGATGGTGCTGCTGAAGAACAGGGGCCTTTTGCCCTTGGCCCCGCCCAAGGGCAGGATCGCGGTGATCGGCCCCAACGCCCGCGTGGCGCAGATCATGGGCGGCGGGTCGGCGCAGCTGAACCCGCATTACGCGGTCAGCCCGTGGGATGGCCTGCGGGCGCGGCTGGGCGATGATGCGCTGGTCCATGCCGCGGGCTGCACCAACCACCGCTGGGAGCCGCTTCTGAAAGGCCCGATGCGGGTGGACTATTTCTCCAGCCCCGACCTGACGGGCCCCGTCGTCCATTCCGAGGTGATCGGCGAGGCGCAGGCCTTCTGGATCCCGCCCGTGGGCGGGGGCAAGGTCGATCCCGCCGCCTTTTCGGCACGGCTGACAGGGGTGTTCACGCCCGAAACCTCGGGCCCGCACCGCGTGGGCATCGCATCGGCGGGCTATGCCCGCGTCTCGGTCGATGGCCGCGTGATCGCCAATGCGTGGGAGGGCTGGACCAAGGGCCGCACCTTCTTCGAGGAAGGCTGCGACGAGGTGGTGGGCGAGATCGACCTGACCGCCGGACAGCCGCATGTCGTGACGATGGATTTCGCCAAGCGGCCGTCGGACAACCTCAGCTTCTCGGCCTTCCGTCTGGGGATCGGCCGCCCCATGGGCGATGCCGAGATCGCCGGCGCCGCCCGCGTGGCGGCGGAGGCCGAGACGGCCATCGTCTTTGTCGGGCGGTCGGGCGAATGGGATACCGAAGGATCTGACCTCGACAGCATCCGCCTGCCCGGGCGGCAGGACGAACTGGTGGCCGCCGTGCTGGCGGCCAATCCGCGCACGGTGGTCGTGCTGCAGACGGGCGGGCCGGTGGAATTGCCGTGGATGGCCGATGCGCCCGCGATCCTGCAGGCATGGTATCCCGGTCAGGAATGCGGCAACGCGATTGCCGACGTGATCTTCGGCGATGCCGAACCGGGCGGGCGGCTGCCCCAGACCTTTCCCGTCCGGTGGGAGGACAACCCGACCCGCAGTCAGGACCCCGAGGTCTATCCCGGCCTGAACGGTCAGGTGCGCTATGAAGAGGGGCTCTTCATCGGCTACCGCCATTACGACCGGACGGGCACGGAACCGATGTTCCCCTTTGGCCACGGGCTGGGCTACACGGCGTTCCAGATGTTCGGGCTGGTTGTCGAACGTCAGGGCGAAGGGGCCGTGGCACGGCTGCATCTGCGCAACACGGGCGCGCGGGCGGGATCGACGGTCGTGCAGCTTTACCTCGGTGATGATGCGGCCAGCGTCCCGCGCCCCGCGCGCGAGCTGAAAGGCTTTGCCAAGGTCACGCTCGATCCGGGGGCGGAAACCGAGGTGGTGCTGCCCCTGCCGCCGCGCGCCTTCTGCTTCTTCGACACACCCGCGCAATGCTGGCGGCGCGAGGCGGGGGGCTTCACGCTCTGGGCGGGCTTTTCGGCGGCCGACATCCGCGCCACCGCGACGCTGGACTTCGCCGAAGGGATCACCCTGCCGGTCTGACCGCCCCGCGCGCGGGGCGGACCTTGCGCGACCAGTCGCGGAAGGGCCGCTCCACCCAAGCATGGACCAGTACGGCAAGGGCCAGCGCCACGGCCAGCGACAGCGCGACCGCCAGCAGGCATCCGGGCAGCGACAGTTGCGGGATCATCCGGCCCGTGGCATCGGGCGCATCGGGCCGGTCGGACCACAGGCGCACGGCCTGATTGGCGCCCCATAGCACCGACGCATGGGCCATGTAGAGGGAATAGGAAACCTCGCCCAGACGGACCAGCGGGCGGTGGCGCAGCGCGCGCGCCATCGGTCCCGCCGGCACTGCTACCAGCGCCGCGACCAGCGCCGCCGCCAAGGGGAAGATCAGGATGTCGAAGCGCCCCGCGGGCTTCAGCATCAGGAAGGCCAGCATCAGCGCGGCCATCGGCGCGGGCGGGGGCAGGGGCAGGCGGCGGGGGCGGCCCATGGCCCGCGCGACCAGCGCGCCAAGGAAGAACCCGCCAAGGCATTTCAGCAACGGCTCCATCCCCCCTGTCGCACCCGCCGCCAGGAGGGCCAGCGACAGCAGGGCGATCAGGGCAAAGCCCGCATCCTTGCGCGCGCCGAGGCCCAGCGTCAGCAGGCCGAAGACCAGATAGGTCCAGAATTCCACGCTGATCGACCATGACGGGTAGTTGAAGGTCAGCGCAGGGTCGGGCCGCAGCGCCTGGACCAGAAACAGGTTCTCGGCGAAGGCGCGGGCATCGTTCACGGCAAAGGGCGCGTCCTGCCCCCCCGCCATGCCCAGCCGCGCGGTGGCCAGCGCCTTGGCGCCCTCGATCCCCAGAAAGACCAGAAGGAACAGAAGATGCACGGGATAAAGCCGCGCGAAGCGCAGGAACTGGAACCGCGCCAGCGCGCCCGCGTCGCGGATGCGGTCGGCATAGGCGCCATAGATCACGAAGCCCGACAGGACGAAGAACAGCTCCACCATCAGATAGGCGTTGTCCACAAGCGGCAGGTCCAGCGCGGGGTGCCATTTGGGGATGTGGAAGAAGACCACCAGAAGGGCCGCGATGCCGCGCAGGCTTTCCAGCTCGTCGATCCTTGCGCGCGCGCCTGTCGCCATCCGCTGTCCCCCCCCTGCCGCCGGCATCTGCGCGGGGCAACGCGGGAACGGGGCGGGCGGGTTCCCTGACTTACGCCCCGCGGGTCAGAACCACTGGCCGGGTTCCATCAGGCCAAGGTCCATCAGCTGCTGGCTGTGCCACTGGAACGGGGCCGAGTTGTGCCACTGGAAGCTCTTGATATCCCAGCGCGATCCGGGATTGCTTTTCAGCGCCTTGGCGGTGCGGAAGGAACAGACCGCCGCCGTCAGGTTGTTGTGCCACGG
>JBEEOG010000339.1:0-2737 GCA_041191745.1 Pseudomonadota bacterium | reverse complement strand
AAAAACGCTGACCGGCCGCCTATGAAGCGTCGGTAAAGTAATACGAGACGGTGGCGATACGGTTCAGCATGGCGTCACGCTGCACCGGGGCGGGGTGGGGCGTCAAGGGATTTGTTCGGCGTGCCGGGGCGCGGGACGGTGTTGTGGCCGTCCTGCGCCCGCGGCCCGGTCAGAGGCCCTGCCAGAACTCCGTCATCTTCCAGACCAGCGGGACGCCGGCCAGCAGCATGAAGGGGAAGGTGATGCCCAGCGAGGCGGTGAGGTAGACGGAGGGGTTGGCGTCGGGAAAGGTTGCCCGGACGGCGGCGGGGGCGTCGATGTAGCTGGCCGAGGCCGCGACGGTGCCGAGGACGAAGGCCGATCCCATCGGCAGGCCCGCCAGCGTGGCGATCCCGCTGACCGCGAAGCCGTTGACCATCGGCATGGCAAGGCCGAAGGCCAGCATCCGCCCGCCCACCCGCGCGAAATCCTTCAACTGCCGCCCCGCCGTCATGCCCATTTCCAGAAGGAAGAGCACGAGCACGCCACGGAAGAGATCGACGAAGAAGGGTTCGATCTTGGCAAAGTTCGCCTCGCCCGAGGCCGCGCCGATGACGAGGCCGCCGCCGAGCAGGAGGAGGCCGCGACCGCGCAGCGTTTCCATCAGGATGGCACCGAGGGGAACGCCCTTGGCCCCGCTGCTGCGCGACAGGGCGATGCGCCCGTAGAAGAGCGCGACGAGGATCCCGAGTTCCATCAGCGCGACGAGGCCGGTGACATAGCCTTCCATCGGAAAGCCCGCGCCATCGGCATAGGCCCGCGCCACGACGAAGGTGACGGAGGAGACGGAGCCGTAGAGCGCCGCCACGCCTGCGGAATCGACGATGGACAGGCGGATGACATGGCGTGCGACGAGGAAGGCCACCAGCGGGATCAGCAGCACGATCGCCGCCGTGACCACCACGGCCCCGAAGACATTCGTCAGGTCCGCCGTCGCCAGTTCGCGCCCGCCCTGCAGGCCGATGGAGAACAGGAGGAAGATGGCGAAGATGCGGATCACCGGTTCGGGGATTTCGAGGTCGGATCGGATCAGGGTCGCGACAATGCCCAGAAGGAAGGCGAGTGTGATGGGAGAGATGAGGTTTTCGAGGAGGATACTGTCCATGATGCACGCCTGATTGAAGATCGCCGCGTTCATGCCTTGCGGGGTTTGAAAAGAGAAACAGGAAGTTTACATGTGATTTATCAGTTTCGCCGATAGGTCCGGACAATGCATGACGTCGACACAGCCGTGCTGCGCACCTTCCTTGCCCTTGTGGAGTCGGGCAGTTTTTCGCGGGCGGGGGTATTGGTCGGGCGGTCGCAATCGGCGGTGTCGGAGCAGATCCGCAAGTTGGAAGAGTTGTTCGGGCGTCCGTTTCTGGAACGGAGCACGCGGCATGTGCGGCTGACGGCGGATGGGGAGCAATTCCTGCAGCACGCGCGGGCCATGGTTGCGCAGGCCGATGCGATGCTGGCGCGGTTCCGGGCGCCCGACATCGCGGGCGAGGTGCGGTTCGGCAGCCCGGAGGATTTCGCCTCGGCCTATCTGCCGGATATCCTTGGGGTCTTTGCGGCGGCGCATCCGGCGGTGGAGTTGCATGTGACCTGCCAGCTGACGCTGCCGCTGGTCGAGGATTTCGAGGCGGGTGCGCAGGACCTGATCATCGTCAAGCAGGACCCGGAACGCCGCTATGCCGCGTCGCGGCCGCTGTGGCGTGAAAGGCTGGTCTGGGTTGCGGCGGGCGCTCTGGCGCAGGGGTTCGCGGAGGCCGGGCGGGGCCGTCCGCTGCCCCTGGTGTTGAGCCCGTCGCCCTGCGTCTATCGCAGCCGCGCGACACGGACGCTGGAGGCGGCGGGGGTGGCGTGGAGCGGGGTCTTCACCTCGCCCTCCTTTGCGGGGCAGGCGGCGGCGGTGCGGGCGGGGCTGGGCTATGCCGTGATGCCGCGCACGATGGTGCCGCCGGAACTGTCGATCCTGCGGGACTGGCCGGAATTGGCAGAGGTGGAGATCGCCCTTCTGGGGCAGTCGCGCCTGTCACCGGCGGCGGCGGCGCTGGCCGGGTTCATCGAGGAGCGGGTGACGCGGCGGTGAGGGCGCGCGATCAGTGGTCGTCGTGGGCGTGGTCGCGGTCGATGACGTAGCGCTTGTCGCAATAGCCGCATTCGACCCAGCCGGTGTCGCGCGGAATGGTCAGCCAGACGCGGGGATGGCCCAGCGCGCCTTCGCCCCCGTCGCAGGCCACTTTCCAGTGGGTGACGACTTCGGTTTCGGGGGCGTCGATGGGCATTGGGGCAACCTTTCCTTGAAGCGGCGCCATTCTAGCCGCTGAGGCGCGAGGGGCAAGGGGTGGCGGGCGGGTGGTCAGGCCCCGATGAGCCGCGCGCGACCCTTGAGCGCGGCGAGCCACATGAGGCCGTGGACCGTAGCGCGCGCGGGCATGTATTCGGCCGAGACGAAGCCCGCATAGTCACCACCGTCCAGTTCGGCGCAGAGACCCGTCAGGTCGAAGCCGCCGCCGCCGGGTTCGTTGCGGGTGGGGAAGCCTGCGATCTGGATGTGGTTCACGCGGGATTTGTGGCGCGCCCAGACGGCATCGGCATCGCCGTGGATCCGCGCGGCGTGCCACAGATCGAACTGGATACCCAGATTGGGCAGGGCCAGATCGTCGATGATGCGGGCCGCCTGATCGAAATCATTCAGGAAATACCCCGGCAT
>JBEEOG010000338.1:0-8003 GCA_041191745.1 Pseudomonadota bacterium | reverse complement strand
TGGCGGGCGCATCCAGCGCCACATAGCTTTGCCCATCGCCACAGGCGGCAATCGCATCGGACAGCGCCATCAGCACGGAAATGCCAAGGTTGAAGGGCGGCTCGCCCACGGCTTTGGATTTGCCCACCGTATCCTCACGGTTGGGCTTGCCCCAAAGCGCCACGTTGAACACCGGCGGGCGATCCGAGCAGGCCGGGATCTTGTAGGTCGAGGGCGCATGCGTACGCAGCGCACCCTGCGCGTCCCAGACCAGCTCCTCCGTCGTCAGCCAGCCCGCGCCCTGCACATAGGCCCCCTCCACCTGCCCGATGTCGAGGGCAGGGTTCAGGCTGGTCCCCGTGTCGTGCAGGATGTCGGCGCGCAGGATGCGGTTCTCGCCCGTCAGCGTGTCGATCACCACCTCGGTCACCGCCGCGCCATAGGCGAAGTAGAAGAAGGGCCGCCCCTGACCCTTCACGCGGTCCCATGTGATCTTGGGCGTGGCGTAGAAGCCGGTGGAGGACAGCGACACCCGCGCCTGATAGGCCCAAGCGGCCACGCGGTCGAAGGCATATTCCTCGCCCGCGACGCGCACCATGCCATCCGCGAAGCGCACCTTTGCCGCGTCCACCTGATGCTTTTCCGCGATGAAGGCGGCCATGCGGTCGCGGATCGTCTCGGCCGCCGCTTTCGCCGCCATTCCGTTCAGGTCCGACCCGCTCGATGCCGCGGTGGCCGATGTGTTCGGGACCTTGCCCGTATCGGTCGCGGTGATCTTGACCGCCCCCGCATCGACCCCGAACACCCCCGCCACGACCTGCGCCACCTTCTGGAACAGGCCCTGTCCCATCTCGGTCCCGCCGTGGTTCAGGTGGATCGACCCGTCCTGATAGACATGGACCAAGGCGCCCGCCTGATTGAGGTGCGTCAGCGTAAAGGAAATCCCGAACTTCACCGGCGTCAGCGCGATGCCGCGCTTCAGGATCGGATTGTGCGCATTCCAACCGGCAATCGCCGCGCGGCGGGCGTGGTAGTCGCTGCTCCGCTCCAGCTCTGCCGTCAGGTCCTGCAGGATGAAATCCTCGACCGGCATCAGATAGGGCGTGGTCTGCGCGCCCGCATCCGCAGGCAGCGCATGCGATCCGACCGAAGCCGCCCGCCCGCGCGAGGTCAGGTCGGCCTCCGGCTCTGTCCGTCCCTCGTTCCTCTTCGTGGAAATATCCTCGGGGGGGCGCGGGGGGGCAGACGGCCCCCCCGTTCCCGCAGGCGCCGCCATCGCGCGGTAGAAATTGGCGCGCCGCACGGCCAGCGGATCGGCGCGCAGGGCATGGGCGATGTGGTCCATCACCCGTTCGATCCCCACCATCCCCTGCGGGCCGCCGAAGCCGCGGAAGGCCGTGGCGCTGGCGGTGTTCGTCCGCAGCCTGTGGCTTTCGATCCGGACGGCGGGCAGGTGATAGGCGTTGTCGGCATGCAGCATCGCGCGGTCGGCCACGGGCAGCGACAGGTCCATCGACCAGCCGCAGCGGAAGAGATGCGTGAACTCCACCCCCGCCAGCTTGCCCTGCGCGTCAAAGCCCGCACGGTAGAGAATCCGCAGGTCGTGCCGCTTGCCCGTGATGACCATGTCGTCGTCGCGGTCATAGCGCATCTTGCAGGCCCGTCCCGTGCGCGCCGCCGCCACGGCGCAGGCGACGGCCAGCCAGTTGCCCTGGCTTTCCTTGCCGCCGAAGCCGCCGCCCATGCGGCGCACCTCGACGCGCACGGCACTCATGGGGATGTGCAGCGCATGGGCGACCTTGTGCTGCACCTCGGTCGGGTGCTGGGTGGAGGAGAGGACGACCATGTCGCCCCCTTCCTGCGGCAGGCAGGCGGCGACCTGTCCTTCGAGGTAGAAGTGTTCCTGTCCGCCCACCTCGAACGTCCCTTCCACCCTGTGCGGTGCGGCGTCGATGGCGGCGGCGGCGTCGCCCTTGGTCCAGATGACGGGGCCGCTCTCGAACCGGCTGTTCGCGGCGAGCGCGTCGTCCACGGTCAGAAGCGCGGGGAGTTCGCGGTAGGTGATCCTGCCCAGCCGTGCCGCCTTGCGGGCGGCGAGGTGGCTTTCGGCGATCACAAGGAACACGGGCTGGCCCACGAAATGCACCTTGCCCGTGGCCAGAAGCGGCTCGTCGCCCAAGGACGGCGAGCAGTCGGGGACCTCGTCGAAATCCTCGGCCGTCAGGACGGCCACGACACCGGGGGCGGCGCGGACGGCGGACAGGTCCATGGCCGTGACCTCGCCATGCGCGACGGTGGACTGGCCGAAGGCCAGATGCAGGGTGCCCGCGGGCAGGGGGATGTCGTCCACATAGCGCGCCTGTCCCGTGACATGCAGGGGGGCCGCGTCATGGGGAAGGGATTTGCCCATGCTCATGCCTCCACCTCCAGCACGGAAACGGGGGTGCCGTTCAGGTCATGGACATAGCGGGTCAGCATGTTCTGCGCCGCGGTCAGGCGGTAGGCGGCGCTGGCGCGCATGTCCGACAGGGGCGTGAAATCGGCGGCAAAGGCCGCGCGGGCGGCGGTGACGGTCGCCCCGGACCACGGCTGGCCGATCAGCGCGGCCTCGACATGCGCGGCGCGTTTGGGGATGCCCGCCATGCCGCCAAAGGCGATGCGGGCGGCGGTGACGCGGCCGCCTTCGACGGTCACGTTGAAGCAGCCGCAGACGGCCGAGATGTCCTGATCGAAGCGCTTGGACAGCTTGTAGCAGCGCAGCGCGGGCGCGTGTTCGGGGATGGAGAGGCCCGCCACGAATTCCCCCGCCCGTCGGTCCTGCTTGCGGTAGTCGAGGAAGAAGGATTCAAGCGGGATGGACCGCATCTCATCCCCCCGCCGCAGGTGCAGCGTGGCCCCCAGCGCGATCAGCGCGGGCGGGCCGTCGCCGATGGGCGATCCGTTGGCGATGTTGCCGCCGATGGTGGCGGCGTTGCGGACCTGTTCTGAGGCGTAGCGGCGCAGCAGTTCGGCGAAGGACGGGTGGTGGTCCGCCATCACGTCGCGCAGCGCGGCGATGGTGACGCCCGCGCCGACATGGAGCATGCCCCCCTGCCGTTCGACCTGCTGCAGATCGGTGACGCCGTTCAGGAAGGCCACGGGGGCAAGGTCGCGCAGGGTCTTGGTGACCCAGAGGCCCACATCCGTCGCCCCCGCGATCAGGGTGGCGTCGGGGTTCTGCACATACCAGTCCGCCAGTTCGTCGGAGTTGCGCGGGCGGAAGCCGTGCAGGGGGGCTGTCAGCCCCCCTCGGCCTTCGGCCTCACCCCCCGAGGATATTTGGGAACAGATGAAGTCGGGGTCGTTCAGGGCCTGTGCATCCCGTGCCATCCAGTCGGGCGCGGCTTCTTTCGCGGCGGCTTCGGCCGCACGGATGATCGGGGCATAGCCCGTGCAGCGGCAGAGGTTGCCGGCGAGGATGTCGTCATGGTCGGTCCGGCCCTGCATCTGTGCGACGGCCATCGAGACGACGAAACCCGGCGTGCAGAAGCCGCATTGGCTGCCGTGATGGTCCACCATCGCGGCTTGCACGGGGTGCATCTCGCCCTTCGGGCCGGCCATCCCCTCGACCGTGCGGACGGCCTTGCCGTGCAGTTGCGGCAGGAACAGGATGCAGGCGTTCAGCGCCTTTGCGCCGCCCGCGTCGGTGACCATCACCGTGCAGGCGCCGCAGTCGCCTTCGTTGCAGCCTTCCTTGGTGCCTGTCAGGCCGCGATCCTCGCGCAGCCAGTCGAGAAGGGTCCGGGTCGGGCTTGCCCCCGACAGGCGGACCGGCGTTCCATTCAGGAGAAACGCGATCTCGGACATCGATGTAACCCGCCGCCTTCTCCCCGTTCGAGGCGTCTTGCGTGGCCGCCCGATGCGGCGTAAAGCGGGCCACGCGCCCCCGGCCCTTTTTGGTGTGGCCGATCTTCTTCTTTCCATGAAGCCGCGCCTTCCGCCACATGGCAAGGAAAGAATTTTCGGGCGGAGCGGAAGCAGTTTCGCCCATTGCCGAAAGACAGGGCAGGCTTTCACCCGACGTGGTGCTTCGCTAGGCTGGCCCCATGTCGAACGCCCCCCGATTCATCCACCTGCGCGTGCATACGGAACATTCCCTGCTGGAAGGGGCGGTTCCGGTGAAGAAACTGGTCAAGCTCTGCGAGGCGGGCCAGATGCCCGCCGTGGCGGTGACGGACACGAACAACATGTTCGCCGCGCTGGAATTTTCCGTCACGGCGCAGGGGGCGGGCATCCAGCCCATCGTGGGGTGCCAGATCTCGGTCTGTTTCGATCCCGCCAATCCCGGCGAGCGGCCGAAGATGCCCGCGCCGGTCGTCCTGCTGGCGCAGGACGAGGCGGGCTACATGAACCTGATGAAGCTGAACTCGCGCCTCTATGTCGATGGGGCGATGGCCTTCTCGGGGATGCCGCAGGTCACGCTGGAGGAGCTGCTGTCGCTGACGGGCGGGCTGATCTGCCTGACTGGCGGGGCGGACGGTCCGGTGGGGCGGCTGCTGCAGGCAGGGCAGACGGCGCGGGCGCGCGCGCTGCTGGAACGGCTGGCCGCGGCCTATCCGGGGCGGCTTTACGTCGAACTGCAGCGCCATCCGGGCGAAGGGGGCAAGCTTCCCCCCGCCGAGGCCGCGACGGAGCGGGGCTTCGTCGAGATGGCCTATGACCTGCGCCTGCCGCTGGTGGCCACCAATGACGTCCATTTCCCGAAATCTGAGATGTTCGAGGCGCATGACGCGCTGATCTGCATCGCCGACGGGGCCTATGTGGACCAGAGCCAGCCGCGCCGCCGCCTGACCCCGCAGCACTATTTCAAGAGCGAGGCCGAGATGTGCGCGCTCTTTGCCGATCTGCCCGAGGCGCTGGAGAATACGGTGCGGATCGCGCGGCGCTGCGCCTTTGCCGCCTTCAAGCGCAAGCCGATCCTGCCGCGCTTCGCCGATGACGAGGTGCAGGAACTGCGCCGTCAGGCGAACGAGGGGCTGCAGGCGCGGCTGGCCGTGATCCCCCATGCGGTCAGCCCTGCCGAATATCAGGAGCGGCTCGATTTCGAGCTGGGGATCATCGAGAAGATGGGCTTTCCCGGCTATTTCCTGATCGTGGCCGATTTCATCAAACGGGCCAAGCAGCACGACATCCCCGTGGGCCCCGGTCGGGGGTCGGGGGCGGGCAGCCTCGTCGCCTATGCCCTGACGATCACCGACCTCGATCCGCTGCGCTATGCGCTGCTCTTCGAACGCTTCCTGAACCCCGAACGCGTGTCGATGCCCGACTTAGACATCGACTTCTGCATGGACCGCCGTGAAGAGGTGATCCGCTATGTGCAGGAGCGTTACGGGCGCGAGAAGGTGGGGCAGATCATCACCTTCGGCGCGCTCTTGTCCAAGGCCGCGGTGCGCGACGTGGGGCGCGTGCTGCAACTGTCCTACGGGCAGGTGGACCGGCTGTCGAAGATGATCCCGCTGGAGGGCGTGAAGCCCGTGTCGATCACCAAGGCGCTGGCCGACGAGCCGCGCCTGCGCGAGGCGGCGAAGGAAGAGGTGGTGGGGCGGCTTCTGAACTATGCCGAGCAGATCGAAGGGCTGCTCCGCAACGCCTCGACCCATGCCGCGGGGGTGGTGATCGGGGACCGCCCGCTGGACGAGCTGGTGCCGCTCTACCGCGACCCGAAGTCGGACATGCCCGCCACGCAGTTCAACATGAAATGGGTGGAAGCGGCGGGTCTGGTGAAGTTCGACTTCCTCGGCCTGAAGACGCTGACGGTGATCCAGAACGCGCTGGACCTGTTGAAGCTGCGCGGGGTGTCCTTCGACATCGGGCTGATCCCGCTGGATGACAAGCCGACCTACGAGCTTTACGCGCAGGCCAAGACGGTGGCGGTGTTCCAAGTTGAAAGCTCGGGCATGATGGATGCGCTGCGGCGCATGAAGCCCACCTGCATCGAGGATATCGTGGCGCTGGTGGCGCTCTATCGCCCCGGCCCCATGGAGAACATCCCCGTCTATTGCGAGGTCAAGAACGGCCTGCGCGAGATCGAGTCGATCCACCCCACCATCGACCATATCCTGAAGGAGACGCAGGGCATCATCGTCTATCAGGAACAGGTGATGCAGATCGCGCAGGTCATGGCGGGATACAGCCTTGGCGGCGCGGACCTGCTGCGCCGCGCGATGGGCAAGAAGATCCCCGAAGAGATGGCCAAGGAACGCCCCAAATTCATCAAGGGCGCGAAGGAAACCCACGGGATCGACGAGAAGAAGGCGGGAGAGGTCTTCGACCTTCTGGAAAAGTTCGCCAATTACGGCTTCAACAAGTCGCACGCCGCCGCCTATGCGGTGGTCAGCTACCAGACGGCCTATCTGAAGGCCAATTACCCCGTCGAATTCATGGCCGCCGTCATGAACTGCGACATCCACCTGACCGACAAGCTGGCCGTCTACAAGCGCGAGGTGGACAAGCTGGGGATCAGGACCATCGCCCCTTGCGTGAACCGGTCGCTGGCGACCTTCACCGTGGTGGACGGTCAGGTCGTCTATGCGCTGGGCGCGCTGAAGAACGTGGGCCTTGATGCGATGCGTCTGATCGTCGAGGCGCGGGGGGACCGGCCCTTTACCACGCTCTTCGACCTCGCGCGGCGGGTGGACCTGAAGCGGGTGGGCAAGCGGCCGCTCGAGATGCTCGCGCGGGCAGGTGCCTTCGATGTGCTCGACGCCAACCGCGCGCGGGTGTTCGAGGGGTTGGATGCGCTGGTGGCCTATTCGGCGGCGATCCACGAGGCGAAGGCGTCCAATCAGGTTTCCCTCTTCGGCGAGGCGGGGGCGGACATTCCCGAACCGCGCCTGCCCTTCCGCGACGACTGGCTGCCGGTGGAACGGCTGGCGCAGGAACATCAGGCGGTGGGGTTCTACCTGTCGGGCCACCCGCTAGACGACTACATGCCGCCGCTGAAACGCAAGGGTGTGGTGACGCTGGCGGAACTGGCGGTCAAGGCGCAGGGCGGGCTGGTGCAGGCCAAGCTGGCAGGATCGGTGTCGTCGCGGCAGGAGAAGAAATCGGCCAAGGGCAACCGCTTTGCCTTTGTCCAGCTGTCGGACCCGACGGGGCTTTACGAGGTGACGGTGTTCTCCGACACGCTGGAGGCCGCGCGGGACCATCTGGAGCCCGGCAGGAACGTGGTGCTGAACGTCGAGGCCACGCTTGAGGGGGATACGCTGAAGCTGCTGTGCCGCGGGGCCGCGCCGATCGACGCGCTGGCGGCCGAGGCGGGGGCGAACGCTCTGCGTATCCATCTGAACCGGGCGGAAGCGGTGGCATCGGTGGCTGCGCTGTTCGCCAAGCTGGACGGGCGGCACACGGCGCAGATCACGATCACCGTGCCGGACGATCAGGGGCGCGAGATCGACCTTGTCCTGCCGCGTCCCTATCCGGTCACACCGCAGATCAAGGGGGCGGTGAAGGCGATCACGGGCGTGGTGATGGTCGAAGAGGTCTGACGGGCAGAAAATTCTTCTGCGAAGAATTTTCGGGGCGAATTTTCTGCGAAAATTCCGATCCTTCGCAGAAGGATCGTGGCCTGATTTTTCGCAGGAAAATCAGCGCCTGAGCCATGCCGCGACGACGCCCGCAGGCAGCACGGCCAAGGCCACCGGCCAGACCGCCCCGCCCGGCGGGACCACGACGCAGACCAGCATCAGCGCAAAGGCCAGCCCCGCCGTGACGGGCTGCCCCCGCATCCGCCAGATCGGCGCGGCGTTCACCGTCGCGGCCAGCGCCACCAGCGTCCGCAGGGCGGCCATGTCGCCGCTCTCCTCCAGCCAGCGGAAAAGCAGCCAGAAGGCGACGGCGGAAAGAAGGATGATTGCCGTCTCGGTCCCCGTGCCATCCGCGCCGCGCCACGGCAGTTTGCGGAAGACGGGCAGCGCCAGCAGCAAGGCCGCGACGGCCCAGAGGATCCAGTTGCCGAGGGCCGCCTGAACCGCGCCTTCCACCCC